>NZ_JBDKWG010000133.1:0-132759 GCF_040151475.1 Reichenbachiella sp. MALMAid0571 | reverse complement strand
TTGGTTGACTTCCCTGTCAAACACAGATTTACTGCCATCATTTTGAACTCCTTATCGAAGTGTCTTCTTTCTTGTTTCATCTTATGTAAATTTAGCTTAACGAGCTTAACTTACTGTCCTGTCAAATGTAGCAGTTCCAGGATCCACTTTTCTACCGCAAGTTTAGTGCAGCGTAACTTGTGGTTTGACTTTGTTTGAAGCTTTTAGCTTGATTGATAGTTTACCACCGAGACAAAGTCTCTTTCATTCATTACTTTCAAGTCATCCTTCGGAAGAGACTTAAAAGAACGGGGCTTACATTGCTTAAAATTCACTTTAAGACTATCTTTGTACTATACCGTATTTATAGAGATATGCTACAAGTAGGAATAAACATCAAGGAGATAAGAGCGAAGAAAGGGCTGTTGCAAAAAGAAGAGGCTGCTACTGCGGGTTTGCACCTTGCCAACTACAACAAAATGGAAAAGGAAGAGGGTGAACCACCTGTCGATGCTTTAGATAAGATCAGTAAACTTTTTGACATGACCGTTGATCAGATCATCAACCATGAGGGCGATCTACCACAAGGTGTTACTATTGAAAATAAATCTGTAATGGAACGAATGAAGCTTATCGAGCAATTGGAAAAAGAGGACAAGCAAGCGATTTTTCGTATCATTGACGGTGTGTTAACCAAATCTATGTTCAAAGATTTCTTCAACAAAAATGTAGCTGCATTATGAAACAAGTCACATTAAACATCCCTGACAGTAAGTATCAGTTCTTTATTGAGCTTGTCAAAAATCTTGGTTTTGATAAAGCTGAAGAGCTGGACATTATTCCTGAAGAGCATAAAGCTATTGTACGTGAACGTTCGCTAAAGTCTAAAGAAAACCCTGATAGGTTACTGGACTGGGATCAGGTACAGGATAATTTCAGATTTGATTAATGGCGTATAAAATCAAAGCCGAGCCAGAGGCTCATGATGACATTCAGGAAGGTATCGACTGGTACAACGAACAAAAACCTGGCCTTGGCCGTAAATTCCACGCCGAAGTAAAAACCTACTTCAAAAAGTTAAAAACAAACCCTTTCTTTCAGGTCAGGTATGATGACGTGCATTGCCTGCCTATCAAAAAGTACCCTTACATGATTCATTTCACGATTGATGAAGAAAACAAAATCGTCACCGTAAAGGCTGTGTTCAATACCAGTAAAGACCCAAAGAAGTGGAAGAAACGTTAATAATTAATTAAATATTCATTTCTTCTTTCACCTTGTCAAAATCATTAATCCTGTAAAAGTGAGTATTCAAAATCCGCAAAATGCTTTATTCTGGAGTTGTGAACAAACCCTTTGAACTGAAATCGATCTATACTATACACTCTTAGTATCTCTACCTGTTGTTTTAAGTGTTCTGAAAGATCACTTGAAACCTATTATGAAAACCAGTGTCTGTGACACGGTATCACTTATTCTATCATTTTGAGTGACAGCAACCCTTTCTTCCCCGAATAGTCTCTGGCACTTGAATATCGGTACTCTTCCGGTTCATCTACCATATCAGCATTTACAGGATTCATGTGTATATAATTCAGTTTTTGATCCATAAATTTATTAGACATCAAGTGCTCAGCATGGTTATCCTGCTTCCAAAACTGGTAGTTCGTATTGTTACGGTTTTTCTTGCCTGCAGATGAAAATATCCACAACATCCAGTTTCTTCTACTTTCACATTTGTTCTTTTCTATGGCTTCAATGATTTTTGAAGACGTGAACTTTTTAAAATCCCGCACAATATCAGAAAGTGTCTGACCACTGGCAGCTCTGGATATGATCAAATGCAGGTGGTTGCTCATTATTACCCATCCGTAAATCTCCAATCCCTTCTCTTTTTGACAAAACCGGAGGCTTTCCAATACGATGCGCTTGTATTCTGATCGGGTAAAAATATCTACCCACTCTACCACCGTGAAGGTAACAAAGTAAATCCCATCAGGATCATTGAATTTATAAGCCGACATAGGATCAAATATAGCAACTATAATGGTTTACTTCCGAGACAAAGTCTCTGCCTTTCATTCATTACTTTCAAGTCATCCTTCGGAAGACTTAAAAGAACGGGATCTACACGCTTCTTTTGCACCGTGTCACAGACACTACATTTCTTTATAAAGTTTCAAGTGTGCTACGCAACACTTAAAACAACGGGGTCTCTGCCTTTCATTCATTACTTTCAAGTCATCCTTCGGAAGACTTAAAAGAACGGGTTACAAATCAATCGATTTCTTTTTATGCATATGTTTTTCTAAAACAGGGTAGGCGATCACACAAAGACCACAAATTAAAAGGTATGTAGCCCTTAATGGTCTTAAGTCAAACTTAAAAAACCAAATTGTCAGTAGCACTAAAAATTGAAAGACAAGAACTAACAACATCCCTTTATAGCCATGCAATCCAGATACATAGTTACCAATTGTTATTATAACAAAGACCCAAATTGAATATATATTCATTTCCATTATCCACATCCAATTGCTTCCTTTTGGTTCTATAATGTTAGAAACTAGCTCCCATCCTAAATAAACCAAGATTAGTAGTAGAACAGATTGAATAATTGTATTCTTCATCTTCTAAAACAATTTTTTATTTATTGGACTGCCAAGTATATTCGGACTAGGTATTTTATTCCTCTCTTGATACATCCCATTTCCAATACTATAATACCTACCATGTGCATAACGAGCAGCCCTAATCACCCAATAAATATCAAAATGATTATTCATCTCCACGTTATCCTTCAAAACGTTGAGTGGACTTCCATTGTCGAACTGGAACCCTAAAGTAATGACATCTTTAAGACTTCCTGTTTCTTTATAAGCCCAGATACCAAAAGGTATTTGACCTATTGCATCAGCCCAATATGGTTTTCCATTTACAGTAACTAAGAAATGTCCATCTGCACCTTCAGCCGCCCGTTTCCAATCTGCATCGCCATATTGAGCAAATGAAGGAGCTCCAAATGTTTGTTCTGAAAAATCCACGATATCTTGCCAGGTAAAATTCTTTTCTAACAAACTAGTAAGTTCTGGACTAACAGATATTAAAGGCATATAGTTATCTGCATTCGGTGAAAACCATTGATTACCCGTTTTATAAAAATCAATAGCAGTCATAGTTGTAATCTCTTCCCTTCCATCGTCCACTGTAAATAATGCCTTTCCTTGTTTATTAGTAACAATAATATCCTCAGGCCCACCTCCATCAGGGTCAGTAAATCGAATCGGATTATTAGACATACCTATATAAGGAGAAAAACCAATTCTTTTGGGATCAACTATTAAAAATTTACCAACAATCGGATCATATTCCCTCAACTCAAAATGATTAAACCCAGTCTCCTCGTCTTCTTCTGCAAATTCTCCTTGATACCCAAATCTGTAATTTTCCTTCTGCCAGTGGCTCAGGATAGAACCAAAGGGATAGTAGTCAGTAGTCTGGGTGATGTCCACGCCGAGCTGTGCTACAGTAAAATCGTCAAAGAACACATTGGTGCCAGCACTTTCGTTGGCCACATAGGTGTAAATATACTTTGCGTTTTCGGGAATATCTATCTCCAGGGAGATATTTTGGGTTTCTGTGGCGGCTGCTTCCGGTACGGGTGCATAGAAGTCATAGCCTCCGGCGGTCGGGTCGATAAGTACATAGTCCTGATCGAAGACCATGCACATCAGGTAGGCCCTTGGCGCATTTGATGAATTGGTGAGCGAGAGTGCCAGCAGGCCGGAGGCATTTTCCAACCCATCGTAGATTTGAGCCGTCTCACTGCCTATGCCATTGGACACGCCAAAGCTGCTTGCCAGAAAGCCCATTAGCCCTGGGAATACTTCGTCGTTATCATCCTCAACGAAAAAGACGTTGACGTCCAGCTCCAGTTTGTCCCCTTCTTTCACTTCGAGGGAATAGTTTACCTCCGAGACAAAGTCTCTACCTTTCATTCATTACTTTCAAGTCATCCTTCGGAAGACTTAAAAGAACGGACTTCTTTTACACCGTGTCACAGACACTACATTTCTTTATAAAGTTTCAAGTGTGCTACGCAACACTTAAAACAACGGTGGATTAATATTACTTAACATTATAAGTAAACTCAAAATACTTGTCAACATGGTCAACAACTGCTGATTTATTATCCAACACTTTAACCGTATCTACATTCATCAAAACCCCTCTCAAAACATTCAAACCTACTTTATTGGTATTAATAGGAATTCGAATATTACTACTCATGAAAAATGAAGTTGTATCGACTTTTGTGGAATCTTTAATAAAAAAGTGTTGGTCATAGACATCATCACTTCCAGTTAAGGAAACGAAATTGTTCCATCTTGATTTTTTGTATGATATTTCAAAAAAAGCCTCTTTACCAAATTCAAATTCATCATTTTTCGAGAACTCAATTATATCGTTTGAATCCGAAACAATATCTCCTTTCTCATCATATAGTATTTCATGCATGATTTCGATATTCTGTTTCCTGATAGTCAAAACCTTTGATTTCTTTCTTAAAGCTCCTGACTTATCATACACTAATATTGTCCCCTTTAAAACCCCATCTTGGTAATTTTCTTTAGCTTTTAGTTTACCATCAGAATAATAAAGCTTCGATTCTCCGTTGAGAATCCCTTGTGAATAATTACTAACCCTTCTTGAGCTATCCAGACCATACAAAATGTGTTCCCCGTGTAGAGTATTGTTTCTATGCTGATAATCAGCTTTAATAAGACCATTTTCATAGTACTCTTTGCAGCGATTCGCATCACAGCGTTTTTTTAATTTGCCATTATCATAATATTCTTCTTTATCTTGGCTCACTGAGCAACTGAAAAGAATACTAAACATAATGAGAGAAAAAGGCATAATCTTCATAATTTATTCTATCTCAAAAGTATCCCTCGCAACAGTACCATCGGAAAAAGTTGTTCGGAATTCATATAATAAACTGTCTGGGCCAAGTATATTTCCACCTCCTGCTATGCCTCCTGGTCTCATCATTGCCCCTTGACCTACTGGATAACGATTGATTCCATTATGTGTAGATATGGCGTTTCTCAATATTTCATTGGCTTTGTTAGGGTCAAGTGTAACTTCAACTACTTTACCTCCTGACTCGAAAAGAAATTTTCCATCTCCCATTAAATCCAGCAATTTCTTGTAATTTGATTTCGTGATTGGTGTACGATTATCAAATTGAAACTTAGGAACCTTACTATTCAATTCTTTAAATACCACCAGCCCTTCCGTCGGGTTTTCTATGATATCAGAGGCAAAACCAGCTCGAACTTCGTCAGGCCAGCCAGCTGAATTGTCTCCATAATACACAAATCCACCACCGCCTTCATTTAACCTAAACAAAAGCTCATCAAAAAAGCCCCATCTGCTGTCTTCAACACCTAACCTTTCCAAATTTTGATAGGCTGCTATGTCTGAGTTACTTGTAAATCCAGCAGCTTTTGCAGCATTAATACAATCAATATCGTCACCGGCACAACCGCCATTTCTATCGATCAGATAAACCGGATTATTTCCCATACCATTATAAGGTGATGCAAATTGTCTGTAAGGGTCGGGGGCCATCCATCTACCTATGTTGCTATCGAAGGCTCGAAGCTCGAAGGCATTAAAACCCGTTTCTTCATCTTCCTCTGCAAACTGGCCTTGATATCCAAACCTGTATACCTCCTTCTGCCAATGGCTTAGCACACTTCCAAAGGGATAGTAGTCTGTGGTCTGGGTAATATCTACGCCAAGCTGCTTTACAGTAAAATCGTCAAAGAACACATTGGTGCCAGCACTTTCGTTGGCCACATAGGTGTAAATATACTTTGCGTTTTCGGGAATGTCTATCTCCAGGGAGATATTTTGGGTTTCTGTAGCCGCAGCTTCCGGTACGGGGGCATAGAAGTCATAGCCTCCGGTGGTCGGGTCGATAAGTACATAGTCCTGGTCGAAGACCATGCACATCAGGTAGGCCCTTGGTGCATTTGATGAATTGGTGAGTGAGAGTGCCAGCAGGCCGGAGGCATTTTCCAATCCATCGTAGATATGGGCTGTTTCACTGCCTATGCCATTGGATACGCCAAAGCTACTCGCCAAAAAGCCCATCAGCCCTGGGAATACTTCGTCGTTATCATCCTCAACGAAAAAGACGTTGACGTCCAGCTCCAGTTTGTCTCCTTCTTTCACTTCGAGGGAATAGTTTACCTCCGAGACAAAGTCTCTACCTTTCATTCATTACTTTCAAGTCATCCTTCGGAAGACTTAAAAGAACGGGGTATTTAGGTGAATCCCTTAATAATTAAAATTACTTTTGAACAAAACTTGCCTTTGTTACTCAGAAAATTAAACTTAGTTTAACTTTTTTTTAATTCAAAATTTATTATTAATATAACATTATTAAAAAATTAAATAATGACTCAATATCGTTTTTAATATATTCTTTTAAAGAATATATTATTTAATCAGACTACATTACATATTTGAAAAGAATACTTCAAAGGTTTTTTGTATGAGTCCTTTTAATACAGTCATATGCTTTTTCGATCTGAAAATCATATACTAATCAGGTTAAAATGATTTTATAAGGTTTTTTTGGTATAACCTCTACACAGCAAAGACAGCTTTAAAAAACGAATGATATCTTTTTTTTTTCAATACCTACAAATACCGATTAGCCGTAATAAGTTATGTTTTTGTTTTGTCATTTTTTCAATTATTTAATAAAGTAACAGCTCAGACAAAGGTATTTTACCCGAAATCACTCACTATTGACCTAAGTAATACTAAGGAGTCTGTACCAAAGGGTTTGGACAAAGAAGCAAAAAAGGAATGGCGCAAATTGAAAACAGAGAAGAAAAGGAACTTGAAATTGCAGGATAGAAAGTTTGAAATGAAATTTGACAGCATACAAGCTGCTTATCGGCAAAAATACCTGGCAGGTAAAGTTCCTCAACAGGCAATAGACTCTTCCTATTTTAGAGAGCTTTGGTCGAATTCCGGTGGTAGCATTTTCTCCTCTTATCAGCAAAAATACCTTGGTAATGATTACTTAAGTATGTTTTTTGACTCCACTTACATAGAAAACAAAAGAGGGTATTTGAAAGACAGCTTACTTCAAATACAAAAGTCTTTTAAACAAGATCAAATACGGCTTCTTGAAAGTAAATATAATATTCCTGATAGTATGATTATTAATACTTTAAGCCCGGACTCCATTGATTGGGGAAAATACAAAAATACGTATCTTTCAAACCTCACGGATTCTATAGCACCACCAACTAGTAATAGCCTTTATATCGATTATCTTTCAGATGTCAAATCTTTAGATGACAGTCTTAACCATTTCGATTATTCATCTGCTGTTGAGATGATTTTGAAAGAACAGCTGCAACACAAGTTGAATGAAAATATTCTAGGCGATTTATCAAGTAATCCTAACGGAAGTGATGACATCATTGCGTCATACGAAGAAATCATAAATGCTGACCAATACAAACAGATGATGGCAGATATTCCGGGAAAAAAAATGGAATTTGAAGAGCGAATAAAAGATTCTGATTTGCTGGAGGAAACCCTTAGTGACCATGAAGATCATTTTCTGGGAAAATCGAAAGCATTAGTTGTGGCCAGAAAAGAACTGGAGGTTATAAAGAAAAAACACACCCTAAGAGATTATCTCAAATATTTGTTTGATCAGGATATGGAATCAATAAATGAGAATACTTTGGTACAAAGATTTACGATAGCCGGCTATATCCAAATAGGAGGTCACAAACCACTGTTGATAGATTATTCTCCATCAATAGCCTATAAATTAACCGGAAAAGCATCTGTCGGATTTGGAGTAAATGGGAGAGCAAAAATAGGAGAAGGATCAAGTAAGGAAGAAGATTTGGTAGGATATCGTTCTTTTCTGGAGTATGCCCTATTGAAAAAAATCTACCTGCATGGAGAATACGAAAGAACAGGAGTGGTAGATAAAGATGCGAATGCCGATCAATCAGCAAGAGTATGGTCTCAACGTTGGCTTCTTGGCCTTGGAAAGGACTTTAAACACCGTTCCGGAATAAATGGAAGTCTTTTGATTCTTTATAATTTTAATAGGTCTAAGACGGATCCTCATAGTCAGACATTTCAAGTGAGGTATGGTATAAAAATATGAAATTTATGCAACTGTGATCTGGAAGGTTGTTTGTCCTGAAGAGTCAACTTTAGAAGATTCCAAAAACTCACTTTATTTAGCAGTTGGGGGTGTGAACAATAAGGGTTTTTAAATTCGTTAGAATGGTAATCAGGCAATCAGTACCGTAATGCCTATGTTTTCGAGTTGTTTTTTGAATTCTTTGGTAATGCCACTGTCCGTAACTAAGATGTCAACCTTGTTTATCGGACAAATAAAGGCCAGGCTTCTTTTTGAAAATTTGCTTGAGTCGGCCAGGAGGATCACTTGTTTGGAAATATTGATCATCTTTTGGTTCAAGTGGGCTTCCTCGATGTTGGGGGTAGAAAGGCCATGTTCTATATCCAGACCATCTACACCCAGAAAGAGCTTGTCGCAATAGTAGTTCTGAAAGGTGTTTTCAGCCGGAGCACCTACCAGCGACAATGATTCCGGTCTGAGAAAACCACCCGGTACGATCACATTGATGCTTTTTTGACTCGACAATTGGCTGGCAATATTCAGCGCATTGGTAATTACATTGAGGTTGGTGATGTTTTCCAGGTTGTGGGCCAGTTCGGCTGTAGTTGATCCCGAATCGATAATGATTGTATCATTATTGCTGACCAGTTGTGCGGCAGCTTTTCCGATTTTACGTTTCTCCTTGATATTGATTTTATTCTTTTCAGAAAGTTGGTGATCCATGCCCACTCTGCTAATCTTGATGGCACCTCCTCGGGCGCGAATCAGTAGGTTTTTAAGTTCAAGTTGCGCCAGATCATTTCTTACTGTTACTTCACTTACTCCAAACTCTTCGCTTAGCTGGCTGACATTGACCTGATTGTCAGTTTCTAACTTTTCTAAAATTACAGTTCTCCTTCTAACTGTCGATTTCATCTTTTGTTTGTCGTAATTCATAGTTCAATAAAATTGATGCATTGGGCACGCTAAGGTATAAATCATTTTTAATTTGAAGGTAATTGACAGCATGGATTATTTACAATAAAATAATCAACCTCTGATCTTCATTACTTTCAAAACATTTCAAATATAAACATTTAGTCTTACAAATACTTTTGCAAACATTCGGCCTGGATGCTATCTTTGAAAAGAAAAGATTATGAAATTAAGTAGAAGCAGGTGAATTATTTGAATAAGGGAGTGGAAAACAGCAGGGCAGGAGATGTATATACATCGGAAGAGATATCCCGTCAGCCATTGGTTTGGCAGCAGACGTACCTAAAGTTGTTGGATGGGGGGAAAGAACTTACCAGCTTTATTAACAATGTACTCTCTATTGATCAGCTACATATTGTCCTTACAGGTGCAGGAAGTTCTGCATACATTGGGGAAGTTTTGCAAGGTATTTTTCAAAAGAATTGTGACATACTATCCAGAGCTGTTTCTACTACCGATATAGTTTCTCATCCGCAATTGTACCTTCAAAAACGCATACCGTTACTTCTGATTTCGTTTGCCCGATCTGGGGATAGTCCGGAAAGTCTGGCGGCTGTGGAGTTGGCCGATGAAATCTGTGATCAGGTTTATCACTTGATTATTACTTGTAGCCGTGAAGGAAAGCTCGCCCAGGCTAAGACAGGAGATGAAAAGAGCCTGATTTTCACCTTGCCGGAATCAGCCAATGATAAGGGGTTGGCAATGACCTCAAGTTTTACTTCCATGCTATTGGCTGGAGTGTTAATGTCTCGCTTGTCAGAGTTGCCATCTTTGAAGCCTCAGGTAGATATTCTTACAGAATACGCTGAAAATGTGCTGGAGAATTATGCTGAGAAACTTAAGAAAATTTCTAAAATGGATTTTGACCGTGTTGTGTTCTTAGGATCCGGCTCACAATTGGGAGCAGCCAGAGAATCTCAATTGAAAGTGCAGGAGCTGACAAGCGGGAAGGTACTATGCAAGCACGATTCTTTTCTGGGTTTTCGGCATGGCCCAAAGGTGGTTTTGACTTCAGATACGTTGATTGTTTATCTATTTTCAAATAAAACAAATCCTAATAAATATGAATTGGATTTGGTGAGACAGATAGAATCAAATGACCAATTTAAGTTCTCGGTAGGTGTGACTGAATGGAAGGGTGAAATATATAATGTTGATTTAGATATAATATTGTCAGTTGCTAATTTGGAAGCATTGAATGAAGACTTTATGCCTGTGGTGATTGTATTGCCAGCACAGGTTATTGGCTATTACAAATCTATAGAGCTAACTTTGAATCCCGATCAGCCTTCCAGCAATGGAGCTATTTCCCGGGTAGTAAAGGGAGTGAAAATATACAAATAACAATTGATGAAAGAGTTCGATATATTAACAATAGGTGATTTAAACGTAGATATTATTCTTAATAAAATAGAATCAGCACCCGTAGTGGGGAAAGAGATTTTATGTGAAGAGATGGAAACTACCATTGGCGGATCAGCTACTAATTTCGCTTACAATGCCAGTAGTTTGGGCTCTAAAGTTGCTTTTCTGGGTATGCTGGGCAATGACACCAATGGACATTATATTGTTGATATGTTTCAAGCGAACGGTATAAATACCGAGCACATTGTCAAATCTGATGTTTACGGTACCGGGGCAACTGTTGCTCTCAGCTATGATGAAGACAGGGCAATGGTTACGTATCAGGGAGCAATGGCTTATTTCTCTTTAGAAAATGTGTTGCACAGTCATTTTACCATAGCCAAACACATGCATGTCGCATCTATTTTTTTACAACCCGGATTGAAGAAAGATGTGGTAGAGTTGTTTGCCAGAGCAAAAAAGGCCGGGATGACTACCTCTTTGGATCCGCAGTTTGATCCGGCTGAAAAGTGGGATCTTGACCTGAAAAGCTTATTGCCTCATGTTGATATCTTTCTACCCAATGAGACGGAATTATGTTTCCTTACAGGAATCGAAGATGTAAAAGAAGCCGTTTTGTCTTTGGAGGACGTGCTTAATTGCATCGTTGTGAAGCAGGGCAGCAAAGGGTCGTTGATGTATTATGGAGGTGAGTTCTACCAAAAAGCTGCTTACCTTAACGACCAACTGGTAGATGCCATAGGTGCCGGTGATAGTTTTGATGCAGGGTTTATCCATAAACTAGTGCAGGGAAGACCTTATCCCGAATGCCAGGATTTTGGGAACTTAACAGGAGCAGTATCTACCACAGGAGCAGGAGGTACAGCTGTTATAAAGAGTGTTGAGGCTGTTGTTGAAATAGGCCGGAAACGCTTTTCTTATGAGGGCAATTAGATGATTTTTCTCTAGCAATTTTAATTAAGATTTAGAAGTGTCATTTGCGCCATTTCTTGCTATTCAATAATTTCCCACATCCGGATTTCTCCTGAGAAATTTCATACCAATTTTATACCCGACTAATTTTCTTTCACTCTCACTTGTTCCTGTAAATCAAATTTTCAGATCATTAATGTTTGATTCATGATCTGCCTGAAGGATTGATTATTTTCTTCCAAAATTCTTTAAAAAGACTAATCAGAAAGGGTTTTAGCTCTTGTTGTATTATTAATTAATAGTAATTAATGATTAATAATTTATTAATTAATAATAGGCATTGGGATGACAGCAAGAAGTCGAGTTTAATTGTACGATAATAAAAGAGGACGTGTTTTGATATTTTGAAAAACGCTCAATATTTCGTTGAAAAAAAACTTAACTAAACCAATTAAAATATGGTAAAACTGTTACTAATTAGAGAAAAACTTTCTGCTATTAGATTATCGAAATGGAAGCTTGGTTTGCTGTCGTTGGTGGCACTTTGTTTCCTGACTTTGATTATTTCCTGTGAAGAGCAAATAACCGAACCGATCGTAGCTGCACAATTGGAAGAAGTTCCGGTTGATGAGCGTTTGGTTGGTAATGAAGCTGTGATCAGGCACGATAATCCTGAAACCGGAGAGCCTTATACCGAAGAAGAGTTGGCAGCCTTGTCTTACGACCCTTCCAAATCCGATCGTTACCTTCCCGGAAAAGATGTGTCTTTGGATGTGGTGATGAAACTAGAGCCCTCCAAAATTGAAGTCTTAATAGGTGACAACAAAGTGCTTAAAGAACTAGCTGTCCCTACAATCAATGATGATAATGAGTATGTGGTTTCATTTTCTTCTAACTTTGATGATTTAAACTTTGGCCCTGGAGATGAGGGTTCATTATCATTTGTTATTACCTATAACAACGCATCGGGTAACGAAGAAGCTTCAGTTCAGACATTGGACTTTGTATTTTACATGGCCAACATCAGACCGAGAGCTTATGGCTTTCTTAAAAAACAAGGTGGTGAGATACTGGAATTGAAAACCTTGGTGAATGGTGCTTTAGTAGAAGAAAACAGTACTTATGGTCACCTTTTTACTTTTGATGGAGAAGATGACTATGTAGAAATCATTGATACTGATGCTTTGAGCTTCCGCTATACTGAAGATTTCTCTGTGTCTTTATGGGTTAAGATAACCGAAGATGTAAGTGATCCATCCATTATTGGTGATAAAGATTGGGGTAGTGGTGGCAACAAAGGCTTTACTATGTTCCTTACTCATGAAAGATGGAAAATTAATTTGGCCGATGGTGAAGGAAATAGATTGGATGTAACAGTAAGTGACGCAATGAGAGCTGAGAAAAAAGTGGATGACGGAAAATGGCATCACCTGGTGGCATCATTGGATAGAGATGGAGATGTAGTGATCTATCAGGATGGAATGGAACTGGGCAGAGCAAATATGTCAGCAGTTGGTGATATGAACAGCGGTTTTCCAATCAATTTGGGACAAGATGGTACAGGAACTTATGGAGATTTTTTTCCAGGTCAATCTGGTGAGCCTATCATATATGACTATGCTGTGACCGCAGCAGAGGTAGCCGCAATGCAGAACAGTGTGCAGTATCGAACCTCAGAGGGAGAGAACTTTTTACTGACTGTTGATGATAAGTCTTCAGGCGTTTACACAGTAGAAGATGTCAATGGTACGGGCAGGCTTGTAAGAACGTATAATGGTGATCCTGAATACCTGACTATAGTAGATGAATTGACAGTTACCAATCAGGAATCCAGTCTTGATTTTAGATATGACAAAGATTTTTCTGTTGCCCTCTGGGTAAATACTACCGCCACAAATAGCGATCCATCAATAATAGGTGATAAAGATTGGGGCAGTGGTGGTAATCCTGGCTTTGTCCTGGCTTTTCGTGGCAATAGTACCTGGAAGCTAAATGTGGCTGACACAAATAGAGAACGAGTTGATATAAATGGTGGAATTGTTAATGATGGTGCCTGGCATTTAATAGCAGCTACTTTTGATAGGGATGGTAATGCTACTGTGTATCAGGATGGTGTCGAAATGGGTTCTTCATCTTTGGCAGGTTTGACCGGGGAAATAAATAGCGGATTCCCGATACGAATAGCTCAGGAGGGTACAGCTTCCTATGGAGACTGGTTCGAGGGGAAAGTTTCTAATACCTATATTTTCGACTATGCACTTTCTGCTGCCGAAATGTTAGCTCTATACAACGAATAAAATTTTTCGAAAGCTGGCACATGTACATGTACCGTGTCGGCTTACTTTTCAAAGTGTTCTTACTAAATAAAAAT
Source organism: Reichenbachiella sp. MALMAid0571 (assembly GCF_040151475.1). Lineage (NCBI taxonomy): Bacteria > Pseudomonadati > Bacteroidota > Cytophagia > Cytophagales > Reichenbachiellaceae > Reichenbachiella > Reichenbachiella sp. MALMAid0571. The sequence goes on along the minus strand of NZ_JBDKWG010000133.1, from coordinate 118,957 downwards.
TTTAAAAAGCACTAATGTTTAAAATTAGAAAAACTAATAAAACCTATGATAATATGACAAAAAATTTACAACCAAAAACCAATGTGGGTTTTAAACTTTCAGGTTGTGTGATTTTGTTGCAAATTCTTTTGGTAGCAAATATTCAGGCCTCTGGTGGATATGACATTGGAAATGACAAGAAGTCGAAGCAATCGACTTCTTCAGAACAAGATTCTCTCTTGGTAGAGAAGGAAATAAAAGCCAACCATAAAAAGATTTATGGCAATGAGTTGAAAGACATACCTGCGGCAGATTTGGAAGATCTACTTCAGGGAAGGCTATCAGGCTTTTTTGTTCAAAACTGGAATGGCTCTCCGGGTATTCAAAGTGTGATGTCAGTAAATACAGTAAATACAGCATCTGTAGGCATTGAAAACCGACCATTGATTTTGTTAAATGGAGTGCCAATTTATGTAGATGCATCTGAAGCGTCGCAAATTAATCCACTTAGCCAGATTAGCCCTGAGTATATAGAGTCTATTGAGGTGTTGAACTCTGCGATTTCTTTGGCAAGATATGGAGCCAGAGGAGCCAATGGAATCATTTCAATTACTACTAAAGATGGAGCAGCTTATGAAAGCACAAAGATCTCTGTCAGTGTTTCCGGTGGAGTCAATTTCGTTCCTCAGTTGAGATCAACCATCAGTGGAAATGCAGAAAGAAGAAGGTTGAGAAGTCTTTATAATAAAGCTATTGTACTGCCTGGCGATCTGGATGGAATTGAAATCCCAATGTACCTGAGTGATAGTACCAATGCATTTTATGGCTATAACACAGATTGGCAAAAGGACAATTATGAGACCCGGTCTGTTCAGAATGTAAATATGAACATTGGTAATAGTGGGGTTTATGGAAACTATCTGCTACACATGGGGTATTACAATGAAGAGTCACCGAAAAGTGGTGTTGGTCTGAAACGATTGAACCTCAATCTTAACACCACCTACAATGTAACCAACAAACTTACCTTGGGAGTGATGTTGCTTGCTGCGAGAGTGGATAGAGGAAACAGTACATCCAACTTGTTTCAGCAATCATTTTTTGCTGAAAATGATAATCCAATTTTTCCGGCTACCATTTTCGAAGATGACGATCAGTTGAGAGATGTTAATGTAAACAATCATTTGTTGTCTGCCATCAACCTCAACTATGCGTTTTCTGATAATTTAACTTTCAATTCTAACATAGGCCTTGATTATGAGACTGGTAGGAGAGACTATTTTGTGCCATCCACAGTAAACAGCGGAAGGGTTTTCATCAGTTCATTTACTACCAGAAGGCAGCAGGTAATGAATGAAAACACGTTGGCTTATTCTAAAAAGATTAACGGGCGTCTACTTAATGTTACAATTGGTCAGAGCATCATAGTTGATGACAGACAATACACTGAAGTGTCTGCTGATAGAGACGCTACCGGAACCAGTAACTTTGTTAAAACCATAACAGGAATATCACTTAGTGCTATAGACGGTGGAAGTTTCTTGTCAAAGAATGCACTGTTGTCATTTTTTGCTGATGCTAACTATGAGGTGCTGGATGGACTTGTGTTAAGTGGAGTGATTAGAGCAGATGGTACCTCCAAGCTTCCGAAAGATGAGCGTTGGGGAATCTATCCTGCGGTTGGTGCCAGTTGGGACATAGCCCAAACTTCTTTATTGGAAGACGTGAGTTGGATTTCTTATGCAAACCTGAAGGCTGATTATGGCAAGTCTGGAATTTTACCCACCGAAGACCATCTTTGGAAAAGTGATATACGCACCATAGGAGATTATGCCGGAGTGAGAGAGAATGGTACTGGTGTTACCAGATATTCAAGAACCAACCACAGTTTTACCAATCCTAAATCTACCAACTACAATTTTGGAGTTGACTTAGGTTTATTGAACAACAAGTGGTTTGTGTCGGCCGACTATTTCACAAATAGTATTAGTAATTACCACTATCAGGTAATGCTACCAAACACTGTGGGATACTCTGAAGAAGTAAAAAATGGTATTGGTATGAAAAATACCGGCTTCAATTTAGGTGTATCTGCAAATGTTGCGGTAGGAGAGGTTTCATGGAACACGAGGCTAAATGCTTCCTTGATCGCCAACAAAGTAACTGAGATGCCTGCTGATGCCAACAATCTGTTTTACGGGTCAATCACTGAAGGAAGACCAATAAACGGATTCTATGCTCATGCTGCCAATGGAGTTTATACCAGTGACTCTGATGTTCCGGTTGACCCTGCTACAGGATTGAAACTAAATTATTCCGGTGTAGAGCTTGGAGAAGGAATGCCAAAGATTTTGGATAAGAATGGTGATTATATTCTGGATCAAAATGACAGGTATTTTGTGGGTAGCCCACAGCCTGATGTGTACGGAGGGTTTGGCAACACACTGGAATTCAAAGGATTTTACCTTGATGGATTGTTTTCTTACTCATTTGGAGGAAAAATCCTTACCGAATCTGTGAGTGAGAGATACACATCCAATGTTGATGAGTTGAATAGAGGAATGTTTGAAGGCAATGGCTCCAGTACAAATTATTACTTATTGAATTCTGATGCTAACGATGTAAGTATTCAAGGCATTGCAGCGATAGAGAGCTCATCATATATCAGGTTGAACAGTTTGACATTCGGATACAATTTCAGTGAATCTACTCTTTCAAAACTTGGTTTTGGAAGTGGTCGGGTTTTCATAACCGGACAAAATCTGTTTGTTGCTGGTTCCAACTATAGTGGGTTAGACCCAGAGGAAAACTGGAATGCAGTTAATGGATTCAATCTTTATACCACGGGAACTCCTCGTTACAAATCAGTTTCAATTGGACTAAGCTTAGGATTATAATTATGAAAAATAGAAAAAGTTTACTGATAAAACTCTCTCTGTTGTTGAGCTTGTGGCTTCCTGTAGTATCGTGTGATACTTTGGAGATCAATGACCTCAATAAAGGGGAAGAAGAAGATTTTTTTACCACAAGAGAGAGTGCATTTATGGCCATCTCAGGAGCCTATGTATTGGCCAGAAGGGCAATCGTTACCGAAACTTCCTGGGCATTGTATAGCGATGTGAGATCTGGTTTGCTGAAACTAAATGGCCCTGAAGCTGAAGAATTGTACAATCAGGAGTTGCATTCCAGCCAGGCATTGTTTCGTACTTTGAAAGATTGGGGAAGGTTTTATAAGGCAATTACCCAATGCAATGTGGTCATTGAGAAGATCGGTGATATACCTGACTTTATCACTCAAGAGGAAAAAAACAATATCATAGCGGAAGCAAAGTTTATTCGTGCATTTCTATACTTCAATATGGCAAGAATTTGGGGAGATGTTCCTTTGGTTACTAAAACAAGCCAGATTGATGCCATGTCCAGAACTTCTGAAGTTAATTTGTTGGATTTCCTGATTACAGATTTAACTGCTATTTCGGCTGTACTTCCTGATGTATATTTAACAGAAAGCGGTGATGAAGATTTTAGCTCTTCAATAACCAGAGCTACTAAGGGAGCGTGTTATGCTTTACTTGCGCATATTCATGCATGGAATGGAAATTATCCATTGTCATTAGAAGCGGTGAACAATCTAATTAACCTTGAAAGGTATGAGTTGCACGATTTGGCCAATGATTTGTCCAGGGTTTTCGAGGGTAATACAATTGAAAACATATTTGTGTTTTCTGCTCTTTCAAACTTCAATTCTGATTTTGAGTATCAGGATTTGAATTCTGATATGTTCAATGATCAGGTGTTTTTCAATGGTAAACTACTGTCAAGAATAGATCCACCAACTTATTCAGAAGTAAATGCTCTTTATAGTTCATCAGATGCCAGAAGAACGAAGTATTTCAGTATTAATGATGGAACTGAAACTGTTTCTTACAGAAAGGGCAATTTCCCACTGGTAAATAGTAGCTTTTTCAGGTATTCGGACATCTTGTTGCTAGGAGCAGAAGCCACTATGGTTACTAATCCTTCAGCTTCAGAGGACTTTCTAAATCAAGTCAGAAACAGAGCTGGACTTCCTGATTATGTAGAACTGGATGACGGAGCACTGGAAGAGGCAATTTTTACCGAAAGAAGACGAGAATTATATGGAGAAGGGCAAGACTTCTTTGATTTGGTGAGATTTGGTAAAGTATCTGAGAAGGTATCTACTATATCTCCTGCTGATGTCAGAGATGGGATAATTTACTGGCCTATTTCAAGTGAAGCATTTGATAACAATGCTTTGATGACTCAAAATCCTTTTTGGAATTAACTAAAATAGTACGAATATGAAAAATATATTTAAAGGAAAATTATTGCTCGTACTTGCAGTTGTGATTACTTCATGTACAGAGGACTATTTTATAGAATCCGGTACTGCTTCAGGAGTGGTTAATATGACAAGCTACGATTATTTGAGTGCACATCCGAACAATTTTTCAGAGCTGGTGAAGGTCATAGATCAGACAGATAGAAAAGCACTTGTCAATCAAGACAATGTCACATTGTTCGCTTTGCAAAATGAATCAATTCTTAACTACCTGGGTAGTATGGATTACGGTTCAGTTGCAGAAGCAAATGTGGATGATTTAGACTCTTTACTTCAGAAGTACATCATAGTGGATGCTAAAATGCTACGAAATAGCATTACCTCGGGACTTGGTGACGATGTAGTCACTGCCAATGCTATCAACATGAATGTGAAAATAGTATCTGGAGAATACAAAGGTGTTCAGAATGTAGGAGCTAAAAACATTATATACACTGATGCTGACTTATATGCCAGTTTGAAAGCAGATAAAAAGAGTACTACATCGGCAGAAGTGTTGGTTACCTCCGGTGATATTCAGACTACAAACGGTGTGGTTCATGTCTTAGATCATGAACATAAGTTTGGGTTTTAAATAAATTTTATATGAAAAAAAATATATTTAATATGAAGAAAATATTACTATTCATTTTACTTTCCGCCAGTATATCAAACCTGATATATGCACAGGGAAAAATTGTGAAAGGAAGGGTAACCGGAGAAGAAGGTGAAGGCCTTCCGGGAGTTTCAGTGATCATATCACCTAATGGTGGAGGTGCTGCTACTGACATAGAGGGCTATTACCAGTTGTCCTTGCCTGCTGGAGCCACTGCATTGGAGTTTAGATACATTGGATATGCCAGCCAGGTGATTACTATTGGTGCTCAATCTGTAATAGATGTAGCGATGGCTTCTGATGCAGAGCAACTCGACGAAGTTGTAATCGAAGTGGCTTATGGAGAACAAAAAGCGAAAGACAATGTAGGCTCCATTTCCAATATCAAAATGTCTGACCTGGCGGGTTCTCAGGTTGCTGAGAATATGGAAGGGATGTTGCAGGGTAGGGTTGCAGGTGTAAACGTTCAGGTAAACACAGGTGAACCTGGTGCTGCTCCGGTGGTGATCATCAGAGGGCTTTCGGCGGTGACTCGTGGAGGAAGCGAAGTAGCCAGTGAGCCGCTTTACGTGGTAGATGGTATTCCTATTTTATCACAAGCAACGAGTGAATTTAATGTTACAGGAACCAACGTACTTGCAGACATTGATCCCAATGATATAGAGAATATCACAGTACTTAAAGATGCTTCTGCAGCCGCCATTTATGGATCGAGGGCAGCCAATGGTGTTATTTTGGTCACTACAAAAAAAGGAAAACGTGGAAAACCACAAATTACCCTGTCATCTTTGGTAGGTATTAGTTTGGTGCCACAGTTGATCAATACTGCAGGAGGTGCCTTAGAAAGGAGACAAAAAGTGGCTTTGTACGACAGGTACAATCCTAACTTACCGTTACCTGCTATTTTGTCTGATAGCTTAAATCCTTATTACAATAATTCTACAGACTGGCAAAGGGAAGTTTATTCCATGGGTAAAACTGAAAATTACAATGCATCGATCAGAGGAGCAGGTGATTTTGGTAACTACAGTTTGAGTATGGGACATTTTATCAACAAAGGGATTGCCATCAATAGCCAGTTTCAAAGATCAAATATGTTGCTCAACAGTACATTTTTTGGTCTTGACAGAAAGTTGTCAATCAACTCTGTGGTTGGGATATCCCGAACCAACAATTCCAGACGACTTTCTCTTGCAGAGCCTGGATTTACCTCTTCCTTACTTCCTGCTCCTGACTCTCCGATCTTAGACGGTTTTAGTGATCAGGTGAAGTATGATGATAGAAATATCAACAACAGAATTCGAACCAACCTGAATATTTCTTATGAGTTTCTCAAAAATTTTACTTTCAAAACATCAGGAGGTTTGGATTATTCCAGATCAATGAGGGATGAGAAATATCCTGAAAGAATTGTGATAGCGGATGGAGGAGATGGTATTGACAGAACCTCAGAGTCGTCTTTGGGTGAAACACAAAATCTAATCTGGGACAATACGGTTACGTATAAAAATACCATCAACGACCACCATTATATTGATTTCTTGGTTGGGCAGGGAGTGCAATACACTAAATCTGAATCTACGGTAGCATCTGCCAATACCAGTCAGGAAAGTATAGCTGAAAATGTAAATGCTCCGGTAGCAGTGGCAGACGGAGGATCTAATTATTCTGCTAATGCCATATTATCTTATTTCTCCAGAATAAACTATATTTTCAACGACAGGTATTTGATCTCTGGTTCATTGAGAACAGATGGTTCTTCCAAGTTTGGTGAAAATAACAAATGGGGAGTATTTCCTTCAGGAGCTATAGGATGGACTTTTTCAAACGAGTCTTTTATGGATATTCCATTTCTGACTTTTGGAAAGTTACGTGCCAGTGTAGGACTCTCTGGTGGACAGTTTAGTGAGGATTACTTAGCCCTTGGTATTTTGGAGCCAACTGCTGGTTATGGAGGAAACGGTGGATTTAACCCGGTATGGACAGATGGTTACAAAAACTCAGAACTTACTTGGGAACAAACCACTATGTTTGATTATGGGTTGGATTTAGAACTGTTTGATGGTAAAATAAGTTTGGTATTTGATTACTATCATAAACTTACCAAAGGACTTCTATTGACTACAGATTTGCCAAATACATCCGGATATGTTCAGATCTTTAAAAATGCAGCCGATGTATTGAATCAAGGAGTTGAAGTAACATTAAATACTGTAAACATTCAAAATGAAGAATTTTCATGGTCAACCAATTTCAACTTTGCTTATAATAAAAACAGAGTAACCGCCATTGCCGGAGGTAATGAAGACATTATCAGAGATCAAGGTAGAGGTTCTATCATCAGGGTAGGACGCCCTTTAAATGGAATGTTTCAGTTTATTTCTGATGGTACTTATCAAAGTGAAGAAGAAGTGCCTGTCAATCCTGAAAATGGTGCCAAACTCAAAGGATGGGATGGAAAGGATTTAGTAGCTGGAGACAGAAGAATCATTGACCAAAACAAAGATTTTGTAATCAACGAAAAAGACAGGGTATATAGTGGCGACCCTAACCCAGACTGGGTAGGAGGATTTAGCAATAATTTCACATACCAAGGATTTTACCTCAATACACTGTGCTCATTTGTAGTAGGTAGAGATATCGTAAACACTGCCCAGCTTGATAGATTTCAGTTTGGTTCTGGTTTCGCTGGTGGAAATATTTCTGATCTGTCACAGTACAGTATTTGGAATCAGCCAGGTGATCAGACCAAATACCCAAGCGTAAATCCATGGAATCAGGTAGCACAAGTATTTGACAATGATGCCGCCTTTATTGAAGATGGATCTTACTTCAGAATTCAAACGATCACTTTCGGCTACAATTTCCCAAGAACCATTTTGGACAAGTTGAGCTTACGAAGCTTGAAGACCTACGCCACTTTAAATAATGTAGCCATTTTCCAGGACTATAGTGGTCCGGATGCAGAGGCAGTTTCACTTTCAGGTTATGACAATTCCGGTGGTTATCCTAAACCTCGCTACGCATTGTTTGGAATAATTGTAGGCTTATAAAATATAATTTTATGAAAAGTTTAAATATCAAAATATCAATTTTATTTCTGTTGTCATTAGCTGTCGCACCTTCATGCGATGACATTCTGGATCAGAGACCAATAAACGCTGTTACACAGAAGCAATTTTGGAGAAACAACAACGATGCTCAACTGGCAGTCACCAGTATTTATTCTATACTAAGAAGTTCCCTTGAGGGTCTAACTAAAACTGATGTACCTACATCAGCAAGAGGAAGTTCCTGGGGAGATTATATGATTTATGGAGACTCAAGGTCAGGAGATTGGGTAAATCCGGCTGACAATGATTCAGATTGGAAAAATATCATTGCCAACAACCTCAGAGCATTCCCTACACTTAGAGATTTGCATAACTGGAGGCTGTTTTACAGGGTGATAGAAGAGTGTAATCTCGTACTGGAAAATGTACCTGGTATTGTAAATAACATTACTGATGAGCAGAAAAAGCTGGCAATTGCCCATGCTCATTTTGTAAGAGGGTTCGTGTATTTTTATATGGTAAGGATCTGGGGAGATGTTCCATTGAATTTGAAGTCTGAGAACATTGAACCACTTGGCAGAACCGATATGAATATCATATTGGAACAGGCAGCTGACGATTTGAGGCTATCATTGGAAGATCTTCCTGAAGAGTATTTGGTGGATGGTGTTCCTGATCGATGCAAATCGAAAACTACGGCCACTAGTGGAGCTGCCAATGCTGTTTTGGCTCATGTATATATGTGGCAGGGAGAATATGCAAAAGCAGTTGACGCCATTGATGCTATTGAAAAAAGCAATGTTTACAGGTTGATGGAAACCGAAGAATTCCGTGAATTGTTTGATGAAGGCTGTAGCGATGAAGGCATATTCGAAATATTTTACTCATTTGAAAGCGGAGAGAGCCTGGGTTACTATGGCTCAGCTGTGAATTGGTATTTTATCCAACCATTTACTACAAGAGAGAATGGTTCTTTTGGAATTCCTAAGAGTAAGATTTTGGAAATGTACACTGACCTGAGTGACAAGAGAATTCCACAATTTTTTATGAGTATTGGCCCTCAGCCAAATTATGAAATCAATGCCAATCCTTTGGCTAATGATGAAAACAGGGTAATGTTTGCTAAGTATCAAAAAGCACCAAATTTCACTGCGCAGTACGATCATAACATCATGCTGTTTCGATACGGAGGAATTCTATTGCTCAGGGCTGAGGCAGCTGCCCGTCTTGGTGATACTGCAGATGCGTTGTTGCACATGAATATGGTAAGGGAAAGAGCGGGACTTGACGATTATGAGAACACTGATCAAGACCAACTAATTGGCGAGATACTTCAGGAACGAAGACGCGAATTGACAGGTGAATCTCATCGCTATTATGATCTGATGAGAAATGGCATCATACATGAGTTTACCGGATTCATTTCAGAAAATGACGAAAAAAATGGAGCGGCATTTTGGCCGGTGGCAGACGAAGCTTTCCTTAGCAACCCATCTATGACTCAAAATTCATTTTGGGAGTAAAATTCTAATAATTTAAGAGAGATATCAATATGAAAAAGAACTTAAATATAATAGCAATAGCCCTGGTGCTTCTGGCAGGCAGTTTAATGAGTTGTCAGGATGACTATTACTTTGATGGCGGATTGTCAGATGGTAAATTAAATGTTTCTACTTATGATTTTTTAGTAGAGAAGCAAAGGTACTTTGATACCCTGCTTTGGGTGATAGACGAAAACAATTTGAAAGACCTTGTGAATGCTGAGAATAGTACATTTTTTGCTCCTCAAAATGGAGCATTCAAACTGTTTATTGACAAACTTGAATTGGATCCGGTACCTAAATCACTGGAAGAACTTCCAGCTTCAGTAAAGGATACTTTGGGCTTATTGCTCAAGAAATACATGATTTCTGAAGAAGTGATGAGGGTTGATATTCCTGAAAAAGGAAAAATTGAGACAACAAATGCCAATGGTGAACCTGTTAGCGTGTTTTTTGCAAATAGTCCCAGAGGTGGTATTCCGGGATATGGGCCTAAAAGTGTAGTTTATAGTGCCACAGTGCAGGTTCCTAACATTAATACGGGAATACTTGAAGAACAGGAGCGATTTTCAGTGATGAGTACTACCGATCTGGAATCAACCAATGGTGTGGTACATATAGTCTCTGTTAGTTACACATTCGGATTTTAAATTAGAATAACATGAAAAGAATATTATATACTTTCATAACCCTTTGCACCATAGGTATATGGGGTTGTGAAGAGCCGGAAACGCAAGGTACCTTGTCTGTAGATATCAAGTATAAAGATAAGAAACAGACCATTGTCACCAGCTTAGGAGATGAATTGGGGGAGTTTCTGTCTTCTAAATCTTCTCTACCTATAAAATTTGAGATTGAAAGCGTAACCGCCGAGAATGGTTCTTCTACAGATGCGCTGTTTGAGTTGATCGAAGTACCTGTTTACACTCAGGCCATCACAGGAAATGAGTCTGCTGAAGCATTGGCATTGAAAACCAAAATAGCAAGTCTGCCCGCTGTAAGCGTGGGAGAATATACAGGTAAGCTTATAGTAAGAGAAGGCAATAACATAGCAGCTGACAAATATCATTTCAATATTAAGGTCACTAATGTATCAGGTTCAGCCATACTGGATGATGCCTTAATCTTAGAAGTAAAAGATTTTGATATCATTGGATTTAGCGATTTTCAAAGCGGAGTTCCTGTAATTGAGCGTATTGCAGATTCTCCTAATCAGATTCTATTTACAGCCTACGATGAAAATTCCGTTGTTATACCTGCTGATTCAATAGATTTTGTAGCCGAGAGGGCAAAGGGTTTCAAAGGCATTTTTGTTGACGATACCGCAGAAGGTGAACTTTGGGAAGTTGATTTTCCAGTCCGTCCTGCAGATACTTATGTTTATCTAAATGAAGACCAACGGTACATCAATTTTGCACTTGGTAAGCCTGGTAGTTACAAAGTCACTTTTTACAAATAAAATATTTGAGATATGAGATTTAAAGTTTTACTCACAATATCGTGCCTGATGTTTGCAATAGGTAATGTATTTTCACAAAGTACACCTAAGTTTTTAATCATCAGTTTGGATGGTATCAATCCAAAGGCTTGGGAAGTAGCACATACACCCAATATAGATTTGTTGATACAAAACGCCACATATACCTATTCAGGTCTTACGCTGGCTCCTACTTATAATTCTACGACCTGGTCGTCTTTACTTACTGGTGTATGGCCGGCTAAACATAAGGTTGAACAGCCGACTTTTACTCAAAATGATTATGCCACTTACCCACATTTCTTTGACTATATAGAAGCAGCAGGCATCAAAACGGCTTCATTTGTAAGCAATGATTCTATAGCAACACAAATACCATCCAACATTAGTCACAATGTGTCTTTTGATTCTGATGATGAAGTAGTTGCTGAGGCATCTGATTATATAAAATCGAATCAGGATGTGGGTGCATTTTTTGTTCAATTGGATCAGGTGTTTCATGAAGCTTATGGTGAAGGCAAAGGCTTTGACGCCAGAAGAGCTGAGTATATCAAAGCTATCCAATATTATGATGAACAGGTTGGCACTGTTATCAGTTCTTTGGCAGCCAGATCAAGCTATCAGAATGAAAACTGGATGATTGTTTTAACCACCAACCATGGAGGAACAATTGACGGAAAAATTGGTGGAAAGAGTTTGGATGAAATTTCTCCATTTATTTTTATCAGTGGTGATTTTGTTCGAAACAGAGAGTTTATTCTCGATATTTTAGATGCAGAAAAAGGCAAGGATAATGCAGTGTTTTTAAGACCTGGAATTAATGAATATGTCAAAATTGATAAGACTGGCACCAAGCTTGAAAATATGAATGATTTCACCGTTGAATTGAGAGTGAAGCCAAAAGATGCCAGTTCTGATCCAAGTATTATCGGAGATAAAGACTGGAACAGTGGTGGTAACCCGGGTTGGGTGTTGGCAAGAGGAGGATCTTCCTGGCAATTCAATGTAGCAGATCAGAATGGAAACAGAAAGGATATTGATTTGGATGCATCCAAATGGCCTATTGAAGATGATTTGTGGCATCATTTGGTGCTTAGTTTTGATAAGGATGGAGATGCGATTCTTTACACAGATGGTTTGGAGTCTGGTAGGACACCTTTGGGGTATGGTGACGATGCTTCTATCAGAAGCCCTTATGATTATCTGGCATTGGGTGAAGATGGTACATTAGCTTACGCCAATGGGAGTAATCAATGGAAAGGGGTATATGATGAAGTAAGGATTTTTGACAAGGTACTTGATCCTGCGACTATAGCTGCCTGGAAAGATGAAAAAAATATAGAAAACAGACACCCGGACTGGGATCATATTATTGCTTATTGGAAATTTGATGAACATGAAGGAAAAAAAGTAGTTGATTCGAGCGGTAATGGGTATGATGGTGAGCTGGTCGGGACAAAAAGAGTACCTGCAAACGGATCTATTACTCATGTGGATATCGCTACAACCTTATTGTCACACTTGGGAGTTGATATAGATTCTGATTGGGGCTTAGATGGAAATATTGTTGATTTGGTAATTCCTAACATTGTATTGGGGACTGATGTAAGAATGGAGACGAAAGATGTTGCTATCTATCCTAATCCGGCGAGTGACAGGCTTAATTTTCATTTTAGTGAAACCTTGAAGCCCGGTAATGAAGTGACTGTTTCTGTTTTTAATTTGAATGGTGAAAAAATCCAATTTGAATCATTGACCACAGGATATTCTGATATTTCACTTGATGTTTCTTCTCACAACAAAGGTTATTACCTGTACCATATTCAGGGAAAGACCTTCAGTTACAAAGGGAAATTTGTTATTAAAAATTAAACGGAATTATTATGAAAAAATATACGATACTGTTATTGGTAATAACATCATTTTCAATGAGTTGTACCGAAGATAAACTGTCTGAGCATGAGTTTACGGATCAGCAAATAGCAGCAAAAAATTTAGCGGGTGACTGGGGTGCAGCGTTTAATATTGTGGCTCCTGATATAGAGTCAGCTGATGCCATCCGTTTGTTGACACTATTATTTACCGTAGATGAGAATGGAAATCCTGATAAGTTTTTGTCTGACGGATCATTGTCCACATTCGGAAACAAAACAGGAAGTTGGGCCTGGGCTGATGGTACTACTACTACCGATGTAGTGCTTACTGAAGTAGGTCCAATCACTTCATTTACTATTAGCTACTCTGATAATATTGATACAATCACTATTCTATTCAATGCTGTAAATGCAACAGGAAGAGGTGATGCCATAGGGAGCTATCAAGTGTCATTTCAAAGATTATAATTATTTACAATAACCAACCTAAGTTACGATTCTCAAGCAACTACTTTCAAGTATGTTGTTTGAGAATTTTTAGTTTAAATCGTTATCATCAGTTATAAGGTTTATTGATTTATAAAAAATGAATAGTTTCCAAAACGGCAAATCTGAAGTTGTAGTAATAGGAGCAGGAACAATTGGGTGTGCCATTACCTACTATCTTGCAAAAAAAAGTGTAAAAGTAAGGTTGCTTGAAAGAAATACAATTGGCTCTGGAAACACCAGCCTTGCTGCTTCTTTACTCACCAAAATCCGAAGCAAACCTGATATCATACCCCTGGTACAGGAAACTTATCATGCGATGGATAGCCTGAATGATGAAATTGAAAACAAATTAGACATTCAGATGGTTGGTAGTTTGCACCTAGCTGCTTCGGATAAAAGTGTTGAGGATTTGGATCAATTGACTTCTATTGCTGATGATTTCAATATTTCACACTCTTACATTTCAAAATCAGAGATGCAGGCTATGGTGCCATGGCTAAAAACGGATGAAATCATAAAGGCTTCTTTTATGCCGGATGATGCATTTATGGATGCTTATGTTTTGACAAATGCCTTTGCGGAAGCAGCCAGAAAGCATGGAGCAGTCATACAACAATACACTAATATAGAAGGGTTGGTACAAGAGGGTGACTGTATAAAGGGAGTGAAAACCAAAGATGGAATAATAGAATGTGATTATGTTGTTGATGCTGCAGGTGCCTGGTCTAATCTACTTTCCTTACAAGTAGGAATAGGATTGCCGGTGACTCCAGTAAGGAGTAACTATTGGATTACTTCTGCCAACCCTCAATTGTTTCCTGCAACTCAACCGATTGTGATATTGCCGGATGCCTCTGCTTATACCAGACCGGAATCGGGTGCTTTGTTGTTTGGATTAAGGGAATCAAAATCGGTGCATTTCAATCCGGAAAAATTACCATCCGATCTGACTGGTTATGTTTTTGGGGATCCTGAAGACCGATGGAATATCCTTTTAGAACAAGGAGAACGGTTGCAAAGATTTTTTCCAAAATTCGATGAAATAGAAATAGCACATTATATAGCTGGTGTATCGACTTATACCCCTGATGGGATGTTTGTTTTAGGTGGGCTACCTCAGATTAAGGGTTTTCTGGCTGCTACCGGGTGTTCGGGAGCCGGAGTAGCAGTATCAGGAGGCATGGGCAGAATAATTAGTGAAATCATTACAGGCACAAACCCATATTGCGATATCAATCCTTTTAAAATTGATCGGTTTGGGGCTTTAAATCCTTTGAGCGAAGAGTTCAGGCAGAGATGTGCTGATGCCAGATCTCATAAAAAGTCTGGATGACTTTAAATTGATCATTTATTTGATTGAAATATGGCCTGTTTTAAGCTGGTTAGATTTCAACTCCAGCACAAGGTTGTATATTCCCGGAGGAATGTCTTTCACATCAAAAGTCATTTTCTCTTCCAAAATCATTTTCTGCTTGGAAATTTTTTTGCCCGTGTTGTCATAAAGAATAGCTACTGCTTTTTGGCCTGATTTATTGCCTGAATAGATGAGATTCAAACTCTGTCCATCATTTGATGGATTTGGATATACCATTAAATTTCTTGCTTCTAAATTATCTGACAATGAGGCAATAACAGGTTCTACGCAAGTCACTCCAACAATTTCTCCATCGAGCTTCCAGTCGGGATCGATTGGGATGCATAGGTATTCCAACGCTGTGGCAACAACATCCACTTGTCTGGGTGTTTCAGAATAATCATATTCTATAATAGTTTCACTATCAGTAGCATCTTCCCAGATAGCTCCTGTGAGAGATCCGTCTAATTTTGAGCTACTTAAGTCCGCCACGGTGGTGACATTTTCTCCATCTACCAACCTCCAATAACCAATCAGGTTGTCGTACTTACTATGAGTATTATCTAACTTTTTACATTTCCAGGTGTCTATATCAGTTGCGTCCAGAATATTGTTAAAAACCCTGACTTCAGCAATGTAACCTTTATAATCATAGGCTTTCAAACCATCAGCTCCTATCGAAAATGGTAATCCGGTAGTAATATCACCAATATTGGTCAATGACTTACTTCCTGCCAATGTCCCGTCCTCATATATTTTTAAATCTCCATCTCGGTCAAAAGTGGCACTTAGTGTATGCCATTCATTGTCCGATACATTATTTCCATTTATATCCACACGGTTGCTGAATCCTCCATCACCGACATTTACTTTCCAGGTGCCACTACTAAAAGAGAACACAAAACCCTTGTTGCGACCTGTGCCCCAGTCTTTATTTCCAACTATGCTTACATCTGCTGCAGTTGCGGTTCTGATCCGTACTTCTACAGAAAAATCCTGAGAGGTACCAAAATCTAAAAGAGGCGACTCAGGTATTTGAATGTAATCGTTATTTCCATCGAAGTATAATTCCACAGGGTCATTTAAGCAATTTTCAACGGGTTCTATTATTTTTTCTTCACCAGGAGATTTTTCTGTTTTTTTCTTCTCTACATTGTCACCACTTGCTATAAAGAAAATATTGCGTTCTTCTATAGAATTTCCCCCATGACTTTGACCCAATCCACCATGATCGGTAGTCAAAAGTATCAGCCAATTTTCATTGTCTCTTTTGGGCCTGGATGCCAGTGCCTCAAGCATTTTTCCTATAGAAGTATCTACAGCCTCAAGTGTTGAAACATATTGAGGTACGTCTGATGAAAAACCGTATCCATGACCAGCACCATCTGGAGAATCCAAATGGACAAACAAAAGGTCTGGGTTTCCAAACTTTAGGTAAGAAATCACTTTTGCTTCAGTATCTGCAGAGCCAGTTGTGTTGATAGTTTCGTCGGCATAATTGCCTACAATTGAATTGTTAATCGGACTCCATTCGCATACAGAAACAGTAAACAGTTGTCGGTTGAAATCTTCTATGTACTTGAACAAAGGAGGGTAAGTACTGTAGTTGCTGCCGGAAAAGGAATTGTCATTTACTCCGTGCTTGTTTTGCCATACTCCGGTGAGAATATTTGACCACCCTGGCCCACTGGAGGTAGTGCCTTCATTCAGTGCATCCCATGAGTAAGTGCCATTGGCCGTTAATGCATCTATGTTGGGAGTATTTGCAAATTGGATGGCATCTGGCCTGGCCCCATCTAATCCGAAAATCAAAACCTTGTTTACTTTTTGAGCCTGAACAGCGCAAAGATTAGAAATAATGGTGATGAGTAAAATAAATAGCTTTTTCATAAAAGTATTAAGGTTCACTTCGTACGTATTGTTCATCTCTCTTAATATATACTGATATAGGAAAAAATTGACTTTGAGGTAGGTTGATTTGTCTTTTTTCAAGATAAAAACAATAAAATATAATAGAAACCTAAAGGTAAGTATATTTACATATATTATATATGTGTTTTAAAAATTTACTAATATTCAAAATACAATTAATACTATTTTATCGATAAAATGTAAAATATAAACTTTATTTTTCTACGAATTAAGATTTTTTTTAAAGTTTGATTATTAAATATTAGATTGGTCAAGATGATAAATATTAATTAATATTTAGTTTCATTAATTAATGGAAGGTTGACTGCCTTACTGTTCAGATTACTGTGATCACTACAATGGATGGTACAAATGTTTTGTACGAAAAAAAATGAAATGGAATTAATAAGAGAGCAATCACAAGAATTTCTGATCCTGGTTCAAGAGATCAAAGACAAAGGCTATAAAATGCATGAAATTTCCCAAATTCTGGGACTTCACCCTCCTGTTTTGTCTGGTTTGTGCAAAACAGTAATTCCTGCCATTATCAAACCCAAAGTAAAATCACATTCGGATGAAGTGGCAATTGACAAAGCTTTTGATTTGGTCAATAATATTTCAAAGGAAAAGACCATAAGAAATATTTCTTCTTATATCAAAACACTTAAATCAGTTTCGAATGAAACTGTCATAAATCAGAATTCACAATTTTATGATCCATACAAGAAAGTTATAGCCAATTCTTATGAAACAATAAATTCTCATTTTTTAGGATTGTACGATTGTTTCACTCTTTCTTCTAATTCTAATACCATAAAGCATGAACCTTTGCTTGTGAGTAACAACAGTTTGAAAAAACATGTGGAAGTTTACAAAGGGAATCAGCATTCACAGTACCCATTTGAAGGTTTCATGTTCCTATGTGGCAGCCACATGATCAGCATGCATTTGATTGACTCAAGAGACGATATACAAGAAACTGGTTTGATTCAATTGATTCAACCGTTTACGCGAAAGTTTAAATTGTTGAGGGGAATCTATTTGTCTTTGGGTTTTTCTAAATCTCCAATTGCCAGAAGAATTATTCTAACCAAAGCCAAATCGGAATGCAGCTTGGATGAGTTCAACGAAATTCCTACCAAATACTACCAGAAAGACGATTATCCTACAGATATCAGCAAGGAAATAATAGACTACATAAGTGGTGAAAATGACCTGGTAGAATGCTTGATCTTACCTCATCCCACGTTTGATGTTCAGGACCTTGTAAGAGAAAAAAGTATGGTATCCAAGTTCAGAGCTGAGTTATAATTTAATCTCTTTAATGTTGAGAAAAATCAAGTAGGTTAAATGCTTCTTGAATTTTAATGGTACTTTTTCAGGTGGAGTATTTATTTACCTGTTCTGCTATTATTAACTTTAGCCATATACCTGGCTTTGATGTGTTAAAATTACTTTACTAATAGTAAATAAACATAACATTAATTTAATATATATTCAATTTTTGGAATGAAAATTGATTAGTTTTGTTGTAGCATGAAGTGGTTTATTATACTGAAGGAATTAAAATACAGGAAAGCCAATTTCTCATTGGCTTTGTTAGCTTTAGTGCTTGCTGTGGCTCTTTTTGTGTCGTTTTTCACTTTAGGTCAAGCCTTAAAAAAAGAGACGATCAGACTGACTCGGGATATGGGTTTCAACCTGAGTATTATTCCTGAAGCTACAGACATGAACGACTATTGGATAAGTGGCTATTCTAAGGTCACAATGCCTCAGGAATATATTAAATCTTTGGTTCAATTTAAGGATTTATCTTACGCCCACCTTACCGCCACTTTACATCATACCATCCAGTGGAAAGACAAAGATGTAATTCTTACGGGAGTTTCTCCTGAGTTGGAAGTTGAAGGCAATCGAAAGAAAACCCCAATGTTGTTTTTGGTGCCGGAAAATTCTGTGTATTTGGGCTTTGAACTGGCCACTCAGTTTGGTGTTTCTCCCGGTGATAGTATTGATGTTTTGGGTAAGCAGTTTTTTGTGGAAAAAACACTGGTGGAAACAGGAAGCCAGGAAGATATAAAAATATATATGGACTTACCGGAACTGCAAAAGCTGGTAAACATGGAGGGAAGGATAAACGAAATCAAGGCACTTAACTGCTTGTGTTTAGCTGAAGGAGTAGATCCTACGGAATACCTGCGAAAGCAACTTGGGCAGGTACTTCCCAAAGCCAAAGTGATTGTAAATAAAACCATTGCCAATGCCCGTAAACAACAGCGGCATACTATTGAAAACTACTTTGCTGTAATTTTACCAATTGTGATCATTGTTTGTTTTATCTGGATAGCGGCCTTGGCAGTAATCAATGTAAATGACAGGAGACAGGAGATAGGAATATTCCGTGCGGTTGGTTTCGGATCTTTTTCTATTGCATGGTTGTTTATAGGAAAATCTCTGATTATTGGTGTTTTAGCGGCCATTTTGGGGTATGTTATTGGTGTGGTATTGTCAATGCAACTTGGTCCGGATATTTTCAAAATTACTGCATCCTCTATTCAAATGGACTACACTTTGCTGCTATGGTCATTGTTGATTGCTCCGGTTGGAGCTGCTGTGGCTACTATTATACCATCATTGTTGGCTATTTTGCAAGACCCTTCAACTACTCTTAGTCATGAATGAGATTGTAAGTCTTCATAACCTGGAGAAATCCTACATAAAGGATGGTCATCAAACTCAGGCACTTAGAAGTATTGATCTTAGTGTGGAAAAAGGAGATTTTGTGCTGGTGAAAGGAGCAAGCGGTAGTGGGAAAACAACCATGTTGTTGGTTTTGGGTGGTATGTTACAACCAACTAGTGGAAAAGTTCAAATTTCAGGAAAGAATCTTTATGAGTTACCTGAAAAGCAGAAAATAAGATTTAGAGCAAATAATATTGGTTTCATATTTCAGATGTTTCACCTGATACCTTATCTCAATGTCAGGGAAAATATCTTACTCAACAATGAAATTGGAATTGATAAGATTAGTGAACAGGAACTGATTGACCTGACAGACGAACTTGGTATAAATCACCGCCTGAGACATTATCCATCGGAATTGAGTGCAGGGGAAAAACAAAGGGTTGCTTTGGCACGAGCCTTGATCAAAAAACCAGAATTGATCCTGGCCGATGAGCCAACAGGAAATCTCGATGCTGAAAATTCACAAATTGTACTGGAAAAATTAAAAGAATATTGTAGCAAGGGAGGGACTGTAATTATGGTGACCCATGACGATTATCCTGAAGTTTATGCTAATAAAAAAATAATCATTGACCAAAAGACCGAAAACATCAATACAATATGAAAAATATACTACGCAATAGCTACATCATGTTAATTGCACTATTGTTGGCTTGTAAGGGACAAGGTAATAAAGAAGCTGCCGAAGAACTAACTATGTATTGTGCAGCAGGTATGAAACCAGCTGTAGAACAGATTGCTAAGGCTTATCAAAAAGAATATGGTGTGAACGTGAATCTACAATATGGTGGTTCCGGCACTCTTCTATCAAATATATTGGTTGCCAACCAGGGAGATCTTTATCTGGCAGCAGATGAGAGTTATATCCAAAAGGCACAGGAAAAAGGATTGCTCGATGAAACACAACCTTTGGCCTATTTGAAACCAGTGATTGCAGTGAAAGCAAACAATCCGTTAAAAATAAAATCACTTGCTGATCTGAAAAATAAAGACATCAAACTGGCGATTGCCAATCCTGAAGCTGCCTCAATTGGCAAGGTATTAAAGAAAATATTGACTCAAAGTGGTGAATGGGAAGAATTTAAGCCATTCATTGAAGTGATGAAGCCAACAGTGAACGAAGTGGCAAATGATGTTAAAATAGGAACAGTAGATGCTGGAATTATTTGGGATGCGGTAGCCAATCAGTACCCTGAATTAGAATACATAGAAGTACCTGAGTGGCAGAAATATACACAACAGGTAACCTTTGGAGTATTGAAATCCACAAAGAACCCGACAGCCGCTTTAAAATTCATGAGGTATTTGTCTGCACGTGATAAGGGTTTAACAACTTTTTCCTCTTTAGGTTATGAACCTATAGAAGGAGATGTTTGGAATGAAAAGCCAGAGATTTTATTTTATAGTGGTGGGGTTAATAGATTGGCTGTGGACAAAACCATTCAGGAATTTGAAAAGAGAGAAGGAGTAGAAGTGGTAAGGGTATATAATGGATGTGGTATTTTGGTTTCTCAAATCAGATCTGGCCAGAAGCCTGATGCTTATTTATCTTGCGATGTGACCTTTATGGACCAGGTGGAAGACTCTTTTCAGGAAATCAACAATGTGTCATCAACTGACATAGTTATAGTTACCGATATTGATAATAGTAAAAAGATAGTTGACTTGGAAAGTCTTACAAGATCTGGATTGAAATTGGGTGTTTGCAATCCCAAACAAAGTGCCTTGGGAGCACTTACTGTCAACATGCTGGATAAAGTAGGATTGACGGAGGATATAATGAAAAATGTAGTGGTTCAAACTCCGACAGCAGATTTGCTTGTCAATCAGCTTAGAACAGGAGCACTAGATGCTGCTATAGTATATGCTGCCAATGTTGCACAGGTTCTTGATAAAGTCACCGTTGTAAAGATAGAAAGGAAAGAAGCTACTGCCACTCAAAATATTGGTATTAACACCAGTTCCAAGTACAAATACCTCACAAGAAGGCTATATCAAAAAATCACGAGTGAAACTTCTCAACAGTCTTATTTGGCTAACGGATTCAGTTGGATTAGTCCTGAAAAGCAGCTTCTTCAATGATAAAAAACAAACAATCAGATACTTTTAAAGTACGCTCCGACCTTCCGTTTTATTTGATAATGGGAGTAATAGGAAGTGTGTATATCGTACTGATTGTTGGAATGATTCTGGCAGACCTTACTTACACTTCCGGGAATCATTTGTTAGAGGCATTGAAAAGTGAGGAAATACAGTATGCCATCAAATTGAGCTTGTTTTCATGCACAGCAACTATGATTATCTCAGTAATAGTTGCTATTCCCATTGGGTATGCGTTGGCAAAGTTTGATTTTTTTGGAAAAAAAATTCTTGATGCTATTATAGATATTCCTATCATTTTGCCGCCATTGGTCATTGGTCTGAGTTTGTTGATTTTGTTTCAAACTGCACCTGGTAAGTTTATCGAAGAATACGTTACTATTACCTATGCCATTCCCAGTATCATATTGGCTCAGTTTATGGTGGCATGTGCCTTTGCGGTACGTACCATGGCCATTACTTTCAGTAGGATCAACCAACGTCAGGAGCATGTAGCACTCACGTTGGGATGTAACAGAGGACAAACATTTTGGTACGTTGTGTTGCCTCAGGCTAAAGAAGGAATATTGGCTGCCGCATCACTGGCCTGGGCCAGGGCGATGGGTGAGTTTGGTCCGATACTTATATTCTCTGGTGCTACCAGGATGAAAACCGAAGTGCTTTCTACGACAGTTTTCCTGGAAATGTCTGTTGGGAATATTGAAGCAGCAGTTGCCGTATCTCTTTTGATGATAATTGCAGGCTTTTTGATTCTGATGATTATCAGGCTTTCAGGAGGTAGTGAGAAAATTAAAAATCACAGACTGGCATGATCGTAGGAACGAACATATATATCAGGCAAGGTAATTTTGAATTGAATGATTTATCATTTTCCATAGAAACAGGGGAATATGCATGCCTGATTGGTCAGACCGGAACAGGAAAAACAACCATACTTGAAGCTATATGCGGATTGAAAAATGTAAAATCCGGAAAGTTTGAGCTGGATGGTAAAGACATTACCTTCTTAAAACCAGCTGAACGTAAGATTGGGTTTGTACCACAAGATGGTGCTTTATTTGAAACTATGACCGTTTCTGAAAATATTGCTTTTGCATTGAAAATAAGAAAATGGTCAAAAGCAGATCGGGCAAAGCGAGCTGACGAGCTAGCAGAGTTGTTGTCTATTGGGCATTTACTTAACCGAAAGCCAATCAACTTGAGTGGAGGTGAAAAACAAAGGGTAGCACTGGGTAGGGCTTTGAGTTTTTACCCTGCCATTATATGCCTCGACGAACCAATGAGTGCATTGGATGATAAAACAAAAAGGAATCTTTATAGTCTCATTGAGGACATCAGGAAGGAAGTAACCTTTACGGCATTGCACATTACCCATAATATAGAAGAAGTTGAACATCTGGCGGATAAGGTCTTACACTTGAAAGACGATGAGTTATCGACCTATAAAAAAGTTGATTTTTTAGAAAATAAAGATGAATTGATATTTAACAGGCCTTTAGTTGAAAAATGAAGATAAAAATAAAATATACCGCCCAACTGAAAAAAGAAGCAGGTACCGGAGAAGAATGGAAGGACATGGAAGTGTCTGTTGAAATGGAAGACTTGCTAAAAGAACTAGTGAAAGGAAAAAATGAAAAGTTTCAGAATATTTTATTTGACGAAAACAACCACAGGAGACAGTCAATTTTGGTGATCCATAACAACGAGCAGGTAGTCTCAAATCAGGCAATGGAATTGAGTGAAAACGATGAAATATTGATAATGTCACCAATAGCCGGAGGATAATTATGACGCAATTGACGGACAAAGAAAAGGCAGTTTATGAGTGGCAACTTACTGTGCCTGGGTTTGGAGAGGAAGGGCAAAAAAAGTTGAAAGAAGCGACCGTACTCATTTCAAGGGTAGGAGGTCTAGGAAGTGTAGTAGCGTATGAACTGGCTGCAGCCGGAATTGGAAAAATGGTGTTGGCTCATGGCGGAAATGTCAAACCCAGTGACCTCAATCGCCAGTTGCTGATGACTGATTCGTGGTTGGGTAAACCAAGGGTGGATTCTGCCAAACGACGGTTGCTTGAGTTGAATCCAAGGTTGGAAATTGAAACTGTCAATGCCAATGTAAGTGAGGAAAATGCAGCAGAGTTGGTGTCAAAAGTGGATGTGATAGTTGATTGTGCTCCATTATTCGAAGAACGTTTCTTAATGAACCGAGAGGCGGTAAAGCAAAAGAAACCTTTGGTGGATTGTGCCATGTATGAACTGGAAGCACAGATTATGACCATTTTACCCGGACAAAGCGCATGTTTATCGTGCCTTTATCCTGATTGGCCAAAAGCCTGGAAGCGTGAGTTTCCTGTTTTTGGAGCGGTTTCGGGTGCGGTGGCATGCCTGGGAGCTATGGAAGCCATCAAAGTTATTGCAGGGTTGGGAGAAGTATTATCCGGAAATTTGTTGAGCATGGATTTGCGTGACATGTCATTTTATAAAACTAAAATAAACAGGCGGGACAACTGTCCGATCTGTAGTTAATAGTATTCAAACTTAATCATATTGATGATGAACTTTCAAAGAATTACTTTACTGTTTGCAGTCCTTACACTTGCACTCTCAGCTTGTGAGACTCCCTACGTTACAACGGAAAACGATTGGCCTCAGTACCAACGAGACAACTACAGGAGTGCTGCCACCAATGTTAACATCAAGGTGAAAAATCTGAGCCAGGCCTGGGAGTATAATTCTGTGCAGGAGCCTGTACCAGCGTGGTTTGGTCCTGCCAAATGGGATGCTTATGCCAAGGTAATTGCCTTGCCCTCTATGAGGAATTACGATCCGGTTTTTCATCCGGTAATTGTCCGAGACAATGTGTACTTTGGTTCTACCGCTGATGATGGGTTACATGCTTTGGATGTAAAGACAGGTGTAGAAAAATGGGTATTTCCTGCTGGTGCACCAATTAGAATAGCACCTGCCTACAACGACGGTAAGTTGTATTTTGGAGCTGATGACGGATATGCTTATTGTATCTCTGCCAAAGATGGTAAGTTGATTTGGAAATATAGTCCCTCCGAAGGGGAACAAAACCTGTTGCACAATGACAGAATGATATCAAGATGGCCGGTACGCACCGGTGTAATCATAGAAGAAGGTACTGCCTATTTTGCCGCTTCGATGTTGCCGTGGCAGGTATCCTATGTTTGTGCAGTTGATGCCAAAACGGGAAAACCTACAGGGGAAGGGAGGTATGTGAAAGAGTTCAACGACCTGACGATGGAAGGGCCAATTGTTTCTTCCGGTGAAAAAATCATTATTCCTCAGGGAAGAATATCTCCATTAATTTTCAAAAGAAAAACAGGTGAGAAAGAAGGAACACTGCCGGGAAGTGGGGGGTGTTTTGTATTGATCACTCCTGAAAAGAATATCATCCACAACCCAAATTCGAAGAAGAATTTTATGATGGAGACTTCCACTGCCGAAATGGTAAAGGAGCCATCAGTAATGAGCTATGAGCATGGCAAGGGAATGGTTATTTCAGGAGACACGGCTTATATCATGGCAGATTACTCTATTTCTGCTTTTCATAGAAAAAACAAAAAGACACTTTGGGTAAATAAAAAATATGGTGCGTTGAGCATAGTAAAGGGTGGTAATGCACTATACGTTGGAGGTGTGGATACGGTCTATGCGGTCAACCCTCAGAGCGGTGAGACCATGTGGAAGCAAAAAGTGACCGGGATGACTTATGGCTTGGCTTTGGCAGACAGTGCCGTTTTTGCCAGTACCAATGAGGGCAACATGTATTGCTTTCGGCCAACAGAAGGTAAAATATTTTCTGATAAAGCAATGGTTTCAGAGAAAGTGGATACCTCTACACTCAAAATGCTTAATAAACCAAGGCTACAAGAGGCGCAAAAAGTCTTTTTCGAAGAAGTTGAAAAAGGGTTTCAACTTGAGAAAAGTCCTTTGGCCAATTTTACCAAAAAAGATGAAGCTATCATTAGATATCGAACGCTCAGGCCTTCACCAACTATAGTACATTATGGAGTTGATGAATTGTCGCAGGTGGCACAGAGTGAAGTGAAAAAAACGGAACACGAAATTAAGTTAAAAGGTTTAAGAAAAAACTACAGCTATAATTATAGAATTACTGTCGAGGAAAATGGTGTTGAGCATGTGACCAGGGCATTTGAATTGGATAATTTTTTTAATCATCACAAATTTAGCATAGCTGACGATATCAACCCGTTTATCGGAAGCAAGTTTCAGAAAGCAGCCAGTGAGGAGGCTGCTAAATTGTTGAAAGACAATAATTCACAAGGCATGTGCTTGGTTTTTGGTTTTGATGGTGGAGAGTTGGCTTTCGAAATAGCCAAGCAAGGTGGCTATCATGTTATTGGTGTTGAGTCTCCTGAGTACGTGAATGGAGCGAGATTGACATTGCTAAAACATGGAGTTTACGGTAAAAAAATATCTATTTGGTCATCTGATCAACTGGACAAATTACCTAAAGAGTTTGCTAACCTGGTAGTGGCAAGTAAGTCAGTGTCAAAATATGAGAAGGAAATATCGGATGCGGTGATTCCTAAAGGAGTGGTTATGATCCGTTCTTCGGAGTTGAATAAGTCAGGCAAGGAGGACAAGGTGTTTGTCTTTGCAAGTTATTCTCAAGATGAAGAAGAAAAAACCTGGACAAAATTGAAGAAACCAAAGCTGGAAGATTCCGGTGTTTGGTCTCATCAATATGGTAAACCGGATAACTCGGCTTACGGAGGTGAAAGCCTCTGGGGAGCCACTACCACTTCCGATTTTCAAGAGAAGTGGATTGGCCGTCCGGGCCCACGTTTTCAATCTGACAGAAATGCAAGGAAAACCTCTCCCTTGGCCATTAATGGACGCCTATTCGTTCAGGGGTTAGAAAGAATTGCAGCGATAGACTCCTACAATGGAACTTTCCTTTGGACCAACAGTCAGCCTGATTTTCGACGTTTCAATGTACCAAGGGATTGTAGCAACTGGTCGGCAGATGATGATTTTCTATACACTGCTGTGGGCAAGTATTGTCATAAGGTGGATGCAGCTACTGGTAAGGCGGTTAATAGTATTGTGGTATCTCCACGAACAAGTACCGGAGAGCAATTCGACTGGGGTTATCTTGCAAATATTGAAGGACAAATTATTGGGAGTGCAGTTAAGCCAAATAATATCTATACAGAATTTACAGGTGGAGAGAGTTGGTATGACGCTATCAAGGGAGATTTGGCCCGAAAGGTATCAAGCGACAATTTGTTTTCCCTTGACAAATCCAACAATCAATTGCAGTGGCAGTACGAAGGTGGCATGATCATCAATTCTACCATCACCTTGAGTGACGACAAAGCATTTTTTGTAGAGTGTCGTGATTCAAGAATAATGAGTTCTGACAACCGAAGGTTGGATTTAGAGAAACTAAACAACAAGCTTTATATGGTGGCTTTGGATGTGAGATCAGGAGAGAAGCTGTGGGAACAAAAACTTGATGTAGTTGCCGGAATTACCGTTTTCTTCCTAGTTCACAGTGCTGATAAATTGGTATTGTCCTCTTCCAATAGTGGTAAATATCATATATATACTTTTGATGCAGAAAATGGAAAACCAGGTTGGACAGAAGAAATGAGCTGGTACAGTGGTGACCATGGAGGACACATGTCCAAACCAGCAATTACCGGAGGTAAATTGATCATGAGACCTGCTGTTTTTGACCTGCAAACTGGCAAGCGTCTGCCAAATGATATGCCTAAGGGTGGTCACGGTTGTGGAAGTTACGCTTGTACCGATCAGTCTCTGTTTTACAGAGGCGGGAGTGTAACGATGTGGAACAGTGAGAGCAATGATTTATCAAAATGGGAGCGTCTGCGTCCTGATTGCTGGATCAGTACCATTCCTGCCGATGGAATGATTTTGTCTCCGGAAGGAGGGGGAGGGTGCAGTTGCGGTTCCTGGCTGGAAACCTCGATTGCTTTTGCTCCGAAATCCCGTGCACCCATCATGTTCGATACCAAAGGGAAAAGTGAATATGTAGATGAATTGGAATTGAAAATGGTGCTGCGTGAAGGACAAAAAGGAATGATACGATACACTCTGGACGGGTCTGTTCCGGATAAAAACTCGACTGTTTATAATGAGCCTATTACTTTGAAGTTTAAATCAGAAGTGACTGCCACTATTTACGATGAAACAGGTGAAAATATAATAGATATCCGTCGCAAAAAGTTTAAACGTAATTTTCCTGCACCTGCCATTACAGTGGGTAAGGAAATTATAGAAGGTAAAATGAAAGTTGTGATTAAATCCGAAAGCACTACAGGCAAAACAGTATTTACGCTTGATGGTTCTAAGCCAACGGTCGATTCTCAGGAATATGAAAAGGAACTCTTACTTGCAGATTCTACAGTTGTCAATGCCATCACTTTTTGGAAAAATGATGAAGGAGTCTGGGTCTCAGGTGAACCTCGTCTGTTTAAAGTAGCAATTCCTGTTTTGAAAAAATCAGTAAATATGGATGGATTGGTGTCAGGTATTTCTTATCAATATTATCAGGGTGCGTTTAAGTCTGTTAATGATTTTGGGTCATTAAGCGTACTCAAAGAAGGTGTAGAACCAATGGTATCACTTGCACCAAAATTGAGAGATGAAAACTTTGCTTTGAGATATACAGGGTTTATCAAAGTAGAGAAAAGAGGTATTTACAACTTTGCAACCGTTAGCGACGATGGTAGCACAGTGCTTATTGGAAATGACCTGGTGGTAGATGCCGATGGTTCACATTCAGCAAAATTCATTTCGGGAGAGGTAGCCTTAGAAGCAGGATTGCATCCGATTATCATTAATTATTTTCAGGGAACCGAAGGTAATGCACTGTCACTGCATTATGAAGGGCCGGGTCTTGAAAAACAGGAAGTACCAGCCGAAGCTCTATTTTACCAGAGTAATAAGGAAGTACAATAAGTCTATTTACACAGATAAGCCGATATGAAAAAGAGAGAAAAAAGCATTGCAAATAAAAGGTTGTTGCTTGTAGGTGGTGCTATGATTCTGCTGGTGAGTATGGCTTGTCGCTTCAATATCAGGGAAATTGGGTTTGCTGAAATAGCTCCCAATCCCTATATTATGTATTATTTCTATGATGCCCAAACTAAGAAGGGTGAAGTTTTACAATTCGAAAAAAGTGCAGAAAAAATCTTTCAGTATTCCAATGTAAAATCTAAAGCGGTAAGCATTTCTGACAAAGGGGATCCAATATTGAATTACTTATCAGAAAAAAAGGACAGGATCTTTCCAACAACAGTGTTATTGTCACCTGATGGTAATTCAGTTGAGTTGCCTGTGCCAAAGGATGGGAGTTCGATTGAAGGTTTGTTGAGGTCGATAGTCAACTCCTCTTTTAGAAGCAATATAAAATCCATGCTGGTGCGCAAATATGCTGTGGTTTTACTGTTAAGTGGAGTGGATGTTAAGGAAAATCAGGTGGCATCAGAATTTGCCAAAAGAGACGTGTCCGAACTGGAGAAAATCATGCCCCGTATGCCCAAGCTGATTAAAGAAGGGCCTGAGCTGGTGACTCTTTCAAGAGATGAAATGGAAAAGGAAACCACACTATTGTGGAGCTTGGGAATTGATGCATCAAAAGTAAAGCGGCCAATGGCAGTGATCATTTACGGAAGAGGCCGGATAATGGGTGACGTGATTCCTTATGAAGAGATCCAATCTAATTCTATTTTTAAGCTACTGAACATAATAGGTGCAGATTGTGAATGTGGGTTGGATCGAAAATGGATGTTAGGCAAACTCATCCCAATGACCTGGGATCCACATCTCCGAACGGAGCTGTATGGCCTTTTAAAGTTTGATGTAGAAAATCCCATGATCCTGTCTGAAATGAGTCAGATCATTTCCATAGAAGCAACCAAGTCCGGTGGCAATACTGAAGACTTAGAACTGTTTCAACCTAAGGAATATAGTTTAAGTGAAGATGTTTCGTTATCATCCATACCGGAAGTTAATCATATAAGCAGTGACGGCACTGAAAATGAAGTGGAATATGACAGTAAGCTTATGAATTCCGGATTGTATGCCATACTTGGATTGGTGGTTATAGTGCTTGTTGGAGGCATTATTTTGATAATAAAAAAGAGAAGGCAGTAGAGTTATTTTAGACATCAAAAACGGGTTTCTTAATTTCCGGTTAAGGATTTTCACTTCTTTGTAATTTGTGAATACACAAAAAGGATGAAGCACCCTATACACTAATGGTTCATTCATTCAAATTTTCTGTCTCTCCTCTAATTTTTTTGAACATTATAATTTTTTTCCAATTATCGATGGAAATAAACCATTCATCGAATTTTTTCAATTAATACTATTTGAGCTTGTATTTTTACAAAAAAAAGTATATTAATGATTCAATATGTCGCAATATTGCGTTTATAAAGACATTTGTTTTATTTGTAAATACTTATTTTTGCTTGCAATAATCCAACTAGACAAGTCTGCGAATCAGAACGTTACAGATTTATAACCATGAGAAAACTGACCTTATTCCTATTTTTGGCATTTGTGACCCTTTTGTCATTTAAGTCTTTAGCTCAAACCTATGCTACTCTTCCATTTACTGATGATTTTGAATCTGGTTCATTAGGGGCTTCATGGTCTACTACCAGTAGCAATGCCGGACAGGTGTTAGTTACAGGTAATGACTCACCCAATGGTAATTATCACATGACCATGGACACAGACGAAGATAACGAATATAGCACAAATGAAGCATGGTTGCATGTAGATCTGTCGGGATTGACAATTGTAGATTTGTCCTTTGCTTGGAAAGAATTTGGTGATGAAGATAATACAACAGATGGGGTATACTTCTCGGATGATGGTGGAAGTAATTTTACGAAGGTATATTCACTCACCGGAGGAAATAACACCTATCAGACCATCAATTTGGATGTAGATGATTTGGCAAGCAGTAATGCACTTAGCCTGAATGCGACATTTGTTATTAAGTTTCAGCAATACGACAACTGGCCAATTGACGATGACGGTTTCGCTTTCGATGACGTTAGCGTGACAACTCCTGTATATGCTACACTTCCATTTACTGACGACTTTGAATCAGGGTCATTAGGAGCTTCTTGGTCCACTACGAGTAGTAATGTTGGACAGGTATTAATTACAGGCAATGACTCGCCCAATGGTAGTTATCACATGACTATGGATGTAAGCAGTAATAATAATTACAGTACCAATGAAGCCTGGTTGTACTTAGATCTTTCAGGAAAAACTACTGTCGACTTGTCTTTTGAATGGAAGAATTTCGGTGACGAAGAGCATACTGAAGATGGAGTATTCTTTTCCGATGATGGTGGGAGTAGTTTTACTAAGGTATACTCACTTGTTGGTGGTAGCACGAGTTACGAGACTATTGAACTTGACATATCGGCTCTGGTGACTGCAAATGACCTTAGTCTTAGTTCTACATTTGTAGTGAAATTCCAACAATACGATAACTATGGTATTGCAAGTGATGGTTTTGCTTTTGATGATATTAGCGTTACAGGAACGGGTTCCGGTTCTTCCAGCAAAACCTGGTATTCTTACGAATCTGGAGATTTTGATAACCCTTATACTTGGACTCTGGATCCTTCAGGAACTACCTATGACAATGGTTTAGAAGAATACCCTTCCGCAGGAGAAGAAATTGTTATCCTAAATGGCTTTACCGTAACTGCAAATATTTCAGGTCAAAACCTGTCTTCTACCACGATTGAAGCCGGGGGTATTTTGGATATGGCTACTACTACAGGACAAAATCTGGGGGTAATATCCGGAGAAGGTACATTGAGGGTTAAAGGTACCGCATTGCCTTCCGGTACTTACACAGATTTTGTATCCACACTTGGTGGCACCATAGAATACTACGACACAACTGGAGATTTACCTACTGACCAGACTGAATACAACAACCTGAAAATGACCAATAGTTCAGGTAGTACCACTTTTACGCTAGTAAGTGATTTGACTGTGAATGGTACTTTTTCAATATCTAGCACAGATGATTTAGGAACCACAACATGGCAAATCAACGATAATTCTGGTACGCAACGCACTATTACGTTAAATGGAGATTTAAATGTAGCCGCATCTGGACGTATCACCGTTGGAGCTGGAAATGAAAACAGCACGAGCCAACATGACCTTTTTATGTATGGCAATATTACAAATGAAGGTGTTATAAAATTTTATGATCCAACAGATGGTGAGTTAGACGAAAATGATTACGGTGATTCTTACCCAATCCCTGATAATCAGGATGATGATTTACATAGAAATGAACTTCAGGGAAATGCTGTTAAGGTAACATTTTCATCTAATACTGACCAAACAGTAACCTGTAACAATACAACAGATTTTTATCGATTTATTGTAGATAAGGGAACCGGGCAACAGGCCATTGTTACAGTAAACTCAACGGACACCGATTATTTCCGCTTGTTTGGGCCATCAAATATAGCTACAGTTACGGGTGGTGGTGTTTCAGCCGATGAGGAAGTTTCCGCCAATGCCCTGTCAATTGTGAACGGTACCCTGGAGCTAACGGGTAGCATCGATATTCCAAACCTTTGTCTTGGCCTGGGTACATCGGATTATTTCCCAATACCGACATCTGGCGCACTATGGTTAAATGGCGATGATGTTACCATTCAGCTTTCCGATCTTAACCCTGCAGGAACCAATAGGGACTGTAGGATCTTGATGAGTGGACTTTTGCGTGTTACGGCAGGCACCCTAAATGGAGGGTTTTCGAAAGGACTTGGATCTCAGGGTGGGGGGGCTTATCTGCAAGAAGGAGGTACTGTTACAGTGTGGCAATTTAGACCCAGGGCTCTTGGAGGCGATATCATTTTTTCCTTCAACATGACAGGGGGTACGCTCAATGTGGGTTATAATTATGCACTTTCTGGTGCTACAATTGACCAATATACGGACGCCTACCATAGATTTGATATGGCACTCGCCAGCAGTACATTTCAAATGTCTGGAGGGATTTTAAATGTGGCGAAACCAACTAACAACAATAACAGCAATGGTGGTTTGTTTCAGGTGACTTCATCCGAAGGAAATTACAATGTTACAGGTGGAACAGTTAACCTCTATACAGGTGAGCAGGCAAGCGGAGCATCATATCCTGGCTATATCAATACTACAGCCCCACTTTATAATCTTAATATTTATGAGGAATCCAGCACTACTCAAAACACACAACTTCAGTCCAACCTTGTAGTCTTAAACAACTTTACTATCAATACCAGCAACTCTCCATCCTTTATTAATAACGACTATAATGTAACGGTAGGTGGAAATTTTACTATTAATTCAGGAACGACTTATACACCAGGAACTGGGGTAACGACATTGAATGGAACGGGAGCACAAATCTGGACTCACAATGGGACAATTACCAGTCTGCCTAGCGTGGTGATGAACAAAGTCGGTGGCACACTGACCCTGGCAGGTACTCAGACTTTTCCTAATATTACCACAGCCTTAACCCTCACATCGGGAACACTTGCAGATGGAGGAAAGACGCTCACTGTGAGCGGAACAGGGGTTCTTACGAATAATGCTACGCATTCCGGAACTGGCCTTATTAACTATACAAGTACAGCTGCCACAATAAATGGTAGCAATGGTACCTTCGGAAATTTAACTATTGCCACAAGTGCAACCATTGCCACTACAGGCAAGCAAACGATTAGTGGAAATCTGCGCCTTACAAACACAAATACTACACTTAATATCGCTTCGAATGCCTTAGTGGTCAATGGAGGTATTTATAGTGATGGAACTACCGGTGTTGGGTTTGGTACAAATAAAAGAATTTTGACCAGTGGCCTCCACAATGCAGGGGGCTTAACGAGGCAAGGTGCTGCTGGAGATTTAATATTCCCAGTAGGTACCAGCGCAGGCTATACTCCGAATACCATTAACGCAACGGCATCAGTGCATGGTAAAATTACAGTAAGACCAGTTAACAGCACTCACCCTATAGTAACAACATCTAGCCAGAGCGTAAGGTATTATTGGAGGGTGACTAGTTCTGGATATACGGGAATCACAGGGGTTATTCATAAATCATATAATTACGGTTCTGCAACAGAGGATGGAGCTACTTATCGGGCAGCTCGTTATGATCCAGCTACCTATGCGTGGGGATATGCAAACACTACTTTTACAACAGGTAGCGCACCTCCAATACCTAATTTTAGCACGGGAACGAGTTGGACGGGAGTAACTGGAGATCAGCTGGATGGAGAATACACGGCTGGAAATTTAGCTGCCTTTGGTACTGTAACAGCATATTTTAGTCGCCAAACTGGCAATTGGAATGTAAGCTCCACCTGGAGTACAGACAAAACTTTGAAGCACACAGGAGCCGTAGCATCCAGCAATCCGACCTCTTGCTCCTATTGTCCTGTAGTGATTGGTGACGGGGCATCTGCAAACCATACGGTAACCGCAGTTGCAAACAGTACATGCGGCACGCTCAGCATAAGTACGGGTTCTACACTTGATGCAAGTACGTTTACCGGGCACAACTTTGGAACGAGCATCGGGGGAGCAGTTCTTGGAAGGGGTACGCTACGTATTGCTGCTGCGGTTTTCCCAGCCGGGGATTTTACTAATTTTCTTGGAGAAAATGGAGGAACGGTGGAATGGTACGGCACATCAAAAACCCTCCCTACAGCTGGCCCTGCACCACAAAGCCTTCCATTGACTAAGTATTATAATCTAATCCTGAATCCTAATTCTGGTCAAACAATCATTCTACCTGCTACAGATCTGACTGTTTATAATAATTGGACGCAGCAGACAGGTACAGGCACTGTAAGAAATAATGGAGCAAGGACACTTGCTATTGGTGGGAATTTAACAGTATCGAGCGGTACATTTAGTCTGACAAATTCTGGCAATACAACCATAACAGTAGAAGGAAATGTATCTAATAGCGGAACATTTAGTACAACGAGTGGCACACACACATTATCTGTTATTGGAGGGTTTACCAATAATGGTACGGTTAATTTTCGCAATACTGGCACAGTAGCCCTTACATTTACCGGAAGTAGTAATACGAGTTTTACTGGTGCAGGTACACCAACTACAACTTTATCTACGCTTACGATCAACAAAGGAACATCAGCAACGCCAACTTTGACTTTCAATGTTCCTGGCACGGTTAACACCACTGCCGCTACAGGAGGCTGGCTTACCATTACTAACGGTACATTTAATTGGGCAACATCAAATACTACCAGCTTAAGCTCCACTTCTTATACAATTCAACCAACTGCTAAATTAACCGTAAGCGCAGGAACGGTTAATACTACGAGTGGGGATAATGATGCTTATGACTTATTTCTGAATGGTGCCCTGGAAGTTTCTGGAACAGGTATATTAAATATTGGTAATACAAGTGTGAATGGAAATAATGTTGACTTGGAGTATGGCTCTGCCGGAGTGCCGTCAATCATAGTATCCACTTCACAATCGATGTGGGTAAAAGGATCAATCAGACGGTCATCATCCACTTTAACAGGAGCACTTTCATATACTCAAACAGGCGGAACAGTTACAGTGGGTGGTATCAGTTCTTCTGATGTGGACAATAGAGGTGTTTTTGAAGTAGCTAACAATGCCGGAAGTAATTTTACTTTAACCGGAAGCAGTACATTGAATGTTCAAAGACAAACCGGAGGAACAAGCTATACGGATTTGTATATTAATCCTAAAACCAGTAATATTTCCACTACCAGTACAATAACGGTTGGACTTGGTTCAGCAGGGACTACTCAAAGTAATTTCAGGATTAATGTAGCTCCGAGTATTGGAAATTTTAGCATACAAAATGGAGGTGGCAGTAATGCACAAACGGTGAATATGTTCTCGAATGGACTGATTGTCGGAGGAACATTAACTGTTCCTACTCCTTCTGTGTTGAATACCAATTCTCTGGATGTTACCATTTCAGGAGATTTGGTATGTACAGGTACCTATACTGGTGGTACAAACAATACTACATTTAACGGATCAGGAGCACAATCTGCCACCTTATCTGCTTTAACTACCTTTAATGATTTGACAATTAGTAAAGCTGAGGGATCAATTCTTACATTGGACGGGACATCTCCAACTTTGCAGAATCTTTATATTTACTCTGGTATTTTGGATTTAGATGAACCAACCCAAAATCTATTGGTACAAAAGAATATAACAAATAATAGTTCTCAGACAGGAACAGGAACTGTCCTGATTGAATCTACCAATGAAATTAGCAATACAATTACGAGTAATTCAGGATTTTTTACTAACCTGACGTTGGGTGGAACAGCTACAACAAAAACAGTGACAGTAAATGGTGATATGACGATAGAAGGTGTACTTAATTTTGATCATGACAATCGTTATTTATTTATCAAATCTAACCGCCTGACCTTCGGTGAAAGTGCTAGTATAACAGGTGCAGATGAAGATGAGTTTATTAAAACAAATGGAGTTACCAGTGATTTGGGAATAACAAAAAATTGGGCTACAGGATTGGCAAAAAGTTTTATATACGAAATAGGAACTTCTACCAATTATACACCTGCTTCTTATTTATTTGCCAGTGTTACTGCATCCGGATCACTCACAGTTGTGCCAGTGAATAGCGTTCACCTTACTTATAATCAAAGTAGTAACGAAAAAATACTAAACTATAATTGGATTGTATCTCGGGATGCCAGTTTGGACTTTACACTTGTTGGTGTACATACCTATTCATATCCTTCGGAATTAATAGCTTACGATGATGATCCTGATACTGATATTGGTGTTTTAGCTGCCGGTTATTTGGATCCTAATAGTGATCCCTTGGGATGGGAAACCAATGGTCACGGTGGTATTGCTACTAGTACTAACATGATATTTACTAATTTATTGGCTAGTAACCTTCCACCCTTGGGTGGTACTTATGATTATTCTGTAGGTACGTCCAAAAATGAAGTGGATGCAGAAGCAGATGAGGAAACATTACCCAACCCTATATTACCTCTTTATAGCAGGTTATCTGTTTCTAATGTGGCCGATACAGATATAGGTGGAACTTGGATATCTGCTAGTAATTGGACATTTGATTCAAGTGGCGACCCCTTAGGTATGAGTCCCTCTGTTCTGGTACCAAAAGGAATTCCGGTTGTTATTTTGGACGGAACCAGAATCAATATATCAGATGCCAATACCAGAGGTTCTAAAGCCTACAAGTCAACCATTGATGGAATTCTAAATGTGGGTACTGTAACTGGTCATAACTTGGGTATTATAAGTGGTACGGGTACTATGAGGGTACTGACCAATACCTTTCCTGCTGGAAATTACACGGATTTTGTGGCATCTGGCGGAGGTACCATAGAGTATGCTGGTACAATGACAATGAACAACAGGGATACCTACAACAACCTAAAAATTATGGAAGGGTCATTTGCCACGGTGACAATGACCGCTTCTGACCTTACTGTTAATGGAAAGGTTACCATTCCTTCTGGTACAACGTTACAAAACAGAACCAACGATGCAGATATATCTGTTATGGGAGGTTGGAATAATAGTGGTACTTATAATGCTGGTGATGGAACTACTACAATCAAAGGATTGCTGGACAATGCCGGAATCATAAATGCTGATAATGGGAATATTCGGGTAGAGGGTGACTGGGACAATAGTGGAACTTTCAATGCCGACAATAGTACAGTTATCTTTGGAGGATCCAATGCACAGATAACCACGGGGGCACTTACATTCAATAACCTTACCATGGATAAGTCATCCAATACTTATACTCCGGGTAACATAATTACTGTAAATAAAGCATTGACTATGGCCTCAGGAATCCTTACGTCAAATTCGTTTCCCGCTTCTCCGGCGAGATTACAACTTACGGCCACAGCAACAACGTCGGGAGGGTCGTCATCCAGTTTTGTAGATGGTCAAATTCAAAAAGCAATGAATAGTGGAACGGATTTTACTTATCCAACCGGAAATAATTCAAGATACCAGCCTGTAATACTTGAAAATACATCAGCAACGGATACCTGGACTATATCTTATGTAGGAAGTGACCCCACTTCAGGTGGATATAACAAGAATGCATTTGATGATGAGGTATTTAAAAAAATAAGCCAATATGAGTATTGGCAAGTAGCGAGGGCAGGATCTGCTGCAGCTGATATGACATTGTCTTATGGATCTGGTAGTTATGCCAGTGGGGTTGGTGTGGGAGCTCTGGATAAATTAAGCATAGTTCACTGGGATGGATCTGAATGGGTGGCTGCCAGTGGAGAGGGCACAGACCAGTCAGGTGATGAATTTTCAGGTTCTTTTACAGTATATCAGCAAAGTGCCTTTAGTCCACAAACTTTCGGTAGTAGCGACGAAGAATCGGGGCTGCCTGTTACCTGGTTGTCTTTTAGTGGCAAGCGAGAGTCTGCTGGCATAGGGTTGTTATGGCAAACAGCAACGGAAATCAACAACGATCATTTTGATGTTGAGAGGTCTGAGGATGGTGTTACTTTCGAAGTGATAGGATCTAAGAAAGGAGCTGGAAATACCAATTTAGTTCAGTCTTATCAGTTTTTGGATACAGAAGTATCAGTTTTTACTCAATATTATTATCGCATAAAACAGGTCGATTATGATGGACAATTTTCTTATAGTTCTACGATAGTGGTACTTCCTGTTACTACTTCTGTTCGTTGGGGCATATACCCGAATCCGGCAGAACAAGGTGTGGATTTGACTTTGGCAGAATTGACTTCTTCGGTACAGCGTTCTGAAAAAATAAGGATGCAAGTGGTTACAAACGATGGCCGTGTTATATTAAGTGCCAGTGGTGCACTGGAAGAGTTGAATGAAGAGATGAATAAGGCATTGAACCAAAGTGCAGAGGGGATGTTCTTTGTTCAAATAGTCGATGGAGACTACTATCAGATGTTTAAAGTAGTTAGAAAATAACACTATAGCCTTCTGAAAGAAAAAATCCACATTACTTTCATGCTTACATTTTTACTTCTGCCTTTACAAGGCCGGGTGTAGTATTATACAAATTTTCACTTAATTTTGCGACCTTAATTTTAATGTGACAATATGTATTTAAGCGAGCAGGAAATAGTAAGGCGACAAGCCAGAGAAGAACTTCTTGAATTGGGAACAAATCCCTATCCATCAGAATTGTTTGAAGTGAATGTAACAACTAAGAACATTCATGAAAACTATGAAAGAAGTAAAACTGACTATAAGAATATTTCCATCGCAGGAAGGCTAATGAGCCGACGTATTATGGGTTCAGCTTCTTTTGCCGAAATACAAGATTCCAAAGGCCGTATTCAGATTTATCTCCGAAGGGATGACATCTGCCCGGGTGAGGATAAAACGCTTTACAACACCATTTTCAAAAAGAAAATGGATATAGGAGATATTATTGGAATACAGGGCTTTGTGTTCACTACTGAAGTTGGGGAAATTTCAATTCACGTCAATAAGCTGACTCTTTTAACTAAATCTCTAAAGCCACTTCCTATAGTGAAAGAAGCAAAGGACGATCAGGGTAATATGAAAACCTATGACGCTTTTACCGATTCAGAATTGAGATACCGTCAACGTTATGTGGATTTGATAGTAAACCCACAAGTCAAAGATACATTTATCAAGCGAACCCAGTTGGTCAATTCCATGCGTGAGTTTTTGTCAGGAAATGGCTATTTAGAAGTAGAAACACCTATTCTTCAGCCATTGTATGGTGGAGCAGCTGCCCGGCCATTTAAAACCCATCACAATACATTGGATATGACCTTGTATTTGAGAATTGCCAATGAATTGTACCTCAAGAGGTTGATTGTAGGTGGGTTCGATGGGGTTTTTGAGTTTTCTAAAGATTTTAGAAATGAAGGAATGTCCAGATTTCACAATCCTGAGTTCACTCAGGTAGAATTGTATGTAGCCTACAAAGACTACAATTGGATGATGGACTTAGTAGAGGAAATGGTCGAAAAAGTAGCGATAGATTTACATGGTACTACTGAAGTGCAGGTTGGTGAGCATGTGTTGAATTTTCAGAGGCCGTGGAAAAGATTTACCATGTTTGAAGCCATAGAGCATTTTACGGGAATAGATATTTCCGAAATGGATGAAACTGAATTGAGGGCAACTGCCAAAAAGCTAGAAGTTACTGTTGATGAAACCATGGGTAAAGGCAAGTTGATAGATGAAATTTTTGGAGAAAAGTGTGAAGGAAAGTTGATACAACCGACCTTTATTACAGATTATCCGGTGGAGATGTCTCCATTAGCGAAAAAGCACAGGTCTAAAGAAGGACTGGTTGAAAGATTTGAAGCAATTGCCAATGGCAAAGAAATATGCAACGCATTCTCTGAATTGAATGATCCAATAGACCAAAGAAAAAGATTTGAAGAGCAGCTTGAACTAGGAAAGAGGGGAGATGATGAGGCAATGGTTTTGGATGAGGACTTTCTGCGGGCTCTTGAATATGGAATGCCACCTACAGCTGGCCTTGGTGTAGGTATTGATCGTTTGTCAATGATCATGACCAACTCAAATTCAATTCAGGATGTGTTATTTTTTCCTCAAATGAAACCAGAGAAGAAAGATCAATACCTTACAGACTCTCAATATCAGGCTTTGGGAGTGAGGACGGAACTGATCCCTGTTTTACAGAAAGTGGGTATGATATCTATTGATGCTTTCAAGGAAGCAAAGGACAGCAAACTTTTCAATGATGTTTGCGGAACAAAGAAGAAACTGAAGTTGAATGATGTGAAAAATCCTACATTGGAAGAGGTGCAGGGCTGGATCGAAAAAGCAGGGTAAGGAAGAAACGAAGTAGAAAAGAAAAAGCCTCAAATATTTATTTGAGGCTTTTTCTTTGAAATCATAAAAATGAATGAGTTTACCATCCGGTATATTCTCTTTTTACAAATTGGTTGGCATCATCGAAGTTCTTGATCTTCATAGATGGGCCATCCCAGACAAGCTTAATACCCCTACCCGGATAATTGAAGTCTTTGCCATCTGCTGTTGGCGTTCTCAAATCAAAACTTCTAAGCGCAAGGTTACCCATTAGAATGCTCTCCGTTAATGGCCCTGCTATATCAAAGTCTGAACTACATTCTTTTTCCTTATATCCGGCAATACAAGCATTTACCCACTGTAGATAATGACCTTCGGGTACACGTGCTATGGTTTCAGGTACATTGATGTACTCGTTTACATCAGTTGGTAACAGCCTTGGTTTTTTACCATATACATCACACATCATTTTTCCTTTTGTACCAATCATAAGTACTCCGTTACCTCCGTCACCCATTAGTTCGTTCGGCCCTAATTCTTCAGGTCTGGCTGGTTGAATGCCACCATCCATCCAGTGAAGTTTAACAGCTGATTTTTCATCTCTTTCAGGAAATTCCAGAATGGTATGCGACGAAGGAGGACAACTTTCGGGACTATATACACGTCCCCATACTCCTACGTAGCTGGTTCCTACACTACATTCCACACTTGTTGGATAGCCTAGTTGCAACGTTTTGAAAGCTGGCTCAATAATGTGGCATGCCATATCTCCAAGTGCCCCGGTACCATAATCCCACCATCCTCTCCAGTTAAATGGCAGTAAGCCATCTACATAGTCTTTACGTGGAGCAGTTCCTTGCCATAATTCCCAATCCAGTTCTTTGGGTATTTTACTTTTTTTCGATGGCCAGGCTATTCCTTGAGGCCATACAGGCCTGTTTGTCCAGCAATACACTGTGTGTACATCTCCTATCAGGTTTGCATTATACCATTCCTGCATTTTACGCACACCATCACCTGAAGCTCCCTGATTACCCATTTGAGTAACTACTTTGTATTTTTGCGCAGCTTCTGTTAACTGTCTGGCTTCAAATATATCATGTGTCAGAGGCTTTTGCACATATACATGTTTGCCCAATTGCATTGCAGCAAGAGCCTGAGCTCCATGCATGTGATCCGGAGTGGAAACTGATACAGCATCAATGTTGTTTTTTTCTTTTTCCAACATGATGCGGTAGTCCTTGTAATACTTTGCATCAGGGAAATTCTCTCTACTTGTTTTTGCTTCCCTGTCATCTACATCACATAAAAATGCAATTTTCACGTTGGGGCTTTTTGCAAAATTGACAATATCTGATTTTCCTTTACCGCCGGCTCCAATCCCAGCGATATATAGAGTGTCAGACGGAGCTACAAATCCATTTCCTCCAAGTACAGACCTGGGTACAATGGTAAAAGCTGCTCCGGCAATACCGAGGCTTTTAATGAATTTTCTTCGTGAATCCGAAGTAGTTAATTTCTTGTTTTTATTGTTTTCCATTTATGAATTGTGATTTTATAGAAAGAAGCGATTAAGATAATAATGTAATTTATTTATAACAAAGCTTCATGCAAATAAGATGCCTTAATAGGATTAATTAAGCCATTATTTTGGCCAATAATCAAAAAAATGGAACAAAGAGTATATATATTATTAGAGGTATAATGGTTTCATTTTGAGTTCATGACAAATGTCCTGCCGGCATGTGCTGTTTCAAATTTTTCAATAAATCCTCGGTCCTGTAGGGTTACAAAACACGTCTTTCCTTCCGATCCTCCGAAAGCGATATTTGATGGTTTTTTACCTTTAAGGGTTACTTCGTTAATTTTTTCTCCTGATGGGGATAAAATAAGAATCGTTCCTTTTCCATGTCTGGTTATATAAAGGTTGCCTTCAACATCACAACGCATACCGTCCATCCCAAAGTCTTTCACCTTTGCCAATAATCTTTTGTTCGAAATATCACCAGTTTTGCTAAGATCGTAAGCCCAAATATTTCTCTGGACACTTTCGTTGACATATAACGTTTTTTCGTCCGGACTCACTTCTATTCCATTAGTTGTACCCATATTGGTTTCCAGTAGTGTGAATGTTCCATTGGTGTCTATACGCCAGATTTGCCCGGATTCATTTTTCCAGTCAGGATCGGAAGCAAATATGATATTGGAAGAAGTAATAGCAATATCATTGGGTTGGGTCATCCCATCATTGTGAGCGTAAACAGTTATTTTTTTATTAGTCATATTTACTTGCAGTATATTATGACCAGTGTAGTCAGCTATGTACATCATCCCCCGGCTTCCAAATCGAATACCATTGCCTGTACTGCCTTCGGGTAGCTGATCAATAAACATTTGAAATTGTCCTGGAGGATCAAACATACCAATAGAGCCTGATTTGAATGGATTTACAAAATATAAATTACCGTTAACATCGACCGCAGGGCCTTCTAAGCCGGATGTAACATCACCCAGATTGTACTCAATATCAGTAGTTTTATACAGATTATTTTCGACGTTTTTTGTTTTTTGTTGATCGCTTTTACAAGAATAGAATAAGGCAATAAGAATCAACGGAAAGATGTTTTTCATAATACTAAACTTAGCTGTTTTATCAGTATTCAATATTGAGTACAATTTATATCATTATATCCAAAAAGTATTACGCAAATAGCAGGTAAGTGGAGATTAGAATTATTTACTAAATATTAGTCTGCATTTTGAGAATATTATCAAATTAATGTGTTTATTTGCGCATTCGTTCTTTAAAAACATTTTGACTTATCAAGAAAGGTGGAGGGATATGGCCCTAAGAAACCTTGGCAACCTATTTTATAATAAGGTGCCAATTCCTACCCTGAAAAGGGATCGATAAGAAAGTAGAGGATTCATTAAAAGAAATTATATAATCCCTTCTGACTTATCTCAGAAGGGATTTTTTTATGGGTAGAGTTTTGGAAAATTAAATTTTATTCCATTATCAAACCCGACGATACCTTTTGAGAGTTGAGATAGAAAAGAGCAGTGTTGAACTTAAAAGTTAGTGGTCGTGTATAAAAATTTTGAAACAATTGCCATAAGAACGCAGGAGAAAAGATCCGAGAACAGAGAACATTCTGTTCCATTATATCTTACTTCCAGTTATGTCTTTGATGATGCAGAGCAAGCAAGAGCCTTGTTTGCAGATGAGGAAGATGGAAACATCTATTCCAGATTTACCAATCCAAA
This sequence comes from Reichenbachiella sp. MALMAid0571, assembly GCF_040151475.1. Lineage (NCBI taxonomy): Bacteria > Pseudomonadati > Bacteroidota > Cytophagia > Cytophagales > Reichenbachiellaceae > Reichenbachiella > Reichenbachiella sp. MALMAid0571. Next base: position 75,283 of record NZ_JBDKWG010000133.1, on the reverse strand, counting down.
TACTTCTGAGTTTGCTTCTAAAATGGCTCAATTAGAAGGTACAGAAGATGCTTTTGCTACCGCTACCGGTATGGCTGCAGTATTTGCAAGTATCGCTCCGTTTTTAAAATCCGGGGATCATATTTTGGCTTCAAGGTCAGTTTTCGGAAATACGCATAAAGTCATTACCGAAGTACTTCCTGAATGGGATATCACATATACCTATGTGGATATTAAGAAGCCTGAAACCTGGGAAGCAGCCATTCAGACCAATACAAAAATGATCTTTGTTGAAACTCCTTCAAATCCTGCTTTGGATTTGATAGATCTGGAATGGCTGGGTAAGCTTTCAAAAAAGCATGGGTGTTTGTTGAATGTTGACAATTGTTTTGCGACACCTTTTTTACAACAACCAGCCAAATGGGGAGCGGATCTTATTACGCATTCTGCTACCAAATACATTGATGGACAGGGGCGTGTAATGGGAGGTGTTGTTTTAGGAAACAAAGAGTTGATTGCTAAAGTAAGAACTTTTGCCAAACGAACAGGGCCATCTCTTTCTCCATTCAACGCCTGGGTACTTTCCAAGAGCCTTGAAACACTGGCTCTCAGAATGGAAAGACATTGTGAAAATGCCCTTCGGTTAGCGGAATATCTGGAACAACATGATGATGTGGCTTCTGTGTCGTATCCATTTTTATCAACATATCCAAATTATGAACTCGCAAAGAAACAAATGAAATTGGGGGGGGGATTGGTCTGCTTTGAATTGAAAGGTGGACTAGAAAGTGGGAGGAAGTTTTTGAATGCACTGGAAATGATTTCGTTGACAGCAAATCTCGGTGATACCCGGACAATTGCTACTCATCCTGCTTCAACAACACATTCTAAACTAAGTGAAGAAGAAAGAAGACAAGTGTCAATTGGTGCTGGTTTAGTACGGGTTTCTCTGGGATTAGAGCATTTTGACGATATTAAAAACGACATAGAACAAGCCATTCAAAAGTCAATTAATTAAAATCACTTATGTCTGCAAAGCAGTTTTATCAATACAATAAAAGATTTGAGCTGGAAGCCGGGGGGTATTTTCCCGACCTGACTATCGCCTACCATACCTATGGTAAAATGAATGCAGACAAAAGCAATGTTGTTTGGATTTGCCATGCTCTTACCGCCAATTCGGATGTTGAGGACTGGTGGCCTGGAATGGTCGGAGAAGGATGCCACTTTGATCCAGAGGATTATTACATAGTATGTGCCAATATGCTTGGGTCGTGCTATGGATCTACAGGTCCATTGAGTATCAATTCTGAGACAGGAAAACCCTACTATTTGTCTTTCCCGATGGTTACCATTAGAGATATGGTCAATGCCTATGACCTCCTGCGCCAGTATTTGAAAATTGATAAAATAAATACTGTGATCGGAGGGTCATGTGGTGGACATCAGGCACTTGAAATGGCTTTGTTGTTGCCTGATTTGATCGAAAACCTCGTGGTGTGTGTGTCTTCTGCTACAGAATCGGCATGGAGTAAGGCGGTGCATACAGCTCAGCGAATGGCTATGGAGGCAGATGGTACATGGGGAGAAGATAACGAAAATGCCGCTATAGAAGGAATGAAGGCGGCAAGAGGAATAGGGTTGCTTACTTACAGAACGATAGAGGCTTACATCCAAACACAAAATGATGAAGACAATGAAAAGCTGGATAACTACAAAGCATCGTCATACATCAAGTATCAGGGTGAAAAATTGGCAAAACGATTCAACGCTTATTCTTACTGGTATTTGTCTAAAGCCCTCGATACACATAATGTAGCAAGAGGAAGAGGTTCTTTGGTGGATGTACTCAATTCTATCAAAGCAAAAACCCTGATAGTAAGTATAGACTCTGATATATTAATTCCAGTATCTGAGCAAAAAACATTGGCAGAAAACATACCTGGATCGAAGCATGAGATTATTCACTCTGATTATGGGCACGATGGTTTTCTGATCGAGCATGAAAAAATAACAGCCAAGTTGAAAGATTTTTTTTCAAATAAATAGTAGTCAAATACGCTTAACTTTGTAAGCAGTAAGTGTGAATTTTTTAATAAATAGAAAATAAGTAATTGTTGGCGATGGATTTGTTTTAGGCATCATGCACCAATAATTATTAAGTAGAAAACTAAGTAGTATATGAAAGTTTTAAAGTTTGGAGGTACATCAGTAGGATCAGCTGAGAATATGAAAAGAGTATCTCAAATTGTAGAAGATGAAGAACCAAGATTTGTGGTATTGTCTGCCGTGTCAGGTACTACCAACGACCTGGTAGCAATATGTACATGTCTATATGCCAATGATAAGGAGGGAGCACGCAAGATCATTGAAAAGTTCAATTTCAGGTATGATGAACTGATAGAAGGATTGTATGACTCTGAAGAATATAAAATAAAAGGAAGAGAACACTACAGTGCATTTGTTGATCTTCTCAATGGGATAGTAGATTCAGATTTTTCTGAAAAGGAAGAAAAAGTAGTTTTGGCTCAGGGAGAGGTACTTTCAACCAAGTTATTTACCACAAAGCTTGAGGAGGAAGGTAAAGATGTGATGTTGCTGGATTCTTTGGAATTTATGCGATTGACTTCAGAAAGCGAACCGGATTTAGAGTTTAGTAAATTGGAACTGGATGCTATTTTGACAAGGCATTCCGGAGTGGATCTCTTTATTGCTCAGGGATATATCTGTAGAAATAGCAAAGGAGAGATAGACAATCTGCAAAGGGGAGGGAGCGACTATTCTGCATCATTATTGGCAGAGGCAATAGATGCTTCTGAACTCCAGATTTGGACTGACATTGATGGTATGCACTACAACGATCCAAGGATAGTCGAGCATACCAAAAGTATTCCTAAGCTCTCTTATGAAGAGGCTGGTGAACTGGCATATTTTGGAGCTAAAATATTACACCCATATTGTCTGCTCCCTACCAGACGAAAAAATATTCCCGTGAGGGTTAAAAATACTATGGATCCTTCTGCCATTGGTACCTACATCAGTGAAGATACTTCTGAGTTTGGAATCAAAGCCGTAGCAGCGAAAGACGGGATCATAGTAATAAAAATAAAATCGACCAGAATGCTTCTTGCTTATGGTTTCTTAAAAAGGATATTTGAAGTATTTGAAAAGTATGAAACCTCAGTTGATGTAATTACTACTTCTGAAGTAGCAGTGTCGTTGACTATTGACAATGGTAAAAGCCTCAATAAAATAGTAGATGAATTGGAGATATATGGAGAGGTGCATGTGGAAAAGGATCAGTGTATCATATCAGTAGTTGGTAATTTTATAGCCGACGAAAAAGGTACTGCATCTGTTATTTTTGATTCTTTGAGAGAAATTCCATTAAGGATGATATCATTTGGAGGCAGCAAACACAATGTTACTCTTCTTGTAAATGCCAAGCATAAAAAAGAAGCATTGAATGCTTTGAATGATAGTCTGTTTAGTAATAAATAGAGCAAATAGCAAAAAATATAAATTCAATATAATATGCTTCTACGGATTGTACTATTTAGCTTATTAATTCCCATACTTTTCTTTTCATGTGTATCTCAGAAGGAACAAAGCACTGAATTAGTTTCGAAAGAAGACAATGAATCATGGAGATTTGTAGTGACAGGAGATTGTCGCAGTGGGAGCGATGGGAGTGGAGTGAATGAAGTGATATTGGATAAGGTAGCACGTGCAGTTTCGAAAGAAGACATAGAATTTGTCCTTTTTACCGGAGATTTGGTTTATGGTCATGCAGACAGGAAAACCCTTGGGGATGAGGGAGCACTTCAGCGGCTGGAGAAGGAGTTGCTTTTGTTTAGAAACACTATGGAACCTGTTTATTCAAAAGACATTCCTGTGTATTGTGTAAGAGGAAATCATTCTGCAACACAAAGATATCCAGACCATGCAGGTCATCCGGATCACAGGCCTATATGGCCGGAAACTAAAAAGGTATGGGACAAAGTGATGTCAGGTAAATATTCAATGCCCAAAAATGGACCGGAAAGAGAAAAAAATGTAACTTTCTCTGCGATACATCATAATGCCATGATAATTGGCTTGGATTTATATACTCCTAATCTGGATTCAGCAGCAAATACTGATGGTAGCTACCCGAAAGATGCTTGTCGCAGGGTAAACCAATTGTGGTTGGATGAACAACTAAAAAACAAACAAGAACACTTGTTTGTTTTTACCCACGAGCCAGCCTTTAAGGTGCAACACAATGACTGTATGCATGGAGACTCTTCTTATGGGATTGATTTTTCAAAGTACAGAAATCGCTTCTGGGAAAGCATAACTGCTGCTGGTGCCAGAACATACTTTTGTGGGCATGATCACGGATACGCCCATGCCAGAATAGACGATGGAGATGGAAATTTTGATAATGACATCCATCAATTTGTAGTTGGAACTGCCGGAGCTGGAGTGAATATAGTTCCGGAACACAATGGTTTCAATGCTCCGTATCTGCCAGTAGCCCAAGAGCATGCTCAAAAATACGGTTATGTTGTTGTGGAAATCACGGGAGCAAAAGTTGACCTGGAATTTAAATACCTGGATGAGTCAACAGATACATTTGAAACCGTTCCTATTTTGAGTTATTATAGCCGATCGAAAAGTCAATAAGTCTTTGATAGGATTGACTAAAAGTACCAAATTCATTTTTTTACTAAAGGAGAAGGGCAAACGTATTAAAAAGCGAAAGCACCTTACCGCACTCGTTGCGGTATCTTTTAGAGTTACAGCTAACCCTAACAGACCCCAAAAACTTGCCTAAAAGACGGCAGTCAGGAAGCTGGGTACAGTAGAATTTTTAAATGTGTTTGCCCTGACTAAAGGAGATTGAAAAGTAATAAAGAGTTATTTTTCAGTAAATTGGCACATTCATAAATTGATATTTAATTCTATGTTAATAGAATATTAAAAGATATGTGTTTGTGTTTAAAATATATATTTGTGGCATTTGGCTTTAAAAAAGATTGGTTACTTTGTTGTTTCTTAGGAAATAGACACTGGATTTAGATATTAGATTGAATGGCAGGAGAGGCATCTCAAGATTTGGAATTATGGGAAGAATTTAAACAAGGGGAATCCAAAGCCCTTGATAAAATATATATGGAACAATTTCCTTCTATGTATAGTTATGGCCTGAAAATCCACAATGACCATGATTTTATTATTGATAGCATTCAGGAGCTTTTTGCTGAATTGTGGGCAAAAAGAGAAAGCCTGGGAGAAGCATCTTCTATAAAATTCTATTTGTTGAAGTCAATCAAGCGAAAAATAATAAAAAAACTTAATAGGCTCAGTCCTACCAGTTCGTTGAACAACATCAATGAACGTTATAACTTTGAAGTAGAATATTCAATAGAACATGATATTATTCTTAGCGACACTTCCGTAGAACAATCTCAAGGGTTGATTAAGGCGTTGAACAAACTTTCAGACAGACAGAGGGAAATAATATATTTAAGATTTTACCTAGGGCTCAAATTTGAACAGATTTCAGAAATAATGTCCATTAAAAACCAATCAGCAAGGAATTTGCTCTTTGATGGTGTCTCCAAATTGAAGGCAATTTTGATCTCTTCTCTAATTATTTTCTGTATTTTTTAAAAAAAAATAGTTTTCATCAGTACATTTTTTTTTTCAGAGCCTATATATAGGTGTAGAGAGTAAATGAATCTGTAGATGACAAATAAAGAACGTTCCGTAGAAGACTATTTAGATGATGAAAATTTCGTAAAATCGGTGTTGTACCCCGATGAATTGAATTCTACTTTCCGGAATAAGTTGGAGGAAAACAATCAAGCCAATTTAAGGAATATGGAATTGGCAAAGAAAATTATATTGAGCCTAAAAGTAGAAGAGAAAGAAATTCGTATTGAAACGATAAAAACCAATCTGGCTGCTTTTAGAATTATCAACAACGTTTCTGAAGGCAATAACAACAAAAACAATTCTAAAATACATAAACTAGTATCTGGTTATTGGGTGAAATGGGCAGCTGCTGCCGTGGTAGTATTTGCCGTAGGAATTGCTGTTTTTTATAATAATACAAACCAATCTCCTGATTTGATTTCAGAATCATCTACCGATGAATGGATTATTAAATCAAATCCAAAGGGGCAAAAGTTAGTAGTTTCTTTAGAAGATGGGTCTATCGTGAAACTCAACGCTGAAAGTACTTTAAAATATCATGCTAATTTCAGGACATCCAGAATGGTAGAGCTTACCGGAGAAGCATTTTTTGAAGTGAAAAGAGATACCCTTCATCCTTTTGTTGTGAAAACTGAAAAAATTCAAACGACAGTTTTGGGTACATCCTTTAATGTGCGAAGCTATGATGATGAGCATAAATCCAGTGTAGTTGTAGCAACAGGTAAAGTAGCTGTGGCAGACAATGAAAGTCAAAAACAAGTAATTCTTTTACCGAGTCAAATTGTTAATTTTCATGATGATGAGGGTTTTGATGAAGCCAGGGAAATAGACTTGATCAACCATATCGGATGGAAGGATAATGTATTGGTATTTGAAAATGCAGATTTTGGTAAAATAGAAAAGGAATTGAAACGGTGGTTTAATGTTGACTTTGAGTATGACAGCAAACCCATCATTACTTCATTTAATGGAGAGTTTAAAAATCAGAGTCTTGAAAATATCCTTGAAGGCGTTCGCTTTTCAACAGGATTAAAATATAAACTGGATAAGCAAAAAGTAATAATCCTTCATTAAAACCAAGCGAAGAGTAAGTATAACAAAAACCAAAACCATATGAGAAACAATACAAGCTAATCAAAAAAAAGCCCCTAAACTGAACCCGTTTGGAAGACATAATTCAGTTTAAGAGCCCGCAATTTGCAAACCTATGTTTAAACAAATCATGTAAAACTATGTATAAATTATTACAGCGTCAAATATTTAAAACGTTGAAAATCACATTACAAGGCATACTGCTACAAAGTATTTTCGTCAGCCTGTTAATTGCCAATGATAGCAATGCCCAGCGTCAACGTTCGATAGAAGAAATTTACATCAATGTGAATTTTGAAAATGCGACATTAAAACAGGTTTTGAATGAAATATCTTCAAAATCAAAATTAAATTTTTCTTATGAAAGGAGTAATATTCCTCTTAAGAATAGAATAACCGCACAGGCAGATAATGAATCTGTTGCTAATATTCTTCGGGACATTTCGAAATCTGCAAATGTAAAATTCAAAAGAGTAAACGGAAATATTTTTGTTGCCACATTGAAAAGTGAGAACATCAGCATTGAAGAAGAATTTTTACAGGATGTAGATGTTTCTGGAAAAATAGTAGATGAAACTGGTCAGGGATTACCAGGAGCAAGTATTGTTATCAAAGATACCTCAGTTGGTACAACTACAGACCTTGATGGAAATTTTGCATTTTCAGTTCCTGAAGATGCCATTTTGGTTGTATCCTTTGTAGGGTACAAGTCACAGGAAATAACCTTAAATGGAAGATCAAAGATAGACGTTGCTTTGGAAGTGGATGCTGAGACTTTGTCGGAAGTGGTTGTAATAGGTTATGGTACCCAAAAGAAAAGTGACCTTACGTCATCTATTTCTCAGGTATCTGGTTCAGACATTGAAAGATCACCAGTTTCTAATGTAGCTATGGCCTTACAAGGACGTGCTACAGGTGTAGAAATGCTCAATGATGGAACTCCGGGTAAAGCACCTAATATTCGAATCAGAGGTGTGGGGACATTAAATAATTCTGAACCTTTGATAGTTCTGGATGGTGTAATGATCAGTGCGGATGTATTGTCCAAAATATCTCCTTACGAGATTCAATCTGTTGAGGTATTGAAAGATGCCGCCTCTGGAGCAATTTATGGTACCAGGGCTGCTAATGGTGTGGTATTGATTACATCAAAAAGTGGTAAATACAACCAAAAAACCACAACACGATTTAATGTTGCAACAGGTGTAAACCAGTTGATTAAAAAATACCCTGTAGCCAACGGCGAGGAAATTTTCATGCTAAAAAGGGAACGATATACTATGGATGGCATTCCTATCGTGTATCCTTGGACTGATGAATATTTCAATAAAACAAGAACAGATTGGCAGGATGAAATGTTTAGGACTGCATCTTTTCATGATTACAATCTTCAAATTGGCGGAGGCAATGACAATAGCACATTTCACGCCAGTGTAAATTATAGGAATGAAGAAGGAACAGCATTGAATACCTGGTATAAGAGACTTGGCATAAACCTCAAATCGACACAAAAGGTATCAAAACGATTTTCAACTGAAGAGAACATTCGCTTAAGCTGGTCAAAAGACAGATTATATAATGAGGGTGATGGTACATCAGTAACTATGTATCCAGCATACAAGTACCCTCCTTCACTTCCTGTAAAATTTGACGCCAGTAATGTAAGACCCGGCCAGGAAATAGGCGGCTGGGGATCAGGTAAAGAATCTGATGAGTTTGGGGATATGTGGAACCCTGTTTACAAAGCGTTAGAAGAGTGGAATTATACAACGGATCTGAATGCTTTGATAAACCTCAAAGGAATTTATAAGGTCAACGATAACCTTTCAATAGTTGGTACAGGATCTTATACCCATTCTGTTGGCTCTTATGAAAGGTTTAAGAATGTGACTCCCTTACAAAGCCGAAGTGAAAGTTCTCCCAATCTGGAAGAAGGAACAAGTGTAAATTCGTTAATGCTTGGAGAATTGTATGCCAGTTACCAAAAGAGTAGTAATGGCCATAATATTTCGGCAACTGCTGGTACATCAACACAACTAGTTAGAGGTAGCTATATGGATATGACCGGTATTGGTTTTGCTTCAACTTTGGAAAGCCAATTGGTAATGAATAATGCTGATGTAGTCAATGGAAGAGCAGGTGAGAATGATACGCAAGGCTTACTATCTTATTACCTGCGTGGTACCTATAATTTTGAGAACAAATATTATGTATCGGCTACAATGAGGGCTGACGGATCTTCTATTTTTGCTGAAGGGAAAAAGTGGGGATATTTTCCTGCTGTTTCAGCTGGATGGAGGATATCCAATGAAGCATTCATGAGCGGTTCGCCAGTTATATCCAATATGAAACTTAATGTTGGTTATGGTGAATTGGGTAATCAAAATGTTACAGCTTTTCAATACTTGAATATCTATAGGAAGGATAGAAGATACCTCATTAATGGAAATCCTGTTACCGGATCAAGACTTGGCTCATTTGCAAATCCGGATATTACCTGGGAGACTGCCAAAACGTTAAACATATTACTTGAAACCTCATTTCTTGATGATAAGCTGGTATTGAATGTAGCATACTTCGACAAAAAGACTTCTGGCATGCTAGTATCGCCTGTAAGAAATTTTACTGCTGGGAATGAAACAGCAATACCTCAACAAAACTCTGGCGAAATGAGCAATAAAGGATTTGAATTAGAATTGTCTTATGGTAATCAAAAAGGTGATTTTGGTTATAATGTTGGTATGAATGCAACATTCTTAAAGAATAAATTGTTGGCGTTAAGTGATGGTATTCCTTATTTGGAATCAGGAGTTTCTCGAACTTATGTAGGTGAACCAATAGCTTCCTTCTATGGTTGGAAAACGGCTGGAATTTACCAAAACCAGAGTGAGATAGACAATGATTCTAACATATCGGAGGATCCCCGCAAGGGAAGCATTACACCAGGTGATGTTATTTTTGTGGATACCAATGGAGACAAACTGATAAATGATAAGGACAGAGTGAATATTGGCGATGGTAATCCCACTGCTCTTCTGGGATTTTATGCTGATTTTTCATACAAAGGGTTTAACCTATCGCTACTGTTTAGTGGTGCTCTGGGTCAGGAGCTTTATGATGAAATGATGATGAGGGGTATTAATGCTCCTGAGACTGATGGTACTGATAAAGTAATGTTGGAAAGATGGACTGGAGAAGGAAGTACCAACAAATGGCCAAGAATGTCAACCACTGAATTCAATCAAAACTATCGTTACTCCGAATTGGGATTGAAAAGTGGAAACTATGTGCGTATGAAGGATGTTTCATTCAGCTATAGACTCCCTACTGCATTTTTAGATAAGTTAAAATTGGGACAATCGAAGGTCTTTATTTCTGGACGTAATCTACTGACTTTCACAAGTTTTGATGGAACTGATGTAGAAGAAACAGGACGTAGTAATCTTTCTCGGGGTGTAATTTATAATAATTACCCAACCTCGAAGACGATTACATTAGGATTGGACATATCATTTTAAATATAAAAGACATGAAAAAAATAATAATAATTTTATTTTTAATGAGCACAGTGTGGTCATGTTCAAGTGTTCTTGAACAAACCCCTGTTGGAAATCGTACAGATGAGGCATTTTGGAAATCTGAAGCCGACATGCAAGATGCTATTGCAGGTGCATACTCCTTACTTGCTTCACGTAATCTAGGCATGCATGACCTGTTTTTTGATAATCAGAGTGATGATCACTGGAGAGCTGGTGATCACTCAGAAGATGAGGATATAGAGACTGGTAATTCCAATACTGATAATTATAAAATCCTGAGAACATATTATGATAAATACGAGATGATTGGAAGAGCAAATAGCATCATTATTAATGGTCCTAAAGTGAAAGATTTAGGAGAAATCAGTGATGCTACCTACAATGCTATTATAGGAGAAGCCTATTTTTTGCGCGCCTGGGCTTATTACAGACTTTTGGTAATTCACGGACAAGTGCCTATTATTTTGGAAGAAAATGTATTGGCAAATGATTATAATGTTCCAAAATGTGACTCTCCAGACCAGTTGAGAGATTTGATTATTAGTGATGTGGAAACGGCTATTCCTCTTTTACCAATTACCTATGAACAAGGGAGAGCTAACAGAGGTGCTGCATGGGCATTGTCTTGTTTGATTCATTTGGATCATGCAGAAGATTACGCAGATGCTGCGCATCTGAATAAAGTAATCGAACATGGTGAGTTGGTAATTGCCAACTATCCGCTTGCTGAAGATTATGAATCAATATTCCGATTGGGTAATGAAGTGTTGCCGGAGTTTCTTTTTGGTATGATGAATGACCCAACATGGATAAATGGCAGGTTTATGACAAAGCATAGAGGTCCTCGTCCTTGGGGGATGTATAGTTTTCAGGAGCCCTTGACTGATTTAGTAAATGAATTTGAAGAAGGTGACATTAGAAAAGGGGTTACCATTATATCTGACGGAGAATTCGCACAGGTTGGGCCAGATTTGTTAGAGCATACTTCTACTCTTTCTCAAACTGGACACAGTTATTATAAATATATGTCTTGGCGTGATGATGGTGAGATGATTAGTTGGACAAATGTCCCTATCCTTAGAGTTGGTCAAACATATATGAATGTGGCAGAAGCGAAAATCAGACTGAATGGAGCAGGTGCTGGTGATACTGAAATTAATGAAATTAGAGACAGAGCTGATTTAGATCCAATTTCTGGTGGAGACATTGACGCCTTGATGCACGAATCAAGAACTGAGGAAGCTGGAGAAAACATGAGATACCAGAATCTTTTGCGCTGGCACAAGGCTGGGATTATTAACCTGACAACTTTCTTCACTATTGATAAGATGTACCCTACCGATTTTGGAAGAAAAGTCTGGAATGCACCTAAGAATTATTATCAGCCATTACCTCAAGCTGACATAGATAACGGTAATGGAATTTTGATTCAAAATCCAGCTTGGGTGGCAGGAAATTAATAAAAACTGCTTTTTGATATAGTAACTTTATAAAAAAAGAGCGGTAATAATAAATCACCGCTCTTTTTTCTTTTCTGAACTTGTGGTCTGAAGTCGGATTCCTGAGGTTTTCATCCAGTCTATATAGAATCAAAATGTTTTCTCATAGGATTTTCATGTTAGAAACACTCACTAAAAAAAAGCTATGAGTCAAATTAAGTGTAATTCAATTCGCTTGTTGAGCTTTTGTATATCTGTGTATTTCTTGACGGCTTGTCAAGAAAGTAAGAAATTATCGACACAAACTGCACAAGAAATAAAACGGCCTAATATTTTATTCGCCATCTCAGATGATCAATCATGGTTGCATACGGGTGCTACAGGAAAAGATAGCTTGTCTAGCATTCTCATGGCACATTTAAAAACTTCTGGCGATCCAAGAGCATCTGGTCAAGACCCATGGCAGGACTATGTTTATCATCAGTATGATGGTTTTGGTGCCGTTTACAATAAAATATTACCAAAAAGTGTACGAAACAGAGCACGGTTCCGTCCGAGTCACCAACCTAAATGGGTGATTGAATAGGACGAAGGATTAGGGAATTTATAAAAAACACAATGTATAATTTTAAGATCATGAAAACACAAAAGATAATTTCAACTATTTTTTCAGTTTGTTTACTCCTGGCTATTACTTTTAATACTCATGGAGAGAAAAAGAAAAAACCTATCAAACTTAAAGTGGCTGCCTACAATGTAGAATTTAGTGATAAAGGATCTGCACAGGAAATAGGTGAAAAACTAAAGCCTTACAATTTCGATGTGGTTTGCTTTTCTGAAGCCCCTGGTGGAGACTGGACAAAACAAGTAGGAGCAGTTATGGGATTAAATTATGTGGTAGTGGGAAAATACTCTACTGCTGGTCACAAAGATAAATATAAAACAATCGCCAGTAAAACACCATTGGCCAATTATGAGGAAGTGTTGATGGCAGATACACTGCATACCGTTACCAGAGCTACTACTAAGGTAAAGGGTCAGGAAATTGCTGTTTATGCCGTACACTTCCCATTTGGATGGAGAGATCAGGCGCATATTGACGAAACCACAGGAAAGGTAACAGCTTTTGTTGATTACCTTAAAGAAAGGCAGTCCGATGAATTGTCAATTGCTATGGGCGATTTCAATTTCGTTTTGTCCAGTGATGTTTACAAAAGCCCATACTATGAAATGTTTGTAGATATCGGACTGGATGTTTCCTGGAGAGATTTAGGAACTGATGTAACCAAGCTTAGTTCGATGGTAAATCGATCCAAACGAGACACTACAGGAAAAGGCAGGGTAATTGACCACATAATGTATCCGACAAGTAGAATTAAGGCACTGGAAGGAGAGATAATAGAGATGGACAAACCTCTGTCTGATCACAAACCTGTATGGGCGTTATTGCAAATAGATTAGCAACAGTTGGCTAAATAAATTCTTGTGTTTCACTAAGCAGTAGGAATCGAATCGATACCGAAGGCACTTAAATATTATTAGTATATGAAGTTTCAAATAAGTCGTGGAAAATTTATCAAAATAAGCTCTGTTGCAATGGCTGGTGCTATTATGAGTGATTTAGCAATTGCCGGAAGTACGGTTTTTAATGATAAGACAAAAATTGACGATCAGCTAATGAAAAAATTGATCCTGCACAATGACATCAGGGTTAAACGTATTTTGGACGAAGAACAAGTTAAAGATGAAAACTATCAAAGTAGTTTCCGTAGATTGGCTGTTATAGTGTCGTGTGTCTCGGGTTCACTGTGTAACTCAGATTCTGAATATTACAAATCCCAGAAACTAATAAATATATTAGAAAAGGTATTAGACATCATGTTGAGTGCGCAATATTCTGATGGTACACTTGATTCAGGAGGAAACAGGCAGTCACCTCCAGATACTGGCTTCATCTTAGAGCACTTATGTTCAGCCTCTGTAGTATTGAACCGTTTAGAATTTCAAAATTTGTTACAAACAAAAAACAAGCTTGAAAAATTCATAAAAAATGCGGCGGTTGCCATGGTGACAGGTGGTGTACATACCCCAAACCATAGATGGGTAATCTGTTCAGCACTTGCTCAGATCAATGAACTTTATCCAGATACTAAATATGTTGAAAGGATAGATGAATGGCTCGCTGAGGGAATTTATATCAATGAAGATGGGCACTTTCCGGAAAGAAGTGGTAACTATTCTGCCGTAATTGACAGAACATTGATGACAATGTCACGATTGCTCAACCGACCTGAGTTATTGGATCCTGTTCGTAAAAACCTTACTACTTATTATTTTTATACTGAACCCAATGGAGATTTAGTATCGATTGATTCAAGAAGGCAGGATCAATGGTACACATCAACAATTACTAAATTCTATTTGCAATATCGGCAGCTGGCAATTAATGATAATGACGGCATGTTTGCATCAATTGCGAAGACCATTGAGAGCCTACCGGATTTTGAAAATGAGATATTATCTAATTCATTAATTTATTTCATGGAAAATCCTGACCTGCAAAAGACTCTTCCGCCTTTAGTGAAAGCCCCTGATGATTTTGAGAAGTTTTTTAAGTTGGCAAATTTAGCTAGAATCAGACATGGAAGCACTTCAGTTACCATATTTGGAGGCAATGATAAACCGGTGATTGTTTCGTCGGGCAGATCCTCAAACCCAGATTTCTTAACCTTTCGAAAGGGTATGTCTATGCTGAAATACATGCGCTTGTCAACTTCATTTTTTAGAATGGGGTATTTCAGAGGCGATGGTTTATCAAATGAAGGGCAGAAGTACACGCTAACCGAAACAAAGGAAGCATATTATTACCAGCCTATGTCGAAGGAATTGAGGAAAACTGATGGTGATTATGAACTGTCTCAATCCATTGATAGAAGGTTCTGGAATAAAATGGATTTTGACTCACGAGAAAAGTCCAATATAAAAAAGCTTGATACAATTATTGAAATAACCGAAAAAGATGGAACTCTCAATTTGGATTTTAAAGTAGATGGGCCTCCAAATGTTGCAGTTACCATTGAGATGTGCTTTAACGAAGGTGGTAAACTTGTCAATACTGAAAAGCATGGTGAGGATAATTACCTTTTAAAATCCGGATTTGGAGAGTATATAGTAGGGGACGATAAAATAACATTTGGGCCAGGTAAAAATGAACACCAACGAATTACACGGTTAGAGAGCGAACAATATAGTTATCATCAGGGGAGCTTGAGAACAGAAGGAGTACATGTGTACTTAACCGGGCATACACCATTCCGTCATAAAATGACAATTGGTTAATAATTGCAGAATAAAAATGATTGAAATGAGGACTATTGGCTTCAATCAGAGGATGTCAGGTAAGTAATTCACCATCAATCATCAATAAATTCCTTTTATGAAAAATAAAAACGGATTGGTAATAAACCACATTAAATTGTTACCAATCAGTTGTAAATCTTTCTGCCAAGCTGCATTTAATCAAATTTGCCATGTTAAGGAATTACCTCAAAACTGCCATCCGAAATTTACTGAGACACAAGACTTTTAGCTTTATCAATATACTGGGGCTTACAGGTGGACTCACGTGTTGTTTGTTGATTTTTGTTTTCGTTGCTGATGAGTACAGTTACGACAAGTTTCACACGAAAAAGGATCGGATATACAGGATTCATTACCTCATTGGAGACTTCAATATTGGTAGGATTCCTCCTGTGATGTCCGAGCATATCGCCACTTATTTTCCTGAAGTGGAAAAGACAGGTCGAATGTTTTCACGAGGAGTAAGTGTGCAAGTACATGGCAATCAGGATGGCGTTCTTCAAAAGTATGAAGAGCCCAATATCTATTTTGCAGACTCTTCTATAATGGAAATGTTTACTTTCGTTCCTGTGAAAGGTTCTTTGAAATACGCACTGAAAGAACCCTTTACTGTGGTACTCAATGAGGAGATTGCTGCAAAGTATTTTGGTGATCAAAATCCTATAGGCAAACAGATTATCATGGAGGGGAACACTACTTTTAAAGTAAGTGCTGTGGTCAAAGATTTTCCGTCTAATTCTCATATTCACTTTGACATGTTGGTGCCGTATGACAACATGTACGATATAGAACCGGAAAGCCTTAGAGAGAATATCAGGGGTAATTTTAAGATAAACTGGATGGTTTCTCATTCTATCACTTATGCTTTGTTGAAGCCGGGAAGTAATGCTGCCAATGTGGATGCTAAGTTTCCTGAGTTTGTCGCTGAAAAAATTCCCAAGAATATGCAAAAGGGTCAGAGCTTTAAACTTCAACCTTTGGAAGATATTCACCTGAATGCCGATATTCAGGCTCAGGCAGAGCCACCAGGCAGTCTTACATTTCTTTATATATTTATGGCTGTTGGTGCGCTTACTTTGCTCATTGCATGCATCAATTTTATCAATCTATCTACTGCCCGGTCACTTCAAAGGACGAAGGAGATTGGTATGAGAAAAGTACTTGGTGCGTTAAAGTCCAATCTTATTTTCCAGTTTTTAGGAGAATCTTTTGTGCTTACGTTTTTTTCTTCGGTGCTCGCATTGGTTTTTACAGCTTCATTGTTACCCGTGTTGAACGATTTGACTGACAAATCCCTTGCACCAGATGTTTTGTTGAGTCCGCAATTGATTGTTGGTTTTTTTATATTGTTCATTCTCACAGGCTTTCTTGCCGGATTATATCCTTCATTTTTTGTAACCAGGATTTCACCTGTTTACAGCCTGAAAGGGATTGCTTCCAACCAAAACAATGGAGGGCTTTCTTTTAGAAAGACGCTGATTGTTACCCAGTTTTGTGTGTCGATGGTGTTGATTTCCAGTACCATAATAGTTTTTGATCAACTCGATTTGCTACGAAATAAACCTTTAGGGTTTAAAAAAGACTTAATGATAAATGTTCCGGTGCAAAGCCAGAATTTTAATAATGTTTTTGGAGGAGTAGATGGGCAGAAACGCCAAACTATGAATTCATTTGAAGATGCTTTGGGGACAATTCCGGGAGTAGAAGCAAGTACTGCTTCGGCAAATGTGCCCGGGTTCGGAGTAGTGCATAGGAATATTATTCCGGAAGGGTTCACAGTGGAAGACAACATGCTTGCACCTGTTTTTTCAGTAGATTATGATTTCAATCAGGCTTATAAAATAGAAGTAGTGGAAGGGAGGGATTTTTCTAAAGAGTTTGGAACTGATCATGAAAATGCTTTTTTGATCAATGAATACGCCGTGAAGCAGTACAATTTTGGAACTAACACTGAGGCCATAGGCAAAGAAATTAATGTGGAAGGAAAAACCGGAAAAGTAGTAGGTGTGGTAGCCGACTTTCATTTTTTACCTTTATCCGAACCGATGGGACCGTTGGTCATGGAGGTCAATACTGCGCAGTTCAATGTGTTTTCCATAAGAATCCATAACCAGAACATACCTGAGACTCTTGCCAGAGTGGAAGCCAAGTACAATGAATTTTTCCCCAGCGAATCATTTACACACACATTTCTGGATGAAAATCTGGAGCAAGGCTATAGGAGTCAGGAGCAACTCGGTACTTTGGTGGGATATTTTGCGATACTTGCTATTATTATATCTTGTCTGGGTTCTTATGGATTAATTATGTTTGTGGCGTCACAAAAAATGAAAGAGGTAGGCATTAGAAAGGTTTTGGGAGCATCAGTGCCCAGTATTGTGGTTTTGTTATCGGGTAGGTTTATCATTCTTGGTGCAGTAGCGATGGTCATATCTGTGCCACTTACTATATGGGCAGGAAGCAAATGGCTGGAAGAATTCTCCTATAGAATTGATATTTCTCCAATGAGTTTTGTAATCTCAGGATTGGTGACTTTAGCTCTTGTGTTGATTACCATAAGTTTTCAGTCGATTAAAACAGCTTTGGCAAATCCGGTAAAGGCATTGAGAACAGAGTGATTCTTTGAGTGGATATTGAGTAATGTAGGAGGGCAGTTGTTGTTTCCACTTATTGATTAACAACTTTTATTCTTTCGTTTACCGATATTCTGCAACAGCTTACCGATTTCGGTTATTTACAGGTTGGTTTACTGCGTACTTTTACCTGTAACAAAACTAATTTATCATGAGAGAACACAATAACTCAAGGAAAAACGTATGGATTGGAGTCCTGCTTGTAACTTTAGGGGCATATTTTTTATTTAGAAACTTTGACCTGATTCCAGATTTTATACCCCATTTCCTGTTTGGTTGGCAGTCGGTATTTATATTGATAGGAGCAACAATGTTAGTAACAGGTAAGAGGTCAGGAGTGGTCTTTCTATTGATTGGGGGCATTAGTCATTTATCACACATATTTTATTGGCCACACATAAGCTTGAGAGACTGGTGGCCTTTGATCCTTGTAGCTATCGGTATTTCTATATTGATGAAAAGAAGGCATCAGGGATTCAGTCGAGATACTGTAAGTATAGATGAAGATTACATAGATGAGGTTTCCATATTTGGAGGGTCAAAAAAAAAAGTAAGTGCTCAAAATTTCAAAGGCGGTAAAGTCACTTCGATATTTGGGGGTTCTGAAATCAACTTTTTAGATGCCAGGCTGTCAAATGAAGAAAATATAATAGATGTTTTTTGCATGTTTGGAGGAAGCTCATTTATAGTACCGGCAGATTGGACAATAGTTATGGAAAGCTTCATCATTTTTGGAGGGTATGCAGATAAAAGACCATTGGTGTCGAATGTGACTCAAGATCCTGGGAAAGTATTAAGAATCAAAGGGTTTGTTATGTTTGGAGGAGGGGAAGTCAAAAGTATTTAACCTATTAGAATTTGAAGCACCCAATATTAGAAGGTTCAGGTTATAAATTGTATGCATTGGTATGGGGGATAGTTGGTGCTGTCCATGCTTTTGTATTATATAGTTATTATGATTTTAGCCTGATTATATCCTTTTCAGACAGCCTTATTCATAATGCACTTTTTGGTTCAATGGCTTTAGGGTTTTGGTATGTAGTGAGGTTTTCTAATGTTGAAAAAGGCGATTATATTTCCCTGATCACAACCCATGCTGTTGCGTCTGTGTTAACAGTAGTTTGCTGGTTAGTTTTGTCCAAATTGCTCCTGTCACTTCTTTTTACTGGTAACGAAGATTATCTTGAATTTTTGAACCAAACCGGATTGTGGAGGGCAATTATCGGAGTGATGTATTATTCTCTTATTATCTTGACATTCTTCTTGGTCCATTATTATTTAGACTTACAGGAAAAAACGGGCAAAGAACTCCAGCTAAAGTCCCTTCTCAATGAATCTGAGTTGAAAATGCTGAAGGCTCAAATCAATCCGCATTTTATTTTCAATAGCCTCAATTCCATAAGTGCCTTGACCATGACTATGCCTGAAAAAGCCCGGGAAATGGTAATTAAACTGAGTGATTTTCTTAGGTATTCCATAGGCAAGGAAAGTACCGAGATGAATTCACTGAAGGAAGAATTGCAAAATGTGTCACTTTATTTGGACATTGAAAAAATCAGATTTGGTGAACGTCTTGAGTTCAATATAGAAGCGAATCAATCATTTCTGGTTGTTAAAGTACCTAATTTGATCTTACAGCCAATACTTGAAAATGCAGTAAAATATGGAGTGAATGAAAGTACTGACGTGGTTGTCATAAACTTGTCTTGTGAACTGTCTGGCGACCTGTTGCATATTGTTGTATCAAACAATATAGATCCAGAATCTATTGCCAGAAAAGGCGAGGGGATAGGCCTTGAGAATATAAGAAAACGGCTGTCTCTTATCTATGGCCGAACTGACCTTTTGCTTGTTGATAAAAAAGAAGATACTTTTAAAGTAGTGGTGAAAGTTCCTGTCAAACCTGATATTCATGAAAAGAATTAAAGTACTAATTATTGATGATGAACATTTGGCGAGAGAGATAATCAGATCCTTTCTGCAAGAAGATGATTCCATGGAAATTGTTGGTGAATGCTCCAATGGATTTGAAGGCTTAAAAGCTATCCAGAAATTGAATCCGGATTTGGTTTTTTTGGATGTGATGATGCCCAAACTCACAGGATTTGAAATGCTTGAGCTACTCGAAAATCCACCATTCATTATATTTAGTACTGCTTTTGATGAATATGCGATCAAAGCATTTGAAAAATGTGCAATAGATTATTTACTAAAACCGTATTCTAAAGAAAGGCTTAAAGAGTCTCTTCGAAAAACAAAGGTCGCAATTAGTCAAAATGAAAGTCAGGATCAAAAAATCCAATCTTTATCTCGTAATGTCGATCAAAAACAAGAATCCCTTACCAGAGTGGTGATCAAAAATGGTGCGAAAATCAATATTATTTCTATTGACAAAATTCGTTATATAGAAGCAATGGACGATTATGTGAGGCTATATACTAAAGAAGGTGATTTTCTCAAGCAGAACACAATGAAGTACTATGAGAAGTCATTACCTGTATCTGATTTTGTAAGAATTCACCGTTCTTTTATTGTGAGAATAAAAGAGATAGCTCGCTTGGAAGCATTTGAAAAAGATACCTATGTAGCATTGTTGCATGATAGTACCCAGCTTTCTGTTAGCCGTTCCGGCTACAGCCGTTTGAAGCAGGTGTTGGGTATTTGAATATGTCCTTTCCCTTATCTATTACAGGTACAGTACTTTATGAATCACATTTATAAAAGATAAATAAGTCATTCCTGAATCTTTTTTATTGTCAAAATAGACCGTAAATGAGTTTTTCAAAAGATTACAAAATATTTTGAAAAATCTTGTAACCCCTGACGGGCTTTGGCGTTTAACAAAATTGTTAAACAAAAATGTAAATGGGAATCGAAGAAGCAAATACTGAGAAGCTGATAAAGGAGAAAGCTAAAATTCTTTTTTTTAAAAAAGGTTTTTTGAATGCTACCACTCAGGAAATTGCAGATGAAGCTGGTGTAAACAGAGCACTCATTCATTACTATTTTCGGTCCCGTGAACAAATGCTTGAAATATTGCTGGATGAAGTGTTGCTTGAAAAAAAGGAAAGGGCAAGAAAAATTCTTGGGTCAGATTTACCATTTAAAGAAAAGATAGCAACTTATGTTGATATCACTGTTGACTATGGAATTGCCTATCCATATCTTGAGAATTTTATTATCAGTGAAATTGCCCGGCATCCTGAAAAGATAAAAGATTTCTGTTCGGTAAATCGTAAGAAACCCAATGACCTGATTAAGAAACAATTGGAAGAAGAAATAGCAAATGAAAAAATAGCACCTATTTCTTCAGAACAATTCATGGTCAACCTAATAGCACTATGTAACTACCCATTACTAGCAAAACCAGTACTTCAAACTATTCATGGCATGACAGATGCCGCCTACCGCAAATTTCTACTAGAACGAAAACAAATTATTTTCAGAACGATCTTCAATGAAGAAATGCCTGAGTTGACAAAAAAAGAAACCTTGTAAACACCTCTTTAAGATTTAATTAAATATGCAATTTTTATTTAAAAAGACAAAAATATCCTATTGGGTTGCCTGGATTGCCCTGTTCATTCCGTTGATCGGCAATGCTCAAAATGATGAAGAAAACAGGTTGGAGTCAGCCACACTGGAGGATATAATCCAGTATGCGTTGAAGCACCAACCAGAAGTTAAACAAGCTCAAATTGATGAAGAGATTACCGAACAGGCTATTAAGGGGAAATTAGCTGATTGGTATCCTCAAATCAATTTTAATTACAATTATCAGCGGTATATAGACCTTCAGTCCAGTGTGATCGGTGGGCAGGTCATTCGTTTTGGTGTTAACAATACATCATCAGCACAGTTTACAGCTACTCAGAATGTGTTCAACAGAGATGCTTTGTTGGCGAGTAAGACTGCTTCGAAAGTACGAATACAAGCGAGCCAAAATACCAGCCGTAGTAAAATTGATGTAGCAGTTGATGTAACCAAAGCTGTATATGATGTCTTGGCTACTATGCAGCAAATAAAAGTGAGTGAAGAATCTATTATAAGGTTGAATCAAAGTCTTAAAGACGCTAAAAACCGTTATGTGTCAGGAGTGTCTGATAAGACAGACTTTCAGAGGGCTACAATATTGGTTAGGAATGCAGAAGCTACTTTAAAATCAAATACAGAATCGCTTAAGTACAAGAAGGAATACCTGAAAGCCCTCATGGGATATCCTCAAGGAGAAGATTTTATTCTTCAGTATGATGAAGAATTGATGGAAAGTGAGATACTGCTGGATACAGCTGAGCAGGTGAATTACTCCAGTCATATAGATTATAAAATCATACAGACTCAAAGGGAGTTGCAAAAAGCCAATTTGAAATACAGTAAGTGGGCTTTCCTTCCTTCTGTCAATTTATTTGGTGCCTATAATTTAAATTATCAAAATAATAATTTTGGCGATTTATACAATACCCGTTATCCTTATTCCTATGTCGGAGCTACACTTAGTCTTCCGCTATTTCAGGGAGGTAAGCGGCTGGCTAAAGTTCAGGAAGAAAAGTGGGCAAGTAGCAGGCTTGACCTGAGTCTTGTCAATTTGGAGAATAATTTAAATACCGCATATGTCAGTGCTATTTCTTCATACAAAAGCAATTTGGCGTTGTATCTGGCACAGAAAGAAAATGTAGAACTGGCTCAGGAAGTATATGATATTATCCAGCTTCAATATACGAATGGTGTAAAAACATATCTGGATGTAACCACATCGGAGAGTGAATTGCGTACCACACGTATCAATTATTTCAATGCTCTTTACCTAGTATTGGCCAGTAAAGTAGATGTACAACATGCACTTGGTCAAATCAATTATTAATTATCAGAAATATCCAATCAATATGTCAATGAAAAAGATACAGTTCAATTCAGTTATATTATTACTGATATTTTCCGTAGCATGCGGAAGTAAAAATCAACCCCCCATGCATGGACCACAGGCTGTTCCTGTAAGTGTGGAAAAAGTGAGTGCTAAATATGCTCCATATTATGAAGAATATCCGGGTGTTGTAAAAGCCCTACAGGAAGTGGAGCTTCGTCCGCAAATCAGCGGTTATGTTACTGGGATTCACTTTACAGAAGGTGATAAAGTGAAAAAGGGGCAGAAGCTATATTCGATAGATCAGCAGCAAACAGAAGCTGGCTATAAGCAGGCACTGGCAAATTTATCCGTGCAGGAAGCTAATCTGGAAAAAGCCAGACAAGACGTGGAGCGATACCGGGAGTTGGACAAGCAAGATGCAATAGCCAAACAGCAGGTGGACTATGCAGAGGCAAACTATAAATCAGCTCTGAAGCAGGTTGAAGCTTCAAAAGCAATGGTGCAAAGTGCCCAAACCAATCTCAGGTATTCTACTATAGTAGCTCCATTTGATGGTACCATTGGGATATCGGCTGTTCGGTTGGGTGCCTCTGTATCTCCGGGACAAACTTTACTCAACACTATATCTTCAGATGATCCTATAGGAACAGATATTACAGTAGATCAACAGGAGATATTTAGATTTTATCAACTATTGGAAAAGAAAGATGCATCAGAATCTGATTCTACTTTTCTTTTAACTTTTGGAGATCTAACATATCCTCATCCGGGAAAGATCAGTTTTATAGACCGTGCTGTTGACCCACTTACCGGATCAATAAAGATTCGTATGGTTTTTCCGAATCCTGATCATGTATTGCGTGCAGGTATGAGTGGAAGCCTTCGAGTGCTTTCGAATACCTCAAATAAGTCGATAACCATTCCTTATAAGTCTATTACCGAACAGTTAGGGGAGTTTTATGTCTATGTGGCTGATGCAGATAAAGTAACACAGAGACAGGTGAAACTTGGTAAGCAGGTAGGATCAGATATTATAATAAAATCTGGCCTGAAAGAAGGCGAAACCATTGCTGTAGAGGGTGTCCAAAACCTGAGAGAAGGCTCTTCAATTAGTGTATCATCCCCTGTAGCGAACAATAAAAAATAAGAAATTATTTCATATTTTAATTCAAAGAAAAAATGATTGCAGATGTTTTCATAAAAAGACCGGTAACTGCCATTGTTATATCCGTCCTGTTTGTTTTGGTAGGATTGATAGCGATGAGCACATTACCGATCTCACAATATCCGGACATTACTCCTCCAACAGTAGCCATTACGGGCACCTACATCGGAGCTGATGCTGAGACGGTAGAGCAGACTACTACCACAGCAATAGAAACTCAGGTGAATGGTACTCCTGGTATGTCTTATATGACCAGCAATAGTACCGCAAGTGGTGCAAGTTCCGTGACGGTGACGTTTGATGTAGGTACTGATATAAACATAGCCACTCTTGATGTGCAAAATAGGGTTAGTGTTGCAGAACCTACTTTGCCCGAAATTGTAAAAAGATTAGGTGTTACTGTACGTAAGCGAAATCCGAGTATATTTCTTGTAGTAGGTTTGTATTCACCGGAAGGGTCGCATGATGCTACCTTTTTGGGGAACTTTGCCAATATCTATTTGAAAGATGCTTTGCTTAGGGTGAAAGGTGTAGGTGATATTGTTTCATTAGGGGATGATTTTGGGATGAGAATCTGGCTGGATCCCGATAAGCTGGCAAGTATGGGAATATCTCCTGCTGAAGTGAATGCAGCCCTTACTGAGCAGAACTTGCAAATTGCTGCAGGTACAATTGGAGGTAACCCTCAGCCCAAAGTTCAGACTTTCGAGTACAATGTAATTACAAACAGTAGGATCAATCAGGTTGAGGATTTTGAAAATATTGTTGTTCGAAGCAATCCTGCTCAAGGCAATATGGTTTACCTTAAGGATATTGCCCGTGTAGAGTTAGCCAAATTTAATTATGGCAACCATCCATTTGTGATGGGACACCCTGCTGCATTTATGCTGCTTTACCTGGAGCCTGGAGCTAATGCTTTGCAAACAAATGAAGGTGTGATGGGGCGACTTGAGGAGTTGAGACAGACTTTTCCTAAAGATGTGGATTTCTTAATTCCTCTTGAAACAACATCGGTTGTACAAGTTTCCATCAAAGAAGTAACAAAGACTTTAGTAGAAGCACTACTGCTGGTTGTTTTTGTGGTGTTTTTGTTTTTACAAAACTGGAGGGCAACATTGATTCCTATTTTGGCAATACCCGTTTCGTTGATAGGTACATTTATCTTTTTTATACCTTTTGGGTTTACCATTAATACACTTACATTATTTGCGTTTGTATTGGCAATCGGTATAGTGGTGGATGATGCTATTGTGGTGGTAGAAGCCATTCAACACAATATGGATCATCACAAGCTTTCGGCTAAAGATGCCACTATAAAAGCGATGAAGGAAATATCAGGCCCTGTTATAGCTATTGCCCTGATTTTGGCGGCAGTATTTGTGCCAGTTGGTTTTGTTCCCGGTATTGTGGGTAAACTGTATCAGCAATTTGCGATTACCATAGCTATTTCAGTAATGATATCGGCTTTTGTGGCTTTGTCATTAACACCAGCATTGAGTATGATGCTTTTAAAACCGAGTAATAAAAATGGGAAGAAAAACCTACTTGATAAGTTTTTTGATGCTTTCAATAATTGGTTCGACAGGGTTGCAGGGTCATATACCAAAGGAGTACACACATGGATACGAAAGACTCCTTATGTGATGGTGATGATGGTTTGTCTTTTTGTTGGCTTGTTCTATATGTTCCAAAATAAACCCACGGGATTTATACCAACAGAAGACGAGAAAAGGATGTATGTGGCTTATGAAATGCCTGAAGGTACCTCTACAACCAGAAATATCGAGCTGCAACTTGAGATACAAAAACGGATTCAAACTATTCCGGCTCTAAATGTTGTTGGAGGAATAGCAGGACTGAATATTCTTACTTTTTCTAATAAATCCAATGCAGGTACCGTCTTCGTCAATTTGAAACACTGGGATGAGCGTGATCCGGAAACTGAAAGTGTGCCTGTAATCATGGCTCAAATTCAAAAAATGATGGCTGACATCAAAGAAGCAAGAATTCTTGTAATTGCGCCACCTGCTATTCCTGGGTTGGGGCGGTCTTCAGGGTTTACCTTTGAGCTGTTGCAAACTACCAGTACCGATGACATCAAGCAATTTGAAGGTGTAATGAATAAGTTCATTGGAGCTGTAAATCAACGCCCTGAAATTGCCATGGCCTACAGCTTTTTCTCAGCACGAACTCCGAGTTATCAGGTAGATCTTGATAAAGAAAAGGCAAAGAAAATGGGAGTTTCTGTGTCAGAAGCATATAGCACTTTATCTACCTTACTGGCAAGTAGCTATGTGAATGATTTTAACATTTATGGTAGAAACTTTAGAGTAGTTACTCAGGCGGATACGGTTTTCAGAAAAGACATAAGTGATATAGGAAAATATCATGTGCGTAATATGGAAGGAAATATGGTGCCTTTGAGTGCACTTATTACAACCAAGCTCATAGAAACGCCAGCAGTGATATCTCATTATAACATTTACCGTTCTGCGGAAATATTGGGATTGTCAGCACCCGGGCATAGTAGCGGAGAGGCACTGGATGTACTTCGAGAAGTGGCGGATCAGGTCTTACCTGCCGGATACAGCTATGAATTTAGTGGGATGAGTAGGGAAGAACTTAAGGCAGGAAGTAGCACAGGAATGATTTTTGCTATTTCGATAGTTTTTGTGTTCCTTTTTCTTGCGGCACTTTATGAAAGTTGGTCCATTCCTTTTTCGGTACTTTTTGCAGTACCAGTCGGAGCTTTTGGTTCTATTCTTACTTTAACGTTGTTACCAGGGTTGACCAATAACATATATGCTCAAATCGGGCTGATTACTTTGATTGGTCTGGCTGCAAAGAATGCCATTTTGATTGTGGAGTTTGCCAAAGAACGCGTCGATAGTGGCATGGAGGTTGTAGAGGCTACACTAGAAGCAGTGAAAATACGATTGCGTCCTATTATTATGACATCACTTGCTTTTATCTTGGGTGTTATGCCATTGGCATTTTCAGTAGGAGCAGGGGCAGAAGCACGAAAGACGATTGGCTGGACCGTAGCAGGGGGTATGTTAGCTGCCAGTTCACTTGCGATATTTGTAGTTCCCGTACTTTATGTGATGATTACAAAATTTGCCTTTCGAAGAAAAGAAAAAGTTGAATTGACCTGATGGTCAGTTTATAATTAAATAGGCAGTAAGCCCTGTGTGAAAGCACAGGGCTTTTTTTGTCAGAGCAATATATTTTTATACCAAACATTCATACTTTCGATGGATTCTCCTATCAATGTATTGTTGATAAGAGTACCACCGAAAATGTACCCTGACCTGCCAAAAGTCTTATTCATGCCGTGAGATGAGGTTCTTGCTATCGTATAGAGTGTTTTTATCCCTTCCTCATGCATAGAGTCTTCCATTTTTTTTAAGAGAAAAAAAGATAGTTTGTTTCCTAAATGGTCTGGATGTGTCGCAAAATCAGTTAATTCAGCATTTTTTTGATCAAAGTCCATTTCGGCTGAAGAAGCCGCAACCAGTTTGTCATTCTTGAAGATTCCAAAATACTTTACATTATTTTCCATTGTAGTTTTCAGGTATTTTTTCTTAAAAATAGGAAATGGATATACGCTAAATACTGTTTTATACAAATCAGCTAATTCTGAAATATCACTGATTTTTAATGTTCGGATTTGGTACTCTGAGGTTAAATTGATGCCAGATGGATCGAATGGTTCAACGGCTTCAGATACAATTGATTTGATAGTTGAGAGCTCTCTTTTTGAAATGTATGACCTGTTGGAGTTGAAGTATTGAGCTAGAAAATACCCGGCTTCACGTCCATTGTATAAGCGTGGTATATTGGCTTCAATTTTAAAATTATTCTTCTTAAAATAGTCCACATTTGAAGCCGGAACCTTAGCAAAAATTTTAGAATATCTCTTTATTATGGCAAGATTGTACAGTTTTTCAACGATTTTATTCGAGTCTTCAGGATGTAATTTCATCAGGTATGCCCTGTCATTATTCGGGCCATGTTGCACAATGGATTTTCCTATTATTTCTGTTTTATCAAATATCATCATTTCGTAGAGAGTGTATAAGTTATAAGATAAAGCGCAAATGAGGCGGCTATACCAAAAATGGTAGCATCGAGACCAATTGGAAGTTTTATGTTTGTAAATATCAGAAACAGAGTTAAACTTCCACCACCGATCATACTCACCATAGCAGCCTTGCTGCTTGTGTATTTAGAAAAATAAGCGAATAGTGTTGGGACGAGTAAACCAGAGACCATAAAGGAATAAGAATGCAATACAATACTTAATACTGAAGTGAAATATGTTGCCAATAAAAAGGCCAGAACTCCGATAATCAATGTAACCAATTGTGAAAATATAATCAGACGCTGACTATTGTACTTTTTTAATTTTTTTGAAAAAATATCATTCAGAAAATTTCCCGATGAGGCTATTAAACAACTATCCGCAGTGGACATTACTGCTGAAAAATAGGCTGCAAGTACAAAACCTGCCACCCCAATGGGTAAAACTTTGGTTAACAGCATAGGTAAAGCAGTTTCGGGATCATTTTCAGGAAAAGCAACCCTGGCTAACATTCCCAATCCAACACCAACAAATGCCAGCATGGGATATTCAAATATCCCTGCAATGAAGAAGGCTCTTTTGGCCTGTTTTACATTACGGCTGGCATATACACGTTGGTAAAGTGTCATGGCAATAAACCAAATGGGTATAATTGAAAAAGACCAATTGACCAATGTGATGCCGGATATGTTTGTTAAAGAAAAATGGCTATCCGGTAGCGCATTATTGATCACTTCCCATCCTCCAAGTTTATAATACGCAAAAGGGAATCCTAAAAACAGTAATCCTGACAGAAGGACAATCCACTGTACTGTGTCAGTATAAATTACAGCTTTTAATCCTCCCATAACGGTATAAATCACAACAACTAAAGCCATCACAACCAAAGAAAAAAACAAAGGGTCAGCCCATGTTATGGTAGAAAAGACACTTGCAGCAGCCAATTTCCCTCCAGCCAATATTTGTCCGGAAGTAAATCCCAAATAGCCTATCCCTGAGATTAAGGCGGCAATTGTAGCTACATCTCTATTGTATTTTAGCGCCAGAAAATCAGGAAATGTAAATAAACCATGTTGCATGTCCAGTTTTTTTAATTTGGGAACAGTGAGTACAGCTGCCAGCCATGCTCCAATCAATCCGGTAAACAACAGCCAGGTGCCTGCAAGTCCCATAGTAAATCCCAAACCTCCCAATCCAATAGAAAAGCCACCACCAACATCGGTAGCGGCTATAGAAAGACCTATATGGCCGGAACTGATCGATCGTCCTCCCACATAAAAATCTTCTCTGGAAGTATTTTTTTTATAGAAATACATGCCTACTGCAAGTATTCCCATGAAATAAATGCCAAAAACTATAAAATCAACAATATGCATTTATTGGGCATGCTCCAAAGATGCGTAACCTGAATTTTCAATGGCATTTTCTATCAATACTTCGTGGAGTGATTCATCTTCCCACAATTTTTGTCCTTCGGTAGGCAGAGAAGATATAGGATCAAAATAGATGTACAATTTGGAGTCATCTACACTTGGGCTTCTGTATATGCTGATGCCTGTCACTTCATCATAGTAGTCATGACTATGCACATCTCTTTTTCCTCCGCCTCCCGGAGCATCCGTTACAAAAAGAGGAGTGTTGAATCCTGCAGTTACACCGCGTATAATTCTTTCCAATTCAACTGTATCTTTTATGCTTGTGCGCATGTCTTCTGTCCCTTCTACCATATCATGTTGGTAAACGTAATATGGCTGTACATTCATATAAGATAGTTTTCTGATCAAGTGGATCATGGATTCCGCTGTATCATTTACACCTTTAATAAGTACACTTTGATTTCTTACCGTTACCCCACTTTTAAAAAGCTGTAGCATTGCCTGACGTGTGATCTCTGTTATTTCATTGGCGCTATTAAAATGTGTATGAAGGACTACTTCTTTCCCTTTTTTTCGTCCGGCAGATACTATATCTGTTAATGCACTTGTCCAGGCATTATCGGTAAGTATTTTCATCGGCATGACTGCCGGGCCTTTTGTAGCGAACCTCATTCTTCGCACATGGGGGATATCCAGTAAAATTTCACCTATCAGTCTGAGTCGGTCAGGTGCTAACATATAGGCATCTCCTCCTGAAATAACCACATCTTCAATTTCTGGTCTGGAAGCGATATAAGCGAAAGCATTGTGCCATTTTTTTGGAGTGTTTTGAAATTTGACTTTATCTACAGTTTCAGTATTGCCTCCAATGGCATAGCTTCTGGTACAAAACCTGCAATAGACAGGGCACACATCAAGAGGTAGAAACAAAACTTTGTCAAAATACCGATGTACCAATCCTGGTACTGGCGAGTCGTCTTGCTCACCTAGTGAATCCAGTGTCAACTTAGGATGGTCTTGCTCTTTACCACTATTCACGGGTATAAACTGGATTCTAAGAGGATCATTGTATGGGTCATCCCAGTTGATGAGACTCAATATATAAGGGGATATGCTCAGATTCATTGGAGCAGTTTCCATTCCTTTTTCTACATCTTCTATGAATTTAGGATCGACCAGCCCTTTTGTTAATTCCTTTAATTTTTCGACTTTTCGTACCGTATTGCGATTTTGGAATTTTGATTGAAGAAACTCTTCTTCCGTTACCTCTTTAAAAGCAGGTATTTTTTTCCAGAACTCACTTTTGATAAAATATCGATGTTCAAGTAAATCCTGGGAAACAGGCTTTTTTATTGGATCAGGAATTTTTAATTCTTGCAGTTCTTCAAGATTTCCTCCGTTTGTAATCGAATTTGGAAGTTCCGAAAAGTTTTCCGCTTCTTCAATTAATGTAATTTCTTCTTCAGTATAATACATAATTCTAAATAGTCTAATTAAAAATGTTCTATAGAACATTTACAAAGTTAAGCAAATAGAAAAAGTATAAAAGGTTCTGTAGAACTAATTTTAATCTAATGTGGTTTAATTCCCTGATACTTGCATTGGAAACAACTGCAGCAAACTCCAATTGACTCCTCGTTGGTTTGCTGCGAAGAGATTCATTTATTCTGAAAAATCATCCAAAGGTTCTTCTGAAATAAGGAGAGGAGAGGCTTCAATTTCTATGATCTGCATTGCCGAAACAATTATTTCAAGAGATTTTTTCACCATTTTTTGATCATTGTCGGAAAGAGTGTTGAGTTTTTTTGCCAATCTGTCGTGCAGAACATTAGGTGTATCTTGCAATAGTTTTAACCCTACAGCAGTTAAGGCAATAAAAGTCACTCTTTTATCACCGGATTTAGGAAGTCTTGCTATATAACCTTTTTTTTCTAAACGATTTATGATACCTGTAACTGTGCTGGAGTTGAGGCTCAGTAGCTCCATGAGTTCTTTGTGGGTAGATTGGTAATTTGGAATCTGTTCCAGATGATTGAGGCATAGCAGTTGAGTAATGCTGAGGCCAAAATCCTTTTGGATGCTTTTCGATTCCAGGTTTAGTGAACGTACAATCTTGCGGATGCTTACTAGAATTTCTATTGAGTTCATGGTGAATGCTAAGTATTAAAGAAACCAAAAATAACAATCCTGGAAAGTTGTTTTACAAAATTGGTACGGTAATATAAATTTTACTTTTGCTAGGTTGTGGTTTACTGGCTTGCTTTTTCAATTTTGTTAACTATACAAAAGATAATTGTAATATTTAAACCTTCGAATATTTAATATTAAATTACGAAACGTTGTGTGTTTTGATTTTTATCTGTTTAATTTGTTTAATCTACTAAAATGTAACCTTGACCTTCGAACCATCTCTTTGGTTCTTAAAAGATTTTTTTCTCCACATTAATCGCAGTTTACCTTTCAAGCGACTACTAATTCATTATGCGTTCGGATAGATTGTATTGAACAGGAAAACCTATATTTCACCCACTAAAACAGATTTAATAAAATGAAAAGTATTGATAGAAATGGAATATTACTGATAGTTGTATTTGTTATAACATCTATTGGTTTTGGTTGTATCCAAAATGGAGGTAAAGCATCCAAACTGACTAAAGAGTCGGATACAAATACCATTGCTGATAGATATACAATGGATGATTTCAAAAGAGTCCGTAAAATAGATGTTCATGCCCATATAAATATTGAGAGTAAAAAAATGATAAACATGGCTCGGGCGAATAATTTTAAGTTACTAAATGTTGCTGTAAGCTTTTCAGGCCGTCAGGCACTGGAAGAACAGTTAAGAGTAAGGATGAAGCATTTTAACGAAAATCCTGAAACCATAGTATTTGGAACTGCTTTTACACTGGAAAATTGGGATGATCCGGATTGGGCAGAGCAAACCATTAAGTGGCTTAAAGCTGATTTTGACAATGGTGCTGTAGCAGTAAAAGTATGGAAAAACATCGGCATGGAAATAAGGGATAAGGGTGGAGATTTGATAGTACTTAGTGATCCTAAACTGGACAAAATATTTCAATTCATTAAGGATCAGGGGATAGTTTTAATGAGTCATGCAGGAGAGCCAAAAAACTGTTGGCTGCCGCTTGACTCTATGACAGTGAAGAATGACTATGATTATTTCAAAGCACATCCAAAATACCACATGTATTTGCACCCGGAGATGCCTTCTTATCAGGATCAGATAAACTATAGGGATGAGATGTTGGCAAAAAACACAGATTTAAAATTTATAGGGGTACATATGGCCAGTTTAGAGTGGAGTGTGGAGGAAGCATCCAGATTTTTAGATCGTTTTCCTAATGCCAGTTTGGACTTGGCTGAGAGGGTAAGTCATACTCAGTATCAGTCTCAAAGAGATAGAAAAAAGGTACGTGATTTCTTTATTAAGTATCAGGACAGGATTATTTATGGTACCGACTTTTCAGAAAGTAAAGAGAATTTGGAAGCGTACATGATGGAAGTATGGATGAATGACTGGAAATATTTCAATACGGAGGAAATGGTAACAGTGCCACAATTGGACAATCCGGTAAAAGGTCTGGCTTTACCAAAGAAAGTGGTGGATAAAATCTATGCATTAAATGCCGAAAATCTATTTCCAATTTTCAAAAGAATCTAAAATAGATAAGCATTTTTTAATCAGAAGTTAAGAGGATATGCTTTCATAAGAGGTTATGCAATTTTTACATAACCTCTTACTGATTCTATAGGTAGATTTATTCCAACCAATCGATCACTTTCTTTAGAATCAATTGATCTTCGATTTCCGAAAGTACACTAAGTTTTTCTGAAACATTTTTTTTAGTATAAACATCAATTGGAAATTTCAAATTGAGTTGTGATTTAGTTTCGTTAGTAAGTGAGCCATCTCCTGAAAATGGATTTATTATTAGCACATTTCGTGGACATAATGTAGCCATCAAATCTGGTAAGTCATATTTTCCGATTGCCCCGGCCACAGTAAAAGGAATGAAATCAGGTTTGTAAAATCGGGTAGCAGCAATATCTGCATAACTTAAAAAGGGTTCAATAAGTCCGATTTTTTTGATACCTGGCTCAAAGACTGCCGCATGTAACAACTCGCTACCAAGAGGTCCAATGGAAAGTGCGGAAATATCATTGTATTGATTGAAGTTGGTTTTTGCAAATTGAACCACTCTGACAATATCTTCGACCCTTAGCCCAACGTTTGATTTTCCAACCAGAAGGGCCGCAAACCATTGATTGTAAGAAATATCTCCTATGTAAGAATCTCCTTTTAAATACCCAGAGCCCATACTTCCTATACCAGGTAGATCAAAGACCAACACGGTATAACCTTCCTTTATAAGTGTATGAACAAAATTGTCTTGATTGACAGCAGTTTCCATTCCTTCGGTATTCAAAACCATCACAATTTTATTTTTTGTGATTTGCGTTGGCTGAAACAAAGCAGCGGGAAGTACATAGTTTCCACTCCCGGGAATGAGGTACTTTTCAAGGGTATAACCGGATTTGACGAAGCGACCGGAAAATGTTGCTTTCCCAAATTGTGTTGGATATTCAAAACCTGAGCATTTGGCTGCATTGGCTGGTATATTCTTTAAGTGAGATTCGACATTTTCTCTCGATTCATTTAACTGTTCTATTTGTGATTGTACTTTGGCAACATTCATTGAAAACACAGATTGCTTTCCCAAAGAGGTGACGAGTTGTCCTGTTGGAGTAACCTGTAATTCTTCCAGTTTGGGTACATTGACCTCTATATCTAAGGAACTGCCTGGGTTCTTCAAATGCTTTTGAAAAAATGCATACATTGCTTCCCGGTTTTTTTTAGTTGATTTGTGCACTGTGTCATCTTCCACCATGGTTAGTTGTTCTGACATTCCCAGAGAGCTATACATTCTTTTTGCTTCGGTATAAGAATCCCTTGTACCCTGTATGCTGAAAAAATCTCGTGTGGTACTTACTATCAATGCAGGTTTTGGTGCTCTTGCTTCAATAAAATCTGCATGGTCTAATCCTTTACTTATCATTTTGTATAGGTTTTGTTCAGCGCATTGTGGGCCTATGGATTTATATAAATGTTCGTAGCTTGTAATATAGCATTCTGGAGCGGTGGCTAAAATACGGTCATCAAGTGCACCTAAATAGGCTGTAATGTTTCCTCCTCCGGATCTACCTGTCATACCAATTCTTTCAGGGTCTGTCTCTTTGCGGCTGAGCATATAATCTATTCCCCTGATGGCATCCCATATAAAATTGCTCGCAGTTGAATAACCTGATATCAGGCATTGAGCTCCTGAGTAGGAGTGTTCATGATCCGGAATTGGAAATTTGGATTCTCCTTTTGTTTTGTCCCAATACTCAAATCGTTCACCCTGCCCCATAGGATCGATCGTAAAGACAACAAAACCTTTTTTCACAAGGTTAACAATTACATGCTGGTAGATTTCGACCCTGAAACCATCCACACTATGCCCGCAGGCGTAAAATATAGCAGGTGCTTTTTTCTTTACACCATTTGGAATATAAATAGCGCCAGTAACATAATAGCCCGGTTTTGATTCGTATAAAACTTTCTCAATTTTATAGCCATCTTTTTTCAGTACACCAGTTACCTGAGCATTCAAGGGAGTTTTTTCCGGAAAAGAACCGACAATGTCCAACAGTTTGTT
This sequence comes from Reichenbachiella sp. MALMAid0571, assembly GCF_040151475.1. Classification (NCBI taxonomy): domain Bacteria; kingdom Pseudomonadati; phylum Bacteroidota; class Cytophagia; order Cytophagales; family Reichenbachiellaceae; genus Reichenbachiella; species Reichenbachiella sp. MALMAid0571. Next base: position 40,326 of record NZ_JBDKWG010000133.1, on the reverse strand, counting down.
TTTGACAATAGTTTGTCTTTCAAGCCAGTCGGTTTTTGTTTTCAATTGATTGATTTCTGCTTTTCTGGTATTGAGTTGCTCAAAAGCGATAGAACTAAAATGCTTGTAGAGCGAGTTTTCTATATCGGAATAATACTCCCAGTAGTTAAAAAGCGAAATATCTTCCTGAGCCTTGATGGTGGTGAATGTAAACAGAGTAAATGCACAAACTATAAATATCTTCTTTTTCATAAGAAATGTTTCTTTTTTTGAATGAAATAGAGTCTGACCAAATTGGTCATTACTCAACGAATTGTTTGAATGTGTTAATTGTGGTCAATTGAACCTGAAAGTGGCCGGAAACCAACAATTTGGGTAAAAGGAGCTTTGGAGATGATGACCTTAAGAAACAAAGAAATAGAATCAATGCATCTGTCACTTTGTATTGTAATGTAGCAATTCTAATTAATTTGGATTTAATTTTTCTGAAAAATTCCTGTTAAACGGCATGAATCTAACAAAAGCGAAGGGATGTTGAGGTCATGGATAGGTGTATTTTTGTTTATTCTTTTGTTTCCTTTCGAAAGTAAGTATTACTTTAGATCTTATTAGAAGAAAAATGACCTGTTGAATAGGTGAAATTGGAATAATTTAGTTATTTAGAAAGAATAGCAAACTTTTTCATTGATTTTGAGATTGTTTAAATTCAAAGAATAAGTGATACATTTGATGTGAATATTTTCGATACATATATATAAACCTTACGTATTTGATTTATTTTCTATGTTAGAAAAAGGCCAATAACTAATTATTATTTGAACGAACGGAAATTAAATAGCGAACCTGATTTGGTGAGAAGCCTGAAAAGAAGTGATATTCAGGCTTATGAAAGTCTTTATAAGCTTTATAGTCTGAGATTGTATCATTTTGGGTTGAAATATCTCAAGTCTGAAACCGAAGCAGAGGGCTTGGTACAAGATGTATTTGAAAAAATATGGGCAAAGCGTGAATCTTTAAAAACAGAGCTTTCATTCAAATCATATATTTTTACCATAGCGTTTAATTTCATTAAGAAGTCGTTGATAAAAAGTTCTCAGTTGAGAGATTATCTTCAGAGTGATCAGGTATTCGATGAAGTGGACTTGGCTACAACCAATCAAGTTGACTATCAATCTTTGATAGATTACCTCAATTCATTAATAAAAAAACTGCCTGAAAAGAGGAGAGAGATTTTCATAAAAAGCAGGATGGAAGACTTACCCGTAAAAGAAATAGCCAGACAACTTGATATAAGCCCTAAAACTGTTGAGAATCAATTGACAATAGCCACCAAGTTTATTAAGGCTAACTGGGAACACCACAATTTGTCCACCATTCTATTTCTTGGGCTGTTTGTTTTCAGAAACCTGTAATTTTTTTACTGCTGCAATAGGGGATTTTTCGTCAAACCAGATATTACTAGTTATAACACAAATCACTTAGGGTTTAAAACTAGTAATGGAAGACAAGATTGATAGAAAGAAAATGTCCGATTATGTAGATGGTAAGTTTACATTAGAAGACAAAATTTATATTGAAAATGCTTTTCGTGACGAAAGCAAGCAGGAGCAACTACAGGAAGTTTTAAAGTCTGAATGGCTAAAGGCGTGTAAAGATCAAAATCTTGAAGATAAGGATTTGAGTCATATTTTTTACAAGCTTTATTTTAAGATTACAAACAGACAATTCGAAAAAAGAGGAAGTATGTTACGCTCGCTTTGGAAATCGTATTCCAGAGTAGCAGCAATAATATTACTTCCTTTGGTTTTTATACTTGGTTTTTATACCAAGGTAGAAATGAACCAAATAAACAGGGAGATCTCCTATGCAGAGATCATTGCACCATTGGGCTCCAGAATTAATTTTACTCTGCCTGATGGCAGTAGTGGATGGCTGAATAGTGGTTCATCTCTTAAATACCCTATCATTTTCACAGATACCAGAGATGTAGAACTTGCAGGAGAGGCATTTTTTGATGTTGTGAAAAATAAACACAAACCATTCAATGTAAAAACTTCTGATTTGAATATTTCAGTTCTTGGTACTCAGTTTAATGTAACGGCTTATGGAGGAGATGCAAACTCTGATGTTGTGTTAGAGTCAGGAAAAGTCGTATTGAACCGCAAAGGGAGTGATCAATTTGTAGAAATGAAACCTGATGAGAGGGTTGTTTACAATAGCGATCAAAAAGTATTGAAAAAATCAAAAGTAAACTCTAAGAAATACTCATCCTGGAAGGAAGGAAAGTTGGTATTTAGAAATGATCCAATTGATGAAGTAGTAAAAAGATTGAGTAGATGGTACAATGTGGACATAGAAGTCAATCAGAACCCAAACAGTGATTTTAGGTTAAGAGCGACTTTCGAAAATGAAGAAATAGAAGAAGTAATGAGGCTGCTGAAGTTGACTTTTGATATCGATTATAAATTCGAAGAAAGGACTACAGATAAAAATGGGAAGTTTGAAAAGAGAAAGATTAAATTGAACCTTAAATAAGTATTTATAACCTTTTAAAGAAAGATAGCCTATGGCATAACCTTAACAGCAAAAAGAGCGGGAAAACGTTGGAGCCGTTTTCCCACCTTAAATTTTAGTAGATGAGAATTTTAAGAAAATCAATTACCCACTAAAACATGCAAAATTATGAAAAAAAAACATAATGAGGAGAAGATTGCGCCCCATATTATAACCAAAATTGTCAGAGTTATGAGAATTACTATACTATTGATTACGCTGGGAATTATGAACGTAATGGCCTCTAACTCATACAGCCAAAAGGCTAAAATATCTCTAAACATAACTGATGCCAGCTTAGAGACGGTATTGGATGAGATCGAGAATCAAAGCGAATTTTATTTTCTTTTTAACCAAAAACTAATTGATGCCAATCGTAAGGTTAGATTGAATGCTAAAAATCAGAAAATTGAAAAAGTACTGGAAAAATTATTTGATGGCACTAATGTCAATTATGTGGTTTTTGATCGGCAAATCGTCCTTACCACATCTGATCCGACAGCCGTACCCAGAGAATTAGATTCGAATGCTTCCGGCAGGAATTCGGTATTAAAGAAATCGGGATTACAATTACAGGGCAAATTAAACGATGATAAGGTAATAACTGGTACTGTTACATCTGTAGAAGAGACAGATGGTTTGCCGGGAGTAAATGTTTTGCTGAAAGGTACATCCATTGGAACTATTACGGATATCAATGGTCGGTTTTCTCTTAATGTCCCCGATGAAAATTCTATTTTGGTATTTAGTTCAGTGGGTTTTATCAAACAAGAAATAATAGTCGGCAATAGGGCAACCATTGATATTTCCTTAAAGGCAGACATTACAGCACTAAAGGAAGTAGTCGTTGTAGGCTATGGTACAGTTGAAAAAAAGGATTTAACAGGCGCAGTGGTGTCTTTGGATAAAGAAGACATGACTATGGGGGCTTCAGTTTCTTCTGCTGCTCAAATGCTACAGGGGCGAGCAGCAGGTGTGGAAGTGTCAAGAGGTGATAGCAAGCCGGGAGGAGAATTATCTGTTGTGATTAGGGGCTACAATTCTATATCCAATAGCAATGAACCGTTATATGTGGTTGATGGATTTCCAATGTCAGCCGGTGTTTCTATCAATCCATCTGATATTGAATCTATTGATATTTTGAAAGATGCTTCTGCATCGGCAATATATGGATCCAGAGGTTCTTCAGGAGTGGTATTAATTACTACCAAAAAAGGGAAAAGAGGAGAAGTGCGTGTGAGTTATGATGGTTATGCAGGTGTTCAAAAAATAAATAACACTGTAGAATTCTTAAATTGGAATGATTACTCAACAAACCGCAACCAACTCTATGCAGATGACAACAATGATGGTAATCCATGGTACAATGCAGCAGACTTGGCTATAGGTAATGATACAGATTGGTTGAAAGAAGGCACCCGAAATGCCGGAATCCAAAGTCATACAGTTGGTGCGACCGGCGGTGACGAAACCACTCGTTTTTCATTGTCCTTAAATTCCTTTAGGCAGGAAGGTATTTTGCTTAACACAGATTTTAACCGTACTTCTATCCGGTTGAATGTGGATAGGAAGTTTGGAAAGAATGCCAATGTCGGAATGAATATATATACTGCGAAAATTGATGCATTGGGAGCAAGTAACAGACCAGGTTTTCGAAGCAATTCGGACATGTACCGATTGTTGAGAGCCGAACCAGGAAGAGCGGCTTACAATGATGACGGAACTTTAGGAACTACTGCTTTTTCCAGAGAACAGGGAGGGCCACCTTGGGTTAATCCTATAGGCAGATTGACTGTTCCGGACAGAGATCAAAATCAGTTTAGAACTTACGCCAATATTTGGGCAGATTATAAAATCCTTGATGGCTTAATTGCTAAAATCAGTGTAGGTTTTGATAATACAGCAAATACCAACAGTACATTCGAACCAGCCATATATTCAGCAGGTGGTTCAGAGGCTTACGGTGCTATTTCAGAATCGAAAAATGAAAATTATATAGTGGAAGGAACGGTGAGTTATACACCAGAAATGTCTGAAGGCCATACTTTGAATGTTTTAGCAGGAGCATCAGATCAAAAATTCGGGTATAGAAGTTTCGACGCATCAGGAAACGGGTTTCCAACTGATAAAACTTCCTACAACAACCTTGCTTCCGCATCAGTACAGAATATAGCCAGTTGGAGATCTGAAAATCGAATCATCTCTTTCTTTGGCCGGGCAAATTACAGTTTTCAAGACAAGTATTTGCTTACGGCTACATTAAGAGCAGATGGAGCATCTCAAATGGGAGCTAACAACAAATGGGGTACATTTCCATCAGCTTCTGTAGCTTGGAGGATTTCAGAAGAAGACTTTTTGAATGCTTCTAATTTGATTGATAACCTTAAGCTAAGGGTTGCCTATGGTGTTACTGGAAACAACAGTTTCTCGGCTTATACTGCACTGGCAAGAGTGTCTCCGACTGAGAAACAATATTCTTTTGATGGTTCATCATCAGTATCAGGGCTAGGGCCTGACGGTAGATTTGCCCCTAATCCTGATTTGAAATGGGAGACTTCTAATATGCTAAATATTGGACTTGATTTTGGCCTTTGGGGAAGTAGATTGTTTGGTGCTGTAGAAGCTTATAAGACACAGACCGTTGATATGATCATTGACAAGAGCCTTTCTTCTGCTTCTACCGGATATAGTGTAATCAGAGCTAATATTGGTGAAATGAGTAACAGTGGGATAGAACTTTCGCTTGGAGGTAATATTATTGATGGAGATTTTAAGTGGACTGCTTCCGGTAATTTTTCAAAAAACCAGAATGAAATAGTGAAACTAGATCGTGATGCACCCATTGTTATAAAACTGGCAAGAGAACCAGTATCCGGATATGGCCAGGAGGCCTATAGAGAAATGGTCTCCGGAGGACAAATGGGAGATTTCTTTGGCTATACTTATGCAGGAGTTGTACAAGTTGGTGAAACATATGGGCCGCAACCTCTTTCAAAACCCGGAGAAGCTAAGTACATGGACGTCAATGGAGATGGTGTATTAGATGCTGATGATCGTAGTGTTATTGGCAATGCCACACCTGATTTTACCTGGGGTTTAAATAATAGGTTCGCTTATAAAGGCTTTACATTGAATGTGTTTTTTCAAGGAGTACAAGGCAATGATTTACTTAATTTAAGAGGTGTGATGATTGATGAGCTTAGAAGCGCAAAGGCAGCCGATAGATACACTTCAGCAAACACATCCGGTACCCGGCCTGGAATTGGATATTTCGATGGAAGAAATGGTTATGGTGGTTATGTCAATTCAGAGTTTATCGAGGATGCCTCCTATGTGAGACTTAAAAATGTTTCTTTGTCTTATAGGTTTGATACTAATGCTGTTTCATGGCTAGGCAATGCAGAAGTGTATGTTCAGGCAGAAAACCTAATGACTTTCACTAACTACAGCGGCTTTGATCCTGAAGTGAGTTTTAATTATAGTGGTGTTTCCCAGAGTTCGGGCAGAGGGGTTGATGATAATGGATTTCCCAATTACAAGACTTATACAATCGGTTTAAGACTTGGGTTTTAATTAATTGGTCATAAAAAATACAACTATGAAAAATAAAATAATATTAATATGCACACTAGGATTATTACTGATAAGTATGATATCGTGCGATGATAAACTGGAAGAAAATGTTTATTCTGAACTGTTAGCTTCAAATGGTTATACTACAGTTGAAGATGCAGAATCACTTATAACAAGTGTTTACTCAAGTTTGAAAGGCAATGATTGGGGAACTTACTATGAGATGAGCTTGTTGCAAATTTCGGAATTGCCTACCGATTATGGACAAGATACCTGGTCTGGTGGTTCGGATCCTTATGAAATAGGTACCTGGGGTAATAATGAACAATATACCAATGAAGTATGGGTTGGTGCTTATGCTGTGGTAGCATCTGCAAACTTCGCACTTTCTGTACTGGAAGGTATGAATATAGATGATCAGATCAGGGCGGGTTACATTGCTGAAGCCAAGTTTTTGAGGGCATTGGCTTATTATGACCTGACCTTCAATTTTAAAGATGTCATTTTAAATCTGGGAGAAACTACGGGTGATTTGGCAGTAAGCCCACAAGCTGACATTATTGCTCAGATTATTAAGGATTTGACAGAGGCTGCTCCGGATTTGCCGGGGTACGCTACCAATGGTGTGGGAAGAGCTACCAAGGGAGCTGCATTGGGATTGAGAGCTAAGACCAACTTAAATGCTAAAAACTGGGATACTGCTGCTGCTGATGCAAAAGCAGTAATGGATTTGGGTGAATATGATTTATTTCCGAGTGCTACTGAAATATTTTATGCCTCAAATAAAACAGATAATGAATGGGTGTTTGCCATACACAGCGATGGAAGTGGTGCAGGAGCTGAAACTCAATTGTCGTGGTTTACCTTGGATGGTACTTATCAAAATGGAGGATGGGGCAACTTAGTAGTTACTGATGAGTTTTATAAGACATTTGATACTGATGATACCAGAAGGAACAACATGGCAAATGGTTATCAGGACGGAGGACAGAATGAAACCAGTCCGGGAGTTTTTGAATATCATGTGATTCCCGGGACACCGGAATATACTGCTTTATCCACTGACGCAAGCGTTTCTATATCTGATTTAGATTATGCCCCTATTACGAAACATACAGGTGGTCAGAATAGGTTTGATAGTGATCCGGCTAAATCAGGAGTTAATTATGCCGTTTTAAGGTATGCAGATATTTTACTAATAAGAGCTGAAGCTTTAAATGAAACCAATGATCAGGATGGCGCTATGACTGTTTTAAACATTGTCAGAGACAGAGCAGGTTTGACGGGGTTAAGTGGATTGAATCAGGTGGATTTAAGAGCTGCCATTTTAGAAGAAAGGGCAAAAGAGCTTTTTATGGAAGGGCATAGAAGAGTGGATTTGGTAAGAAGTGGGAAGCACATAGCTCTGTGGAAAGCTGGTTTGGAAGGTAAATATCCCGGAGGGAATTTTAGTAATATTGACGAGTCTAAATCATATTACCCTATCCCTCAAAGTGAGATTGATGCCAATAGTCAACTTACTCCGGACAACAATTGATTTATAAATCAGGACATATCTGTACAATACCTATTTGAAATAAAAGAGAGCCAGATCACTGGTCTGGTTCTCTTTTAACTCTGGATTGATCTTACATACCAGACAATCATGGTTAATAAATGGTTTTATCATTTGGATTATCCTTTTCTTCAGTGTTGAGAAGAAAGCTAATGGGTTACAGGGTAGAACACGCATTTCGAAATATGATTTTTAATAAAACCCGAATGATGAAGTATAGCATAATAACAGAGTGCCAAAGTTTGACTTACTATAGTTTATTATTCTCTATTCTTGCGATTTTTTCCTGTAATCCTATCGAAAAAAAAGAGCGTCTGTTACTGGAACTGACTAATGCTAATGATACAGGTATCAATTTTAGAAATGACATCACCGAAGGACTTAACAATGATGATAACATACTTTCTTACACTAATTTTTACAATGGTGGAGGAGTGGCCGTAGGAGATATCAACAATGATAACTTAATAGATATTTATTTCTCTTCAAATCAAAAAACAGGAAAGTTATTTTTGAATAAAGGAGGCTTTCAATTCAAAGATATTACTATAGGGTCTGGTTTGGATACGCTTTCAGGTTGGAAAACCGGAGTGACCATGACAGATATCAATCAGGATGGCTTGTTGGATATCTACGTTTGCCGGTCTGGTAGAACAAATCCGGAACTCAGAACCAACCTTTTATTTGTAAACAATGGAAACCTGACATTTACCGAAAGAGCCTCAGAATATGGTTTGGATGACAGCAGTACTTCTATTCAGGCCTCATTTTTTGATTACGATCAGGATGGAGATTTGGATATGTACCTGTTAAATCATGCCGTTGACCCTGTGAAAGAGCTGTCTAAAAGAGTTGAAGAATATCAATACAGTAAGGAAATAGGTGATAAAATTTACGAAAATGCAGATGGCCATTTTTCGGAAATTAAAATTGATATAGGAATCAATCAGTCTGAACTTGGTGATGGTCTTGGCGTAGCTGTTGGAGATTTAAACAATGACAACCGTTCCGATATTTATATCTGCAACGATTTTTTAGGTAGAGACTATTTGTACAATAATATTGGTGGAGGTGTTTTCAAAGAAAGTGCATTAGAATCTATGAGTCATATTTCTTATTCGTCTATGGGTGTAGATATGAGTGATATTGACAATGATGGATGGCAAGATATATTCGTTTTGGACATGAGGTCATCTTCCAACTACGGTAGAAAAACGAATATGGCTTCAATGAATCCAAAGGCATTCAACATCATGGTGCAGGTTGGAGGACACTACCAATACATGCGCAACACCCTTCAGCTAAACAATGGAAACGGAACTTTCTCCGATATTGCTCCTATGGCAGGTGTAGCCAGTACAGATTGGAGTTGGGCACCACTTTTTGTGGATTTGGACGATGACGGTTTCAAGGATTTGGTAGTGACCAATGGTATCCGAAAAAACACCAATAACAAGGATTATGACAACTATAGAAAGAACAGGATTGACCTTGAACGTAGAAAACGTAAAGCCGATCTCAGGGCTTTAGTAAAAGAAATACTGAGCAAGATACCTGCTGAAAAGACAGTTAATCTGGTATATAAAAATATGGATGGCTTGAATTTCGAAAAAAAGAATGACGATTGGGGAGTCAATATACCTTCATTTTCGAATGGAGCGGCTTATGCGGATTTGGATAATGATGGGGACATGGAGTTGATTGTCAATAATATAGATGATGTTGCTCATGTGTACCGTAACAATGCCACCGAGCTGACAGAAAACCATTTTCTCAATATAAAATTGAAAGGAAAACCTTCAAATATTGATGGCATTGGAACAAAAATAATGATTCAGTCGGGAGGCCAAAAGCAATTTTTGGAACAACAAGTTTCCAGAGGGTATCAGTCTAGCGTGGATTATACCTTACATTTTGGTGTGGGAAAAGTGATGGCAGTTGACCTGCTGCAAGTTACCTGGCCTGATGGTAAAGCAAGCGAATTGGAAAATGTTGCCGTGGATCAGGTTATCACAATTAAATACAGTGATACCAGAGGTTCAAAAGAAAATGAAGAGAAGAAACCAACTCTTTTTAAGGATGAAACTTTAGCCTGTAAAATCAATCACCGTCATGAAGAAAACTATTATGATGATTTTGAAAAGGAAGTTTTACTCCCGCACAAAATGTCAACTTTTGGCCCGGCACTGGCTGTAGGAGACATCAATAATGATGGTTTGGAAGATTTTTTTATTGGTGGGGCGAAAGATTTTGAAGCGGCTATTTATAGGCAAAACAGCAATTCAACATTCACCAAAACAATACAAAAATCCATTGCTTCGGATTTGGTGCATGAAGATATAGATGCCATCTTTTTTGATGCTGATCAGGATGGAGATGCCGATCTCTATGTGGTAAGTGGTGGGAACGAATTTTCGAATGGGAATGCCTATTATCAGGATAGATTATACCTCAATAATGGCAAAGGTAATTTCACAAAAGCTAATTCCGCTTTACCCATAATAGGAGTCAGTGGGGGAGTCGTGAAAGCCCATGACTATGACAGTGATGGCGATTTGGATTTGTTTGTGGGTACCAGACTTTTGCCAGCTAAATATCCTAAATCATCAGGAAGTTTTTTACTGGAAAACGAAAATGGAAAATTCAAAGATGTTACTAAAAGTCAGGGTAATGATTTGCAATTTTTGGGTATGGTTACCGATGCTGTTTGGTCAGATTATGACGGAGACGGGCAGAAAGATTTGATAGTTGTTGGTGAATGGATGCCGATAACGATCTTTAAGAATGGCAATGGATTGTTGAAAAAAGTAGAAGGAGATTCCATTCTTAATAATAGTAATGGCTGGTGGTTCAGCATTACCGAAGGGGATGTGAACAATGATGGTGCTATGGATTACATCCTTGGCAATCTGGGAGAAAATTATAAGTACAAAACAAAACCGGGTGCACCTTTCAAGTTGTATTCTAAAGATTTTGATAACAATGGATCGCTGGATATTGTGCTTAGCTATTATGAAAATGATAAATTATATCCTCTACGTGGCAAACAGTGTTCTTCTGAACAGATTCCGGATCTCAAAAAGAAATTTAAGGATTACAATTCCTTTGGTTTGGCTACCCTGGCAGATGTATATGGTTCAACATCGTTGGCACAAGCCGATGAATTGACGGCAAACACCTTTTCTAACAGCATTCTGCTCAATACCCAAAATGGGTTTGATTTGATGAAGCTTCCAAAAATGGCTCAGACTTCAGCGGTGTTTGGAATTCTCTATGAAGATTTTGACAGTGACGGTATAAATGACATTGTTGTTGCCGGAAATCTCTACAATTCCGAAGTAGAAACCCCAAGAAATGATGCAGGACAGGGGTTGTTTCTGAAAGGCAATGGTAAAGGAAGTTTTAGTCCTGTAAGAGGTTATGTTTCCGGCTTGAATCTGTCGGGTGATGTGAAAAAACTAAGATTAATTCAATTGGGGCAAGCTGTCGAGAATAAAAAAGGATTATTGACAGGTGTCAATGATGATTTTGTTAAACTAATTACAACCAAATAATCATGCTTAAATTAAGAGTTCTTTGCGATGCAAAGACTATTTTATTATTTGCCTTTTTTGTATTTTCATTCACATTATCGGCACAGCGGTCAGTACCGGAAGTAGCAGTAAAAGTCTATCCCAAAGAGATCAATGATGTACTTAACAATCCCGGAATTGGCTTTACCACGTTTCAAAGATTCAATGGAGATGAACTAAACGAAGGAATAGATTGGACGGAGGGTTTTCCGATTGAATATCAGGAATTCGATGGAGATCTGACCAACCCAAACCATCCACAAACTACTATTGCATACTTTCGTGTCAATTGGCGTTTTTTAGAAGTAGAACCAGAAATTTATAATTGGGATTTGATCGACAAAGCCCTGAGAACGGCAGCAGAAAGGGGGCAAACTCTGATGTTGCGGATATCTCCGTATGAAGGAGAAGAAGAAAAAGACGTGCCTGCTTGGTATAGAAAAATTATCGGGAAGGAGAAAAGCGTTAAATCAGCTAAATGGGAAGTCGATCCTGAAAACCCTGCCTACCTTAAATATTTCGGTGGTATGATAGCTGCATTGGGTCAAAGGTACGATGGGCATCCGGATCTGGAAATGGTGGATGTGTCTTTTGTCGGGCATTGGGGAGAAGGAGATGGTATGCACTTATTGTCAGACCCGACCAGATTGGCACTGATCAATGTTTACCTCGATAATTTCAAAAAAACACATCTCATTTTTCAACCCCTCAATGGGGATGCTCCCGATCCCGGGAAGCTGGTCAATGGTACAAATATAGCTGCCTATTGGCCGGATGGCAGTAATAATGGTCAAGGATCTAATATCCGTCATTTAGGATGGAGGATAGACTGTCTTGGGGATATTAATTTTTGGGAAGCTGGTGGCTGGAGCCACATGAGCGATATTTATCCTCAGGATATTATCAAAAGTGGCATGAGTCAGGCATGGAAGAAAGCACCTGTTATCATGGAGATTTGTGGTACGTTTTTACAGTGGCTGGGCCCTCGCCAATACACTAAAGATACGGTGAAGTATATATTTGAAAAAGCCCTCCAATGGCACATTTCTTCTTTCAATGCCAAAAGTTCCGCTGTACCGGAAGAGTGGAGGCCATTGGTAGATGAATGGCTGAATAAAATGGGGTATAGATATGTGCTCAGGAAGTTTACATTTCCCTCGGTTGTTCGTCCTCATGGGCAATTGGCAGTTACTTCGTGGTGGGAAAATAAAGGGGTAGCACCCATTTACAAAGATTACAAGTTTGTCATACGTCTAAAAAATCAGCGAAAAACTATAATACTACCCACAGATGCCGACATCCGTACCTGGTTTCCGGGAGATATACTGCATGATGAGAAATTGTACATTCCGTATGATATGCCCGAAGGAACTTATGTTATTGAGATTGCTGTAGTTTCCCCTGTCTCCTATGAACCAAGAGTGAAATTGGCCATTGCAGGAGTCAATGATGATGGGTGGTATCCTATGGGCGAGATTAGGGTAAAAAAAATAGATCAGTAGAATTAGCAGCCCGTGCACTTAAATCTATTCAATGAGTGCTGGTTGAATTTCTGATCATTTAAAAACTAACTATATAATAATTAGAATAAAATGGCTTTAGAATACAATCTATATACTCGTCAAACGATATTTATCCTTGGGCTTTTTCTTCTTTGCTCTTTACAGAGTTTAGCACAAACCAAAGGAGCATTGGTAGAAACTCCTGTAAATGATGCAGAATTTGAAAGGATTAAAGAATACTATTCTTATGATACTTCTATGCCTTCTGACCCTGTTTTTTATGGAGAATGGCCATCTAGAAATCCTCATACATTGTATAAAATTTCTTATCGTAGTGCCCGTGAACAAAGAGTGCCGGCATATCTGGCAATACCCAAAGAGAGGAAAAGTGAAAAACAACCAGTAATAGTATTGATGCATGGTTGGAATTTATTCTGGGGAAAAAATGAAGATTGGGTGTTGGAGTTGATTCCTTTATTGACAGCACAGGGTTATGCGGTATTGGCTCCTGATCATTTTCTTTTTGGAGAACGAAAGGTCGAGGGAGGTTTTGACGAAGGTACAAACTGGAGTCCTTATTACTACAGGGATTGGATGGTTCAGTCCGTGGTTGACCTTCGTAGAGGAATTGACTATTTACTTACTCGTCCTGATATTGATCCAGATAGAATTGCTGTAATGGGTGCAAGTATGGGCGGTTGGATAGGTTCGATACTTGTAGGTGTTGAACCAAGAATTAAAACTTCTATTCTTACCGTACCGGCAACTGAAGAAATTACAGATCAAACACCTCCAGCAAGGGTTGTCAATACAAGCAATTTTGTTACCAGATACGGTGATTTTTCTATGCTAATGGTTATAGCTAAAAAAGACAGCCCAAAAAGAAATGCCAGGGCAAAACAGTTGTTTGAAATGATTACAATAAAGAAAAAATGGATTGAGTATGACCAATCGCATTACCTGAATCCGGAGATATACATACAAGATCTTCTTGTTTGGCTGGAGCAGGAGCTATAAATAAAAAAATCACATCAGGGCTTTAAGTAGCACATTTCATAAGAAGATTTCCTTGAAAAAAAACTGTCATTTAATATGAAAAGAACATCATCAATTTACAGCAGCATCTATTGCCTTTTTTTGTTTTCTATTTTGTTTGCCATCCAAGGTTGCGAACAAAAACGGGATCAAATTATTGTTGAGGAATCACAACAATGGAAAAAAACAGGCCCGGGAGGAGGAGGTTCTACTTTCATTCCTACTTTTTCATATTCCAGTACAGATGATTTTATGATTCGGTGCGACATGACTGGGGCGTATATTACCAACAATGGAGGGATGTCTTACGCACAAGTTAATTTCCCAAATGGGTCTTCATCATTTGCTTACCATCCGTCAGACTCAGCCATTCTATTCATTGGTTCGGCAACACTCAACAGGTCAAAAGATGGAGGGAAGTCATGGCAAACGATTTTTCCCAAGGAAAGTGAGATCATAAAAGGAGTTTTTAGAGGAGACCATGCCAACTACAGCTTAGACACCAAAGACAATTCTATTTATCCTGATTCCAATAATTCAAATCAGGTCAAGAACATTCGAATTGATGCCAATGACCCTAATAAAATTTACTTTAGCATTGATCAGAATTTCTTTTATTCTGTAAATGGTGGGGAGGATTGGAGTAAATTAATGTTGGATAGTCAAATCGAATTTATATACACCAATCGCTCTACTCTGGCAGATAAGGTATATGTCTTCACATCCAATGGTGTATATATTTTGGATAAAGAAAATTGGGCATACACTTTAATAAAATTGCCTGAGCTGATGCAGTCTGCTTTTTCATTTACTGGTGGCAACATTAAAGGTGAGCAAAGCACAATATTTTATGCATTGCACAATGATGAACCACTTAGAGGCAGTGGTATTGAGGCTCCAACTACTCTTTGGTATTCCAGAGATTTGGGCAATAGTTGGCAGCAATCTATGGATTCAACTTTAAATAATTTTCAAGGCACAACACCTACCTATTCTAGTTTGGCGGCATCAGAAAATGATGCTGCCAATATTTATGTGATTGCCAGTAGTTATGTTGAGAAAAAGGAAAATGGTACTAGCAATTGGTATGGAGCACTTAAATCTTCGGATAAAGGAAATTCATGGAAATGGGTATGGAAAGGTGGAGGAGGATCAGGACAATATGCTGTCAAAGATGGTCAGGATGCTCCAAACCTGATAGATACCTGGGTGCAAGAAGCATTTGGAGGGGAGTACATTCGTCTCATAGACGTGGGAGTAGCTCCAAATGATTCTGATGTCGCCATTGTTACTGATTGGTACCGCACCATGAAAACCACAGATGGAGGAAAAACCTGGCGTGAAGTTTACAGCAAGCAAGAGGCTGACGGAAGCTATATCAGCCGTGGGTTAGATGTCACTACTACATACGGAGTGCACTTCGATCCTTTTGACAAAGAACATATTGCCATCAGCTATACAGACATAGGATACCACCATTCATACAATGGTGGGAAAAGTTGGATCCGGTCAACTGCTGGGATTCCTTCCAATTGGCATAATACCTGCTATTGGATGGTTTTTGACCCCAAAATCAAAGGTAAAATGTGGTCTGTGTGGTCTGGGCTGCATGATTTTCCAAGAGGAAAAATGACCCGAAATCCGAAATGGAAAGAACGTGGAAGAGGTGGTGTGGCTGTATCTGTTGATGGGGGTAAGTCCTGGACTCCTACAGTTGAAGGAATGGGCTTTGATTCTCCCTCAACTTCCATAGTGCTGGATGAGAATTCACCGGTAGAGAATAGGGCATTATATGTAACAGCCTATGGGAAAGGAGTATTCAAATCTACTGATGGAGGTCAGTCTTGGAAGCTGCGGAATAATGGGATAATGGGAAGTCTGGCAGCCTTTGAAATCACTATTCTGCCAAATGGTACTATATATTTAATTACAAGTGCAACACCACAACATAAAAATGGACAGTCAGGTCGGGAAGTTTTCATGGGAGCGGTTTACAGATCTACGGATGGAGCTGATTCCTGGCAAAAACTTAATGTTGGTGAAAAAGTGCAATTCCCAAACGGACTGGCATTTGATCCTCAAAACCCGGATAGGCTCTACCTAGGCTCCTGGGCAGATATATACCTGAGTGATTTGGTTGGTAGCAGTGTAGCAAAAAGAGACGGAGGGACAAATGAATTGTTTGATTTGGATGGTGGTATAATGATGTCTGAAGACGGAGGAGATACCTGGGCTTCTATTTTTGATAAAGACGAATATGTATATGATGTTACAGTGGATGCCAATCATCCGGGTCGTGTCTATTGCAATACGTTTAGTCAAGGGGCATATCGGAGTGATGACTATGGCAAAACCTGGAATAAACTAAAGGGATATGATTTTCATTGGGGTCATCGGGTTGTTCCGGATGACAATGATATCGAAAAAGTTTACCTCACCACTTTTGGTTCTAGCGTATGGCATGGCAAACCCGAAATCCTATAGTTAGATTTTCTCAGTTTAAAATTGATGTCAATGAACTTTCTTGCTAAATTATTAACTCTGGTTGCTTTATTAGGAGGGATGTCTTCTTGTATTTTCAAAACACAGGAGAACAAAACAGAAACCAATATATTGACTCAGTCCAATCCCAATAAAAGAAATGACAATTGGAGTTTTGTTGGGCCTGGCGGTGGTGGTGCCATGTTCAATCCTGCAATCAACCCAGCCAATCCCGATCATGCTTTTGTGAGCTGCGACATGACGGGATCATTCGTTACCTATGATGGAGGAGAACACTGGCGTATGTTCAACTTAAGGGGAGTAGTCAGGTTTTACACTTTCGACTCAACAGATTCTGATGTAGTTTATGCCGGAACTGATAACATTCTTTTTAAAAGTATGGATCAGGGAACGTCATGGCGTGCCATTTATCCACGACCAGAAGATATATTGGGGATAAGCTCCCAGGGAGACCATGCAAACGAAGTTGTGGTAACCAAAGACAGCATCATTAATGTGCTTAAAAAAATGGTACTTGATCCTGATAAGCCTCAAAAGTTGTATTTATTTACAGAATCCAATGAAAGTAAAACCTGGCCTTTAAAGAGAGGTGAGAAAGTGCAGAAGTTTACCTCATTGTTGGTGTCAGAGGACAATGGATTGAATTGGCAGGAGGATCAGAAATTTGAAACCGAATTTGACAATATCTTTATAGACCCGTTCTCCGATAGCGATAACAGGACTATCTATTTAACAGGAAAAGAAAATATTCTGGTAAGAAGGGCAGGTATTTGGAGTGAGGTAAGCCCACCGGAAAATGCCGGGACAATTACGCAATATGCAGATGGTGTCGATATAAAAAATAACCGACATATCATATTTGCCTTATCCGGCAGGTCGTATTTCAATGGAGCGGGTGATGATGAAAAATCGGGAATTTATAAGACAATTGATGGTGGAAGAAATTGGATAAATATAGGAGAAGGGCTGAAAGTTAAAAAAGTGAAAGGAGTACCTGATCCGGAATTTCGGAGCATAGCTGTTTGCTATTACCAGCCAAACAACATCTATGTTTCTTATGCCAACTTCCAGGTCAGTGATGATACTGTGAGTATCGGAGTAGCAAAAAGTGTCGATTCAGGTGAGTCTTGGCAATTGGTTTGGAACGACAAAAGCACCAAAGGGAAAAGCATTGTGTCTTCAAACAGAACATCAGGATGGCTGGATGAACGTTTTGGGCCAGGTTGGGGAGAAAATCCTTTTCACATTAAAATAGCAGATAATGAACCTAACATCTGTTATGCTACTGATTTTGGACGAACCATAAAAACGACAGACGGAGGTAATAGTTGGCAGCAGGTTTATACCAATAAAAATAGCAATGGAGGTTGGACATCAAGGGGGCTTCAGGTAACAACAGGATATATGGTTGCTTTTGATCCATTCGATTCACTGCATTATTTTTTAGCTGATACCGATACCGGACTTATGGAAAGCCATGACGGAGGCAAAAGTTGGACAAGTGCCACAGACAATAATGGTGTTCCAAGATCATGGGTCAACAGTACTTATTGGATGGTTTTTGACCTGGAAGTAGAGGGAAAAGTTTGGGCTGTAATGAGTGGGAATCACGACCTGCCACGACCAAAAATGTGGAGGAATACAAAGATGGAAAACTACAAGGGAGGAGTGCTGGTAAGTGATAATGGAGGTGCAACATGGCAGGCAACAAGCAAGGATATTGGAGAAGCGGCTACTACTTTTATTTTAATGGATCCGGAAAGTAGCCCTGAAAGCAGGACACTTTATGTGTGTGCATTTGGAAAAGGGGTTTATAAATCTACTGATGGAGGCCAAAGCTGGAAGCAAAAGAATAAAGGGATTGAAGGGAAAGAACCAGCAGCCTGGCGCATTTCCCGAAATGACAATGGAGACCTTTATCTTATTGTTTTTAGAAAAAGTGAAGATGGAAGTATTGGTACAGACAGTGATGGAGCATTGTACAGATCAACTGACGGTGCGGAATCCTGGACTAAGATGAGTCTTCCTGATAATGTAAACGGACCTTCGAGTTTGTTGGTAGATTCAAATCGTATGGTACTATCTGCCTGGGGTAGATTTGGTGAGTCCGGGTTCTCAGGTGATCAGGGAGGGGGGATATATTTGTCTGAAGACAGTGGTGCATCCTGGATTCCCTCCCTCACTCATGATCAACATATCCATGATGTTACTTCGGATCCTGAAAATGGCGTACTTTATGCAGCAGGGTTCAATTCATCCGCCTATAGATCAGAGGATCAGGGAAGAAATTGGCAGAGGATTAAGGGGTACAATTTCAAATGGGGAAAAAGAGTACAACCTGATCCCTATGATTCTGAAAAGGTATATGTCATCACTTTTGGTGGTGGAGTATGGCATGGCCCTGCTAAAGGAGATGAAAATGCTCTGGAAGATATAGTGACTTCTGAAGTGGGCTATAATTGACCTATTCAATGATAGGCGGTACTATCAGAGCAAACGTATTTAAAAATTCTACTGTCCCCAGGCTCCTGACTTCCGGCAAGTTGTTCTGGGGTCTGTTAGGGTTAGCTGTGACTCTAACAGATACCGCAACGAGTGCGGTAAGGTAGTTTTGTTTTTAAATGCGTTTGCCCAGTGGTACGATGAAATCACCTGCTTTTAACTAAAATGTCACTATATTTTTCGATTATATAATTATACATAAGATAATAACCCTATTAAAACCTTCGGATATATAATAAATTATTACGAAACATTGTGTTTTTTAAATTTTTGTTCCTTTAATTTGTTTTTCTATTAAACCCACAGTGGTTTTTGAATCTGTTCCATATTCTTTTAAATGCATGAACAACAGAAGAATTATTTTTCCTCTTTTTGGATTGCTTATAGGCTTCTGCTTGTTTTCCTGCCAGCACAGTACTTCAGACGATGAATACACTTCATGGAAAGTGTATAGAGGAGATAAAGGCAGTAATGCCTATTCTAAACTGAGTCAAATCAACAAGAAAAATGTAAAAGGTCTTGAAGTGGCATGGACTTATCGTACTGGTGATAGTAAATCAGGTACTTTCATTCAATGTAACCCGATTATTATCGACAAGTTTTTGTATGCAACTTCACCAACTTTGAAGGTATTATGCCTTGATGCTGCTACCGGAAATAAAATATGGGAATATGACCCGTTTTCTCCTGGAGAAGGTATTGGTGGGAGAAACAGAGGACTGGCTTATTGGGAAAATGGAGAAGACAAAAGGCTTTTCTATAATGTACTGAATGAATTCAAAGCCATAAATGCAACAACTGGAGAACCGATAATAGATTTTGGCAACAATGGATCAGTGGATTTACTTGATGGTTTGGATCGGGAATTTGACAGGGAAACTGCAAGCATCAAAAATACCTCTCCGGGTATCCTTTACAATGACTTGATAATTCTTGGGTCAGCCGTTAGTGAAAGCTATGGAGCATTGCCGGGTCACATAAGGGCTTATGATGTGAGGAACGGTGAATTGAAATGGATTTTTCATACCATACCTCATCCCGGAGAATTTGGATACGATTCCTGGCCAAAAGATTATTATAAAACAGGGGGAGGAGCCAACGCCTGGGCTGGGTTTAGTCTTGACAAGGAACGTGGAATCCTTTATGCCCCACTTGGTGCACCCTCCTATGATTTTTATGGGAAGGATCGTCACGGACAAGGATTGTTTGGAAATTCCCTTGTGGCACTGAATGCTGCTACCGGTGAGTATATTTGGCATTTTCAGGTATCGCATCATGACTTATGGGATTATGATATTCCTGCTCCTCCGAATCTGATCACAATTCAGCACAATGGAAAACCTACGGATGCTGTGGCACAAATTACAAAACAGGGATTTATTTTTTTATTGGATAGAGAAACCGGGGAACCGCTTTTCGAGGTAGAAGAACGGTCAGTAGCACAATCCCGAATGGAAGGAGAGTCCACCTGGCCTACACAACCTTTTCCAGTGAAACCACCTGCGCTGGTAAGGCAATATTTTGATGAAAGTTTGGTGACGGATATTTCTCCAGAGTCTCGAGAAAATATTTTGCAGCAAATAAGAGGTTATACTTTTGGAGACATCTACCTGCCTCCCTCAGAGGAAGGCGTTATTCAATTGCCCGGTTTTCGTGGAGGCGGAGAATGGAGCGGAGCAGCATTTGATCCAGAATCCGGGAAAATGTACATTGGCGTAAATGATATGCCTAACATGGTTCAACTGGTGGAGGACTCTCCCAAAGTAGAAAGTGTTGGAGAGTTCTATGATTTGAAAGCTGAAGGGGAGCAAGTCTATCAACAAGTTTGTACAGCGTGTCATGGTGAAGATAGAAAGGGAAATATTTCATATCCTTCTTTGATTGATGTGAAAGACAGAGTGTCACTCAATGATGCCAGGGCACTGTTGAAATCAGGGAGGGGAATGATGCCTTCTTTTCAGGCTTTGGAGGAAAAGAAAAGACGTGCGGTTCTGGCCTATCTTTATGATCTGAGCAACGAACAGGCATTTGAACTCTTACCGCTTGTAGAAAAGGCTAAAAAGCAGAGCGTAAGGCAAGATACCGTCAAACGCTATAAGCTCAAGGCATACAAACAATTGCGTGATCATATGGGGTATCCGGGTATAAAACCACCTTGGGGCAATCTTTGTGCAGTGAATCTGAATACAGGAGAAATTGAGTGGAAAGTTCCATTGGGAGAATATGAAGAATTAACCAGACAGGGAATACCACCAACAGGGACACAGCTATTTGGAGGTGGGGTGGTTACAGCTGGTGGAGTCGTATTTATTGGAGCCAGTCGGGATGCTAAATTCAGGGCTATTGACAAAGACACAGGTAAAATATTGTGGGAATATCAGCTTCCGGTGGGTGGTTACGCCACTCCTGCCACTTATGAAATCGAAGGCGTACAATATGTGGTGATCGCTGCAGGAGGAGGAGGGATGCAGGGTACAGAATCAGGCGACTATTACATTGCTTTCAGGCTGCCTTAGAATTGCTTGCTTGCAGTATTCATAAAAATATGGCTTTATATCACTATTTGCTTTATTGATCTGTGATCAGTTGAGTTGGTGTAAGTAATTCATGTATATATGTTAATTAAAAGCTTAACGAAAGAATAAATATTTTCAAATACTTTTTAATTAATGTTTTTTTCGTGATTATTGTTACGTGTATCGTACTATGAAAAGAAGAGAAGCATTAAAAAAGACATCACTGATATTGAAATCAGTAGTTTTGGCACCAGGTGTATTTAGTGCATTGCAGGCATGCAAAAGTGATTCATCGAATACTAAAAAAAGACTTGTTCTTACCGATGTACAGTATTATTTGGTCAATGCCATAGCCGATACAATCATCCCACCAACAGATACTCTTGGAGCATCTCAGGCGCAGGTAGGTCAATTCATAGATTTATTGTTGAAGGACGTTTTTGAAAAAGATGTTAGAAAGACATTCTTAGATGGACTAACGGATTTTGATAAGGATTGTAAGCGTGTCACCGGAAAAACATTTCTCAGTTTGGATGAGCAAAAGCGAGCAGATTACCTGAAAAAAACAGATATGGAAGTGATGGGAAAGGAATATAAAGAAGGAGTTCCTTTTTACTATACTTTCAAATTGCTAACCGTCGATGTGTATTTTTCTACTGAAGAGGGAGTCAGGCAAAATCTGAATTATGTACCGGTTCCCGGCGAATATCAAGGTACTATAGAGTGGAAAGAAGGGGATCGAATGATGATTGGAAATAATATTTGATGTAAGTATGAAAAACAGCAATACTTATGATGCGATCGTAGTAGGTTCTGGTATGACAGGAGGATGGGCTGCTAAAGAGCTTACAGAAAAAGGACTGGAAACGCTTGTTCTGGAACGGGGACGGGATGTCAGGCATGTCAAAGATTACCCAAATACTTTTAAGGCTCCCTGGGATTTTAAATACCGTAAGTACCTCACAAAGGAAGAGAAAGAGCAGTATCCTATTCAAAGCACCAAATACAATTTTAGTCCAGCCAGCAAGGATTTTTTTGTTAATGATAAAGAACATCCATATTCTCACCCTGAAGACAAACCATTCAAATGGTTTAGAGGCTACCAGACCGGAGGCCGGTCATTGATTTGGGGGCGGGGAGCTTATCGGTTTAGTGATTTGGAGTTTGAAGCCAATCTCAAAGATGGAGCGGGGGTGGACTGGCCGATTAGATACAAAGATCTTGCCCCATGGTACACTTATGTTGAGAAGTTTATTGGGGTTTGTGGTTCAAAGGAGAATATATTTCAATTTCCAGATGGACATTTCCTGCCTCCTTTTGATTTGAACTATGCCGAACAGGTGATAAAGGAAAGGATAGAATCACACTATTCAGACCGTAAGCTAATACCTAACCGTGCGGCGCATATTACCAAGGCTACAGAAGGGCAATTCAAAGGTAGGTCACAGTGTCAAAGCAGGAATCTATGCCATACGGGATGCCCCTATGGTGCCTATTTTAGCAGCAACAGTTCCACGCTTCCGGCTGCTTATGATACTGGTAGGCTCACTTTGAAATCTCACGCCATAGTGGAATCTGTCATTTACGATGAACAGCAGGATAAAGCAATTGGTGTCAGAGTGATTGACGCTAATACGCATGAAACCACAGAGTATTTTGCAAGGGTAATTTTCCTTTGTGCCTCTACATTGTCATCCACAGGTTTGTTGTTGAATTCCAAGACCCCTAGGTTTTCTGATGGTTTGGCTAATTCAAGCGGAGTTTTGGGGC
Source organism: Reichenbachiella sp. MALMAid0571 (assembly GCF_040151475.1). Classification (NCBI taxonomy): domain Bacteria; kingdom Pseudomonadati; phylum Bacteroidota; class Cytophagia; order Cytophagales; family Reichenbachiellaceae; genus Reichenbachiella; species Reichenbachiella sp. MALMAid0571. Next base: position 17,267 of record NZ_JBDKWG010000133.1, on the reverse strand, counting down.
ATTATCTTATGGATCATCACAAAAGCATAGATTCTTATGGAACTTTAGAAGGATATCTGGATAAAATGTACAGAGGGTTTAGACCAGCATCAATAGCAATCCCTCGGTTTAGAAATGTCAATGGTCAGGAGATGAATTTCCTCAGAGGCTATGGAATATGGGGTTCTGCTTCCAGATCTGGAATGGATGCTTCTAAAATAGGAATTGGAGCGGACTTTAAAAAGTCAATGACCACTCTTGGTCCATGGAAAATGCACCTACAGTCTTATGGTGAGTGTCTGCCATATTTTGACAATAAAGTAGAATTGGATAAGAATAATAAAGATACCTGGGGGATTCCGTTGTTAAAAATAAGTGCTCAATATGGAGACAATGAAAGAAAAATGAGGGAAGATATGGAGGATCAGGTTCGGGAACTGATGGAAGTGGCAGGCCTTAAGGAGATCAAGGTAAAGGTAGGTGCTGGTGTATTGGGAGACTCAGTGCACGAAATGGGAACAGCCAGAATGGGACGTGATCCCAAGACCTCTGTTTTGAATGGATACAATCAGTGTCACGATATATCCAACCTTTTTGTTACAGATGGTTCGTGCATGACTTCGTCCGGCCATATGAGTCCGTCGTTGACCTATATGGCATTGACAGCAAGAGCTTGTGACTATGCTGTCAAGCAAATGAAAAAGGGTATAATATAAAAATAAAGATGCTTATGTAGAGTATAATTTGGAAACCGTATTAATTATTGCACCTGCTGTGATTACGTACCATTTTTTGTGTAATTATCTCATGGATTCCATGTAAATTAGTGCAAAACCTTCAGTAGATATGGATAACCTTCGTAGAAATTTTATTAAAAATACATTGAAAAGTACCTTGTCATTTTTTTCTATTGGTATTTTTTCAGGCTTTTCTATGAAGGAAATTAGTTTCAAAGAGAATGTTGCTCAAAAGAACATTAAGAAAATGACGATAAAGGAATTAGAACACGATGGTGCTTTGGATATTTCACTGGCAGAACAGTTACTTGAACACAATACTAAATTTCAATTTATAGAAACAATTAATTGGCCTGAGTATTCTTACAAGCCGGAAGTGAAATTTAAAATAGCTCACTGTCAAGGTAAGATTTTGTTGAAATATTTCGTGAAAGAAGAAAGCGTATTAGCCAAAGTATCTAAAATAAATGGCAGTGTGCATAAGGATAGTTGTGTTGAATTTTTTATTACAACAGAGCCAGAAGGGCCGTATTACAATTTCGAGTTCAACTGCATCGGTACACCACATGTTGCTGTTGGTCATTCAAGAAAAGACAGACAGCCAATTGACCCTCAAATATTAGAATTAATTGAGACTAAAGCATCATTGGGTAGCCAGCCTTTTGAGGAAAAAACAGGAGGTCAGCAATGGGAATTGATGTTGGTAATTCCTCCTGAATGTTTTGTAAAGGATAAAAACTTGGAACTGAAGGGATTAAAAGCCAGAGCTAATTTTTACAAATGTGCGGATGATACAGTTAAGCCACATTTTGTGACCTGGAATCCAATTGGTACTGAAAATCCAGACTATCATCAACCCAAGTATTTTGGAGAAGTGATATTTGAATAAAAATATTGATCAAAAGCAAAAGAGTTGTTTTGTATAATGTCTAAAACTTAAAATTAACACCTATGAAAGTTGTTTACTTGTTGCTTATTATAGTCCTATCAGGAGCACTTTCTTGTTTGGCTCAATCCAACGATAATCCTATGCTTTGCATGGGAAATTACCAAACTGAGTCAGAAGCAATTTTACAGTTGAAACGGTTTGCTGAATCATATAAAAACCTGGAAGAATGGCAGGTAAAGGCGAAGGTCATTCGGGAAGGAATTTTAAAAGGAGCAGACCTGTCGGTTATGCCTGCTAAAACTGATTTGAATCCTGTTTATCGTAACAAAAGGGAATATGGTGGTTATTCGATAGAAAATGTCGCCATTGAAAGTTTGCCGGGGTTTTATGTTACGGGTAGTATCTACAAACCAACGGATGCCAAAGGTAAGCTGCCGGCTATATTGTGTCCACATGGACATTGGGAAAAGCAGGAAGACTATGGCAGGTATCGTGAAGACATGCAGAAAAGGTGTGCCACACTGGCTAAAATGGGTGCTGTCGTGATTTCTTATGATATGTTAGGTTATGGGGAAATGGGTGAATTTGGCTTTGTACATAGATATCCTAAAACATTGAAAACACAACTTTGGAACAGTATAAGAGTATTGGATTTTATTGCTTCATTGCCGGAAGTAGATAAAGATCGAATAGGAGTTACCGGTGCATCAGGAGGAGGAACTCAGACTTTTCTATTGACAGCTGTTGATGATAGAATAGCTGTGTCTGTACCTGCGGTTATGGTTTCTGCCCATTTCTTTGGAGGATGTGTTGGGGAAAGTGGAATGCCGATACATAAGAGTGAAAATCATGAAACTAGCAATGTAGAGATTGCGGCTTTGGCTGCTCCCAGGCCTATGTTGTTGATTTCAGATGGAGGGGATTGGACTAAAAACAATCCTGAGGTGGAATTTCCATACATTCAGAAAATATATGGTTTTTACAATAAAAAAGGATCGGTAGAAAACTGGCATCTCCCCAATGAAAACCATGATTACGGTTATTCCAAAAGGATGGGTATGTATCCTTTTATGGCGAAATATTTAAAACTGGATATAAAGAAGGTAAAAAACAAGAAAGGGGAGATAGATGAAAGTTTCGTTGTTTTGGAAACACATGGCCAAATGAAGGTTTTTAACGATGAAAATCCTTTACCATCTGGAGCTATCCGATCCAATGATTTGATTTGGAAGGATTGATATTTTGACCAGTGCATCGTATTGGAAATACTTGAGAGCGTTGTTTGTTCTTGAGATTTTAGAGTTTGAGGTGCTGATAGATGTTTTACCCACTATAATATCTGTTTTGAATGAGAAAATTAGAGTTCTGTGGAAAAGCTAATTGAAGATATTGTGCATAATGATGACCAACAGGCATTCAAGAAGCTTTTCTATGAATTGGCACCTAAGCTCATTAATTATGCGAAGTACCTGATAAAGAATACAGAGGCGGCTGAAGAGATAGCGTGTGATGTACTGGTTAAATTTTGGAATAATCGCAGAAAATTCAAACCTGGTTCAGGAAGTAAAAATTATTTTTTCATTGCAACAAAGAATTCAGCATTCAATTTTTTAAGAGACCATAGCAAGATGCAACTTGTAGGATTGGAAAACTTTCCTCCTGAAGAGGAAATGATATTCGAAGATGGAGAGACCAAATTACTGGATGAAGAATTGAAAGGAGTGATAAAAATAGCTGTTTACGAATTACCTGAAAAATGCAGAATGGTCTTTCAGATGGTGAAGGAAGAATACATGACCTACGCAGAAGTGGCAGAACTCATGGATATTTCAACCAAAACGGTCGAAAATCAAATGTCTAAAGCATTGAAGAGAATCCGCACTGCTATCGACGATTATCGGTCATTAGGTAATAATAAAATGACAATTGTGAGTTGATTTTTTTATTGGTTTCATCCCCCCTTTGCAGATGGTGGTTGGGCTGGATAAAATTGAATGTGAAAGCGAGATGTATCTTACACATAAAAATGGTAAAATTTTCTAATTCAAATTCTAAAAAATAAAAAGATAAGAAGCTAAGAAGCTAAAGACAACTAATTAGAGCCTGTCTATAAAGTACGAAAGCTTTTAAAGATTGGTAAAGCTGTTAAAACAGTAAGCTTTAAGAATCCTGAAAGGCTTCTCAAAGCACATTGTCTTTTAGAAGTCAGTTGAAAACCTGTCGTTTTACCTGTCTTAAATTTAAGGCTTGATATAATGATAATAACGTGGAATGTAAGCAGGTCATTCTTGAAATTTGGTGGATACAATTATTTTTCTAACCTTAGGAAATATTTTCAAAATATTTAGTGGCAAAAAAGAATGAAATAAAGGATTTGGTAATCGGCCTCAATGAAGGTAAAGTGGAAGCTTTACGTTCATTGCACACTAAATATTCCACCGCTCTATACCGTGCCTGCAGAAAATTATTTCTCGATCATGAAGACGCTGAAGAAGTCGTACAGGATGTAATGGTTAGCATTTGGGAACATAGAACGGAATTGCGGTCAGATTTATCATTGAGTGCATATATGTATACGATTGCACGAAATTCTGCTTTAAAAAGGGGGAGGAGCAAAATCATGTACTTTACTATAGAAAACTATTTACGCGATACAAGAATTGCTACAGTAACCAATGCTGAAGAGGAATTCATTGGTAACGAAACGGCTCAAATAATAGAGTTTTTAATTTCCAAATTGCCTGCAAAAAAGCAGAAGGTGTATATTATGAGCAGAATTGAAGGGCTCTCCCATGTAGAAATAGCGAAAAAAATGAATTTATCAATTCGCACAGTTGAAAATCACATTTATCAAACCAATTTATTCATAAAAGACAAATTACATCTGGATGTTTTTGCTCCTCTTTTAATGATTTATCCATGTTGCTATTAAGCCTGATAAACAGGTACTATTCTGGACTCTGAGTAAACCGTGACTAAAAATAAGTACACTGTTAGAAGTTGAAATATTGACTTCCTATAGTTGGGTTTATTCTAAATTTTGCACAAAAGCTTGTGGTGATACCATTAGCTAAAAAAAATCATTTTTTTTTGAGTAGTAAACCCGAAATCAGGATATTATATATATACGCAACAAAAACAAATCAATGAATCAATCATTAATCAATAAGTTTTTCAGTAAATACGGAACGACTAAAGAAATCAAAACAGTTGTAGAATGGTTTTTCGGAGATGAAAGCGAAAAGCAATTCGATAAGATATTGGCTGAAGAGATTCGCAATACAGAAAAGGATCCTGCATTTGATAGAGAGCGACATTTTCAGAAAGTGCTGGCAAAGTTAGAACCTGAAAATAGATATGTGAATGAAAAAAAAATATGGCCATGGGCTAAAATAGCTGCAACAGCAGCAATAATACTTCTTTCAGGATTTTCAATCTATTATATATCAAATTTTCAAAGAGAAGAAGAAAAGTTGACTGTTGTCAATAGTAGTACTATCACAAAATCTACAGAAAAGGGGCAAAAGTTGACTACTTATTTACCTGATGGTTCAAAAGTTACATTGAATTCTTTGAGTAAAATATCCTATAAGTTGCCTTTTGATTCAAAAGCACGAATTGTCGATCTCGAAGGTGAAGCATTTTTTGAGGTAGTGAAAAATTCAAAATTACCATTTAAAGTATTGTCTTTTGGTGTTACCACAACTGCTTTGGGTACAAGTTTTAATGTAAATGCAAGAAACGAGAGTAGAGTAGATGTAGCATTGGTTACAGGAAAAGTAAGTGTTGAGAATTCCGCAAACAATTCCGTGATTTTAGATCCTGGTAATATTGCAATCACCGATAATAGTGATCGTATTAACACTCATAAATTTGCTTATTTGGATCATATTTCATGGAAAGATGGAATATTATCATTTAATACAGCTACTTTGACTGATATAGTCTCGAAACTTGAGGATTGGTACGGAGTACGAATTTTATTGCAGAATGAACCTGTCACGCAATTTCATTATACAGGTTCTTATAAAGAAAAAGCACTGTCTGAAGTATTAAAAGGAATTTCCTTTGTTCATCATTTCAATTATTCTATCGATGGAAATGATGTTGAAATAAATTTCGATAACCAATAAACTTAATATGCCTATGTGAAAATAAGAACGGTCATCATGAAAAAGCCTATAGATGTTGTAGCATCTACAGGCCGAAAATCATTAAACATTTTCTTTAACTTAATAATTCAAAATTATGAAATTTAAATTTCTACGACAAATTTTATACAAAATGTCAGTAAGAGCCCTGCATGCCATGATTATTAATTGCCTCATTCTGAGTGCAATTTTTGCAAACGGTTCAAATGCCCAGGAAGCAGTGAGTGTAAGAGAAGCTCTTATACAGATGCAGGTAGATAATGCCTCCTTGATCAAGTTACTGAGATATATAGAGCAAAAAACCAGTTATGAGTTTACATATAGAACAGAAGACCTGGATAAGAAAGTGCGTATTTCAGGAGATTTTTCTAATGCTCGTGTTTCTGATGTGTTAATGGAAGTTTCTAAGAGAACAAATCTGAAATTCCGCCAGATAAATAACAATATTCACGTTTCTAAGAAATCCAAATATGATGAGCCACAACTGAAGGTTGAGTTGTTGCGTGCCGATGTTGATGTTTCTGGTAAAATAACAGATGAGAGCGGTGTAGGCCTTCCAGGTGCATCAGTAATTATAAAGGGTACAGCAAATGGTACTACTTCCGATTTGGATGGAAATTACAAATTAAATGTGCCGGAAGGAGCAGTATTGACCATTTCGTATGTAGGATATATTACCCAGGAAATAGCTTTAGGAAATCAGACTGTTATTGATATTCAAATGGAATTGGATGCAAGCCAGTTGGAAGAAGTTGTAGTTACCGCTTTTGGTTTGAAGAGGGAAAAAAAGGCACTGGGATATGCTGCACAAGAATTGAAAGGAGAAGAGTTTACTGAAGCAAGAGAAGCCAATATTGTTAATTCATTAGCAGGTAAAGTGGCCGGAGTGCAGGTAACCAACATTCCAAATGGGGCAGGTGGATCTTCCAGAGTTGTTATCCGTGGAAATAGTTCTATTTCAGGAAATGATGCACCCTTATACGTTGTAGATGGTGTTCCTATAGACAATCAAAATACTGATCGTGCCGATTATGCTTCTGGAGGTGTCGATTATGGAGATGGAATTTCTGGAATCAATCCTGATGATGTAGAAACGTTAACGGTGTTAAAGGGGCCAAATGCAGCTGCGCTTTACGGATCCAGGGCGGCTAATGGGGTGATTTTGATTACTACAAAGTCTGGTAAATCCAAAAAAGGATTGGGAATCACTATAAATTCAAATGTGACGGTTGATAAGTTGGCTACCCTTCCGACCTTTCAAAATAAATTTGCCATGGGTTATGATCCTGACCTTCCTTTTGATGGCACATCAACTATTGATGGAGTAGATTATGGTATAATTGATGGCAGATTTTGGGCAAGTTGGGGGCCTGCCCTGGAAGGCCAGGTAGTCGCTGATTGGACGGATCCAACCAAAACCATGACTATGACCCCTCAGCCTGTAGATAATATTGAAAGCTTTTTCAACACAGGAATTACGGCCACCAATACTCTGGCATTAACCGGTGGTAATGAAAATGCAAACATAAGATTTTCTATTTCCGACATGAAAAATAAAGGGCTTATACCAGGCAGTACTTTCGACAGACAAACCATTAGCTTAAGAGGAAATGCAAAAATAACCGATAAACTATCGATTGACTCTAAGGTAAATTATATTAAGCATCAAGGGCACAATCGACCTCAGGGCGGGGCAAGTTCATCCAACATGATGGGCGCAATAATCCAGCTTGCCAGACACATCGACCTGGATGATTTGAAAAATTATAAAGATGAAAATGGAAATCCGATTAATTATACTACCAGAATAGAAAATCCGTATTGGACTATTAATGAGGTTGTCAATGAAGATGAAAGAGAGCGGATTATTGGTTTTGTTACATTAAAGTATGACTTGAACGACTGGTTAAGTGTGCAAGCTCGGTCAGGAACAGATTTTTATACCGATCAACGGTTTACTCGTAGTGCCATAGGTTCAAGAAGTGCAAGTAGTGGACAAGTAAGTAACTATACCTGGCAGGTAGAGGAAAATAATAGTGACATATTGTTAATGGGTCAAAAGGACTTATCAAGCGATTTTGCATTGTCAGTAACGCTTGGTGCGAGTCATTTATCAGCGAGCAGGGAAGTTACCGGATCTAGTGGAAAAGGCCTGAGATCAGCAGGGCTATATCATATATCCAATGCCAACGAGGTGACACCCAGATATGAGAAAGTGCAAAGGGAGATGAGTTCATTGTTTGGTACCGGGCAAATAGCCTATAAAAACTTTTTGTTTTTGGATGTAACGGGACGAAATGATTGGTCATCAGTATTGGGAATGAATAATTATTCATTTTTCTATCCGTCAGTATCGACGAGTTTTGTATTTACAGATGCCCTTGAGATAAATTCAAAAATTTTAACATTTGGTAAGCTGCGTGCAGGGTATGCAGAAGTAGGAAATGGTTCCGATCCTTATCTGACATCTATTGGATATGTTAGTTCTACTGAAACAATAAATGGACAAGGACAGGTGGAAATTCAAAACAGAATTCCTAATCCTAATTTAAAGAATGAACTGACTAAGTCTGTTGAGTTTGGAGCAAATATTCGTTTGTTTGGCAACAGAGCAGGCATTGATCTTACTTATTATAAGGCATCTGCAAAGAATCAAATATTACCTGTAAATATCTCTTCCGCTACAGGGTATGCTAACATGGTAATCAATGCCGGAGAAATTACAAATGAAGGTTTTGAGCTTCTGCTGGATGTGACTCCAATTAAGATGGAAAATAGCTTTAAATGGGATTTGGCATTCAATTTCGCAAAAAATAAATCAAAGGTTGTGTCTTTGGCAAATGGAGTTGAAACCCATGAGATGTCTCGAGATCGCTGGGGTACCATTGAAGCCAGGCCAGGTGAAGATTTTGGGAATATCGTAGGTTTCTACTATAAACGAAACGAGAAGGGGGAAAAGTTGTTAGATGCCAATGGAAGGTATCAACGTGATGGAAACAATACCAAAGTTTTGGGGAATATTCAACCCGATTGGATAGGAGGTATTACCAATACCATTTCTTATAAGGGGATTGCGCTAAGTGCCCTTATTGATATTAAAATGGGTGGTGAAATTCTTTCAGGCACCAAGTATATACAAGCCGCAAGAGGAACGGGTAAATTCACTACAGATGGTATTTACCAAAATTCAGATGGTTTATGGGTAGGCGTATCCGATGGAGTAATGGAGAACGATTATTATATTGAAGATGGCAATGGAGATCAGGTGTTACATCTGGCTGCAGGAGAAAAAAGTGATATTGAGTTGCCAAGACATTTTTTGACTGGTCAATATACCAGGCAAGATATTATAGAAGAATTTGTACTGGATGCTAGTTACATATCGCTCAGACAAGTTACTTTAGAGTATTCCCTCCCAAAGACTTTGTTAAGTAATTCTCCTTTTTCCAGTGTAAAAATCTCTGCTGTTGGAAGAAACCTATACTACATTGATCAACACATGCAAGGACTGGGGATTACACCTGAATCAGCCTTTAATACTGCTTCCGGTTCACAAGGGTCGGAATCTTATACGGCACCTTCTACAAGAAGCATTGGTTTTAACCTTAAGCTAACTTTTTAATCATAAGTAGTAAAAAAAACTTAAAAAGAGAAATCATGAAATATAATTTATATAAAATCGTCTCTGTACTGGCTATTACAGTAGCTGTTTTTTCTGCTTGTACAGATGATTATGAAAAACTAAATACAAATCCATCATTGCTTTCAGCTGATCAACTTGAGGTTGGTTTGTTGTTGACTAAAGTCCAAAAGAGAGCAATTATTGATTATGGCGCATATCCCCTTAACGCCTTTGGTAATTATGCCGGTTATTCTTCTTCTGGTGGAAATTTACCATTCAATGGAGGTTTTTTTCCTTCTGAATTTTCCAATGGGTATAAAAGTTTGGTTAATATTTCTGAGATTATCAGGTTGACAACTGGTAATGCTGAGTTGGTCAATAAGCATTCAATTGCCCGAATCATGAGAGTCTATATTTATCAACACCTCACAGATTTATACGGAGATATTCCTTATTCTGATGCGGTGAAGAGTATCGATGAAGTAGAAACTCAACCTAAGTATGATACTCAGGAAAGCATTTATAACGACTTGTTAAATGAGCTTGAAGAAGCTGCTGATGAACTTGATGCTTCGGCCATTAGCTATGGAGCTAGCGACTTGATTTATGGTGGAGATGTTGACAAATGGAAGAGGTTTGCCAATTCCCTTCGATTAAGGCTGGCTCTTAGAATCATTTATGCGGATGCATCTCTGGCTACTAGTCAAATAGCTGAATTAATTGGTGCTGATTTGATAGAGAGTAATAGCGGGAACGCTTTTGTTGCAACGAGTGAAGATTTTGAGAGCAACCGAAATCCTATATATAATGAAATCATTAGGGTAGGTGGAGTTCTTAGCCCGGTTATGACCAATACGCTAATCGATATTTTAAAAAATAACGGTGATCCTCGATTATCTGTAATAGCACAACCTACTCTGGAGTCAGCCAATGAAGCTGAACTTAATAATGATCCCGGATTATTGGTTTATAGGGGTAGGCCACTTGGATTAGATGGAAGTGAGGAACGAGAACACTATCAGCCTAATGAAGTTTCTCAAATTGGAACCTGGTTTACACAGCCAACATTGGATATGCCTGCCATGTATTATAGTGAAGTATGTTTTGCATTAGCCGAAGCAAAATTGAAATTGGATTTGGGTAATGAAGCTGCTGATGTTTGGTATAAAAAAGGTATTAGGGCAAGCATGGAGTACTATGGTGTTAGTGAGCCAGATATAATTGATTTTCTTTCTACTACTGTAGCTACCCTATCGGGTACTGAAGAAGAGCAATTGGAACAAATTATTAGTCAAAAGAATGTAGCCCTTTTCCCCAATTCTACTGAAGCATGGTCGGAATGGAGAAGGACTGGTTATCCCAGAATTCTTATTGGATCAATGACGGGTGAAACTAACGGACAGATTCCACGGAGGATAAACTATCCAACTGATGAAATTAATTTGAATAGTGCTAATTACCAAGCAGTTTCCAGTCGAATAGGGGGTGATAATTTGACCTCCAAAGTTTGGTGGGATGCTAATCCAAATGTCCCCTACTCACATACGGGAAACATCCTTGATTAGTCCTTGGTTAAGTAACTGAAACAATAAAAAAACCGATCAGGGAAAGTAAACCTAACCTGATCGGTTGAAAATTTTATTGCCTCAACAATCAGGCTTTGGATATCATCAAAATTACGGAATAAGAATTTCTATAAGATAGTTTCCAACCAGAGATGGGTATATAATATTTATTGTTGACGGAAAGTTAAAAAGACTATCTATGGATAATCGTATGGACCGTTAATGTTAAACTAAGATAAATTCTAAAATCATTTTTTGAATACAATAACATTCTATGAATCTATTATTAAAATCCAATATTTACGGATTTCTATTTTTGTTTCTTCTCAATGCTACAGCGTTTGGTCAGGGGATAATTACTGACTTACGCAGCAAAGGATATACAATTTTTCCGACACCACAGAAAGTTAACTTAAGCAATAAAAGTATAATTATTGATGCTTCCTGGAGAGTATTATCCAAAGACCCGTCATCGCAAAAAGCACTCAACAGTTTAAGCACCAGGGCAGGTGAATTACATAATCTGAGTTTTTCAGGAAAAGGTACTGGCCTGCTGGAGTTAAAAGTGGTAAAGAACGCTATCGCAGGGTTGCCAGGCGAGGAATGTTCCAAACAAGCATATAGGATAACTATAAAAAGCGATCATGTGCTCATTGAAGGTAATGAGGAGGTTGGTTTATTCTATGGTGTTCAAAGCTTCTTGCAACTCTTGAAGCCCACAGCCGGAGGCAGATTCCAATTACCAGAGGGAACCATTACAGACTGGCCTGATCTGGAGTTGAGGTTCATCCATTGGGATACTAAGCATCATAGAGATAAGATGGAAACCTTGAAGAGGTATATAGATTGGTCCGCTTATTTTAAAGTAAATGCTATAGCTTTTGAAATTGAAGACAAATACGAATATCCGAGACACCCGATAATTGGCGCACCGAATGCTTTTACCAAAGCAGAGATGCAGGAACTGACCAAATACGCTTTGGACAGGTTTATTCAACTAGTGCCAAATGTCCAGGCACCCGCACACATGGCCTTTGTTTTAAAACACAAAGAATTTGAGCATTTGAAAGCCGATGATGAGAGCAACTACCAGGCCTGCATGTGTGATGAAGAAGCCATGGAGTTGATTTTCGATATGTATCAGGACATGATTGATGCTACTCCGGGGGTTGATTATTTTTTTGCTTCTACTGATGAAGTGTACTATGCAGGTACATGTGATAAATGCAAACCAGAATACAATGAAGTGAATAGAAGCCAGGCCTGGGTGGATTTTTTGGTAAGGGTAAATAAATGGATGGCCAAACGTGGCAGAAGGGTCTTGGCCTGGGTAGAGTACCCGTTGTTACCAAAAGACATTTCTAAAGTACCCAATGGTGTAATAGATGCTATAATGGGAAGTAGCAAGAGTAGGGAGTGGACAGTAAATGAGACTAAAACAGGCCTTGACCAATTGTCATATAGTTCTATTCAGGGAGCAGAGTTTCTTTTCCCAAACTATTTTCCGGTTACCTATAGAGGAAAGTACACAGAGGGACGGTTAAGTACTGCTTATCATGATATATCGGACAGAGAAGCAAATGGAGCTAACCTGATAGGGACATTTGCAGCAGCATGGGATGACGCTGGTTTGCATAATGAGACGTTTTGGCTCGGATGGGCTTCCGTTACTCAATATGGATGGACAAAAAAAACACCATCATTACAGCAAAACATTGCTGACTTTATGGATGTTTTTTATGGTGCTGACAGCCCGGAAATGGTAGAAGTATATGAACTACTGGAAGAAGGGGCAAGGTTTTATGAAAATATATGGGATAAAGTACCAACAAAAGAAAGGAAAAAAGGGTATGGAAGCTCATTTGGGAAAGGAATAGGAGGGGACTATATGGATTTGATGTTGAACCCACCGTCATTACCTGCTGTAAATGATTTAAGTATTGAACCATCTTTTCGTGAAAAGTATAGTCAGAATATAGAAACAGCCTCGGTATTACTCAAAAAAAATGACCTTCTTATTTCCAGATTAATGAGGAGTATCTCCAGGGTACGCCACAATAGCTACAATCTGGAAGTCTTTCTATCCATAGCGTATTTAGAACGCTATGCCATGAATACTATGATTAACCTGGCAGCAGTGGAAGATAATCTGGTAAAAGCTTCTAAAGCTGGAGATGATCATGCTAAAGCGATTGATTTATTGATTGAAACCCGTAAGTTATCTGGAAAAATACTAAAAGAACAGGATGATATGTGGTCTGGCCTAATGATTATCTGGGAAAAGAGTAGGCTTCCTAAGAACGAAAGCGTTGGAGGCAAAGAATTTTATCATGTTTATGATGACCTGAAAGATCACTTTGCCGACAGAAGAAAGGGGTTGGACTTCATGCTCGCTCCATTCTCACGAATTGGTCTGTCCGAATGGAGAGACAAGTTGAATGAAATTATACAGGATTATGCAAGTCTCCACAATGTTTCTATAAGGGGCATAGAGGCCGAAAGATTGGAGGACTAAAGGTTTATTCTCTTTTAAAATAGAATCTATATGAATGTCAGAATAATTTATATCTGCTTGGTTTGGCTTTTCAGTGTTAAAACGACACATGCCCAGGATGATGTTTCCCTTTTCAAGTTTTGGAAATATTATTCCGATGTGGAGAATTCCCTGTATAAGACCCTTGCTTCCTTAGGCCTTGAACAATTGGAACTCCGAAAACAGGAAATCGGAGAAGTGAAAACAAAAGCTGATTGGTTAAACAGACAACAAACAGTAAAGAGTAAGTTGTTGGATATAATTGGTACTTTTCCTGAGAAAACACCTTTAAATATTAGGGTTACAGGAGTAATTCAAAAAGAAGATTATCGTGTTGAAAAATTAATCTTTGAGTCTCAGCCTGGGTATTATGTACCGTCCGCTCTATTTATTCCCAATAATTTGTCTGGAAAAGCCCCTGCTATTTTAAATGCTATAGGCCATAGTCCGGCAAGTTTTCGTAGGGACGCTTACCAGCACAAAATTATTAATCTGGTTAAAAAAGGATTTATAGTGCTGGCTTATGATCCTATCGGCCAGGGTGAACGATTACAATATTATGATGAAAAGCTGGGGAAATCTATATTTCCACCAAACCATGAACATTCTTACCCGGGAGCACAGTGCTATATTTCGGGGTATTCTTCTGCTAAGCATTTTATATGGGATGGAATACGAGCAATAGACGTTCTCTTGTCCAGGCCAGAAGTTGACCCGGCACGGTTGGGTATGAATGGAATTTCAGGGGGAGGAAATATGACTGCTGTAGTTTCTGCCATTGACGACAGGATTTTTGCTGCTGCCCCTGAATGCTGGATAACCAATTTCGATTACCTGCTGAAAAGCGAAGCACCACAAGATTCTGAACAAAATCTGGTAAAGATGATTAAGAATGGCCTGGATCACCCGGATTTAATAGAGGTGAGGGCACCAAAGCCAACGCTGATCATGGCCACCACCCGGGATTTTTTCAGCATAGAAGGAACAAGGGAAACATTTCAGGAAGCAAGCAGAGCTTATAAAGTGTTTGGAGCAATGGATAATTTGCAAATAACAGAAGATGATGATCGCCATAATTCCACAAAGAAGAATAGGGAAGCCATGTATGCCTTTTTTCAAAAATATCTTGACAACCCTGGTGATAGCAAAGACTATGAAGTAGATCTATTTACCGAAGAAGAGTTGTATGTAACTAAAACAGGGCAGTTGGCTACTTCTTTGAAAGGAGAAACCATGTATTCTTTGAACAAAAAAGTGGCTGAAGGTCAACTGAAAGCACTGGAAAAGTCCAGAGCCAATATGGATCAGCATTTGTCTAAAATTAAAAAATCAGCGATGGAGATATCAGGATTTTCTTTTCCTCAGGAATTTGGAAAGCCAATATTTTCCGGACGAATGGTAAATGAAAAATATACATTGGAAAAATATCTAATCGATGGTAGCGGAGATTATAAACTTCCTTTGGTACTTTTTATTCCCGACAAGGGTACAAAAGATGAGTTAATTCTCCTGTTACATGAAAATGGAAAAGATTATGCTGTAAATAAGGATGTTTTAGCCAAACAATTGGTATCCGATGGATATACTGTATTACTAAGTGACCTTCCCAATATTGGCGAAATGGGGCCCGGGTATTTGAGAGGAGATACTTACATCCGGGGAGTTTCTTATAATAAATGGTTTACCGGTATCCTTACCGGAAAATCAATTGTAGCATTAAGAGCTGAAGATATTGTTAGGCTAGCACATTTTGTGAAAGCTGAATTAGCTACATACCATTCAACTACTGCTATTTCCGTAGGAGCATTAGGTAGTGAACTCTTGCATGCAACAACTTTTGGAGCAGAGGTTGAAAAGGTATGTCTCATACAACCATTCCTTAGTTATTCGGATATAGCTCTGACCCGGGACTATAAAACTTCTTTTGTTCATTCTGTAGTACCTGGAGCCATTACAGCATATGACTTACCGGATCTGATTGCCTATCTGTCTTCATGCAAAGTATTCCTGATAAATCCTCTAAATGCCAATGGAGAAATGGCAGAAGAATCGAAAATTGCCGAGAATATGCGTTTTCCTGACAGGGTTTATAAAAAGAAAAAAGTTAATGACAATTTTCTTATCAAATATGACTTGGACAGTATCGAAGTTTCAAATCAAGTATTGTCCTGGCTGAAATAGAAAGTGATAGTTTCCAAAACCAATTTGTTAGAACAAGTTATTAAATCAATCACTAGAAAGATATAAAAAATGAAAAGACGGAACTTTATCAAAAAATCATCAGCGGGCATTGTCTTTACGCTTATCGCACCAGGGGTGTGGGGGTATTCTATGAAAACATCAAAAAAAATCCCGTTTAAATTTGCACCATATACGCAAGGATCGACACTAGTGCCTATCACAAAAGTTACTCCTGATGATGGGTTCTATGTACATACTTATTATGATGTGTTTCCATTCAGTCTGTCTGGCCGGTATTTGGTTGTGAGTAAGTTGCCTTACGAAGATCATCCTCCCAAATATGGTGATACCGCCGATGTGTGTGTAATCGATTTAGAAAATCAAACGATCGAGACCATATATACAACTAAATGTTGGGCACATCAGACTGGTACAATGGCGCAATGGGGTGCAAATGACCACTTGGTCTATGCTAATGATGTTATTGATGGTATTGGGGTTTGTGTGGAGATCAATTTGAAATCTAAAAAAGTACGAGCCCTGGAAGGGCCAATGTACCATGTTTCACCAGATGGAAAATCCATTATAGGATTTCCATTACACTTATATGATATTACACAGCGAGGGTATGGCCTTGTAGCAAAAGATTATAACAATCGTCCGACTTTGCCGATAGGTGCATCAGTTGGTGAAGGGATTTGGAAAACAGATATTCGAACAGGTAAAAAATCTTTATTAGTAAGCTTAAAGGATATTGTAAAGTATATTCCAGAACCAGCTCCAAGAGATGACGGCACGTATTATTTCTGGCATTCAAAATTCAACCTTCAAAGTGATAGGATTATGCTTGTTCAACGATGCTTATTTCCTGATGGGTCTGGTGGGCGAAATGTCAATGTGTTCACTTTTGATATGGATGGGAATGATATCAAAAGAACTTTTAGTGAGCCTGTATGGGGTCATGGTGGAGGTCACCCCAACTGGCATCCTGATGGAAAGCATTTAATAAGAAATTTACGGCCTGATGGTAAGAACGATCGCCTTTGTAAAGTTCCAATTGATGGTGGTAAGCCAACTATTTTGAGCGAAACAATTGATGGAGGGGGACACCCTACTATTGAACCATCGGAAAATTACATAGTGACGGATATTAAGTATCTGGATCCTGAACCTGTTGTGCGCATCCGGCTTATTAATCTTGTTAATCAAACGGAGGAAGCAATATGTAAAATGCCAACAAGACCTCTTTATGACAAAAAAGGAGACCATGATGAATTGCGACTCGATGGGCATCCTGTGTGGGATCGTTCGTTCAAACGCATTTGCTTTCAGGCAGCACCAGATGGTCACCGTCAATTGTTTATAGCTGATTTGTCGTCCTTAATTAAGTAGTCTTTATGGAATTAAATAAGTTGATGAAAATGAACATAACCTATAAATACGTTGTTTTAATTTCTTTGATAATTAGTTGTTTATCCTGTTCCAAACAAAAACAATCTGGAGAAGTTGGACAAAGCCGCATTGGTGTAAATATGTTTGAGCATCACTATGTAACCCAGGATCTTCCGGGAGAAGCAGATTGGGGGTATGGCTGTCCGGCAATGGCAGAT
>NZ_JBDKWG010000132.1:0-181981 GCF_040151475.1 Reichenbachiella sp. MALMAid0571 | reverse complement strand
GGTCAAATTTCTATCTTTACTCATGATGTCTAAGTGTGGTAACTCAAACATCATAAACTTTAGTGGAGAGTCAAATCTCCACTATTGTATTTTTCCAAGAAGATTAAATCTAATCACATTTTTAAGCGGATGTCACTAATACAAAATAAATCCCTTTTCAACCATTTCGAAGTTAGCTGTGTCTTGCTATCAGCCACTACTGATAACGTTATGAAAAAACACATTTTAGTTCTACTTACCATTGGAAGTATTTCCGGATTTTCTTGTGAAGAAAAAGACTGTTGTACCATTCCTGAAGATACCATCATTCGTTATGGCACCAGCTTTGGATTCTGTATTGGATATTGCAAAAAGACCATTAGCATTACTCCCTCCTCCATCAATTTTGAAAAATCATCATGGACAGACAAAGACACTCATCCAGACATTCATTGCAACAATGAATTTACAGAATGGCAAAGTTTAAATACTAAAATAAACTTTGATGCCTTCAATACTATGGAAGCAGTCATTGGTTGTCCTGATTGTGCCGATGGTGGTGCAGAATGGATTGAAATTACATCAGGAGAAAATAGTCATAAAGTCACTTTTGAATACAACAATGCACCAAATGCCTTCAGTAGCTACATTGGAATTTTAAGGAATGAGCTTCAAGAAATAGATTCGGAGTGTGAGTAATGCAAATTACTACACTCCTCTTATCACATACGTCAAACGGGTAGCAAAATTATCTCCGAAATTTCCGGGATTTCTGTGTGGCCCATAGCGGTGAAAAAAGCTGACTCCAAGGCCTCCGTACAGTTTTCCGAAAAATTTATATTTAATGATGTTGTTGAATCCCAAGCCACTTTCGATATAACCTTTATTATAACTTTTCACCAACACTTCAGTACCCTGATGGCTCTGAGGGTTGTCAAGCTTGCCCCATCCCATGTGGTGATATACCACTATATCCGGCTTCAATTTAGCATGAGCAAATAACCTGGAACCAAAATTATGTGAATAAAACACGTTGAAGAAACGATTGGAGGCGAACTCATACAAATTCATTGTCTGAAAATGATCCTCAATAATTACACTACTCGTTGCTAAATTTCCTCCTCTCCCATTGAACAGCAAGGGGTAAGGCAGCCCTTTGTCAACATGTCCGGCTTCCAGCGCAAATTCAGACTCTCCTATATGTCCCACATGAAATCTAAAATCAAACACTCCTGATATCTTATCAAAGCTGTAATTCCCATTGAGCATGCTGGTTAAACCTTTATTATAATTGATATAAATGACCGGATATGATGACTTAAGACGGTTGACAGTACCAAGGGTATGGGTGATCCGCTCCTTGACTGCTATTCTGGTTCTGAAAGTGAATTCAGTTATTTTGAACACATCAATAGCAGCGTTGTTTTCATCTACGAAATGGTAGTCATACAAAGGGATTTCAGTATAATCATGAATCCCCAATTCGAACAAATGATAGCCGGGCGAACGAAAGGAAAGTTTTGCATGATTGGATTCATAGCTATCCATTGTCCCGATAAATATAGATCTGAAGAAATCTTTTTCTTTATCCAAATACACCACATTGCCTGGTTCTTTAATATCTTTTTGATGCTCAAACATCAACTCTGCATCATGTTTTTTATTTAGAAAAAAACCTCCTCCATAGCCGTATTTCCATTTTTCATCTCTAAACCCATAAGCTCCGTATCCATTAAACTCGAATACTTTGAGTAAATCTTTTCCCAAACTTGCACCCAATCCCAAGCGTATTCCTTCAAACTTGCCAATATTGAATATATCTCTTAGAACAAGTATTGGAGGAAGACGATAGTTCAAGTCTTCCTTATAAAATGCTGCAATTCTTTGAACAGTATTCGCAGCAGTGCTTTGATGTCGAAGGGTATCCACCCGCAAATAGGTTAACCTTTCTTTTTTGGAAAGAGGTACTATACGATGAGAATTCCAAAATTCTTCTTCTTGCTGAGTAGCATAGTGGTCTGCAACCACTAACTCTACTTTCTTATCTTCTTCACTCAAATCAGGATTGATTTCAATGTCTTTGATATACGTTTTTTTATCATAGACCGTCCCCAGGTATGGTTTGGGAAATTTATCAACAGAATAGACATTGTTTATTTGTTTGGGAAACCATTCTTTATTTTCTACAAACTCGTACAAACCAGAAATCTGAAAATCTGTAGTATGTGACTGGTAAGGTTCTGCTACTATGCACTGTATTGCATACTGATTGCTGTTTATGTGCATTCTCCCGATCAACCCAGGAAAACGTAAATGTGACGGCTTGAAAGTGATGACAAAAACAGTATCATCACCCACCAGAAGCTCTTGCTCTAAATGAAAATCATACTTTTTATAATTGGCAACACCTATAGGGCTGGCAAAGCGAACGCCTAAAAACTCAAAATAATTTCCATAAAATGATATGGGATGCATATTGGTACTCAATGGAGTCATTTCATCTTCATGCAATCCGGTCACTTTGAGTCCCAGAACTTTCTCATGATCCATCTTTGGATACTTGAAAGTTCTCTCTGTCATAGATTCTATCACCTCCACGTGTTGCTGTCCATAGACTTTATGGTGCTTATGAAAAACTGAGTCTTGCTTCACCATTTCATGATATTTCTTTTTCAGCCTATGGTCTGGAATTTTATAAAGATCAACTACGGTTTTATTATATGTTTTATACCGGAAGGAACCTCCTTGTATTTCAGGGTCATGCAATCTATCATTAGCAATGACTTTTTCAACAATATGAAAGCCAGGATTCGTCAAATCCATTCCGGGAAATTTGATACCACGACTTTCATGATGATCCAGCCGAAAGACTAAAGAATCCTTACGTTCATTTTCTAATGAGAATAAGTGGGTTTGGTAATCAGGATGACTTATGGTTATTAAGTTGGTATTTGAGTCGAATATTATTTTTCCATCAATATCTGAAAAAATGCCATCAGTAGAATCTGAACCGAAATAGGCATACGCAAATTGAACGTTCTCCCCCTCTTCACTCCTTATATATGCCGTCAAAGCGGTTTGTGAAAATACATTGAACGGTATCAGGCTCATTAAAAGACAAAGTACCTTTGGGATATAAAAAGAAAAGTACTGATCGACTTTCAGTCTGAACATAAAATTACAAATAGGTTGGTTTTGTTGATAGTCAAACTGTCAGTTTTCTAAAAAAACCTTACGAAATTTTAACTAGCAACAATAAAGATACTATTTCAATTATGAATTAACCAAATAGAAGGATCAATAAAACAAACTCACGGTTTTCCTATAAATAAAGATTTAAGGGTTTGAAAAGCACGAAAACTACAGGATCAGGTA
Organism: Reichenbachiella sp. MALMAid0571; assembly: GCF_040151475.1. Classification (NCBI taxonomy): domain Bacteria; kingdom Pseudomonadati; phylum Bacteroidota; class Cytophagia; order Cytophagales; family Reichenbachiellaceae; genus Reichenbachiella; species Reichenbachiella sp. MALMAid0571. Next base: position 178,627 of record NZ_JBDKWG010000132.1, on the reverse strand, counting down.
ATTTAGAGTCTATGGCAGAGGCAATGAAAAACTAAAAATGCTTCCCGTTTGTTCCGGTGTAGAGCTTGCCCAAATTCTTCCATTCATTTGTGTTATAAGATCTTCACATAAAATCAAACCTACTCCCATTCCCTTTTCATTCGATGTTCCTAACCTGCTATTGACTACTTCTGATCTGAAAATATTGTCTTCCAGTTCTTCGGAAAGGCCAATACCAGTATCAGTAATAATAATTACCGTCTGGTCTTTTTCACTTCCACAAGAAATAGTAATTGAACCGTGATCCAACGTGAATTTTATAGCGTTGCTGATCAGGTTGCGCAACACAGATTTAAGCATATTTTTATCTGCCATCACCTTACATTCTGCGGGCACTTCACTCCTTATGACTATGTTTTTTTGATTGGCCTGATGAATAAATGGCTTAATGCTATCATCTACCAAATTGGTTAATTTAAGTGGTTCAATATTGGCCTGAACAGAATTGGACTTAAGCTGTGAAGATGCCCATAAGAGTATATTGTCCAGCAGGTTCATGGATGAATGTAAACTTTCTGCGATTCCCTTGAACAACTTTTTTTCTTCTTTTTTATCAAGTTGATTGTCCTGAATTAAACCCAGCAGCCCATGCAAAGACGTGAGTGGTCCTCGCAAATCGTGGGACACAATAGAAAGCAATTTTCCTTTTACTACATTGGCTTTAGACAACTGCTCTGTTCGTTCAGCAACTTTACAATCCAAATGCTGACTAAGCTGCTCTTCTTTATTAAATGCTTTTACCGACTTATTAGCCAATCCACAAGCCTGAGAAAAAATAAAAATAATACAACTATAATCGAAAACCTCTCTTGTATAAATGATGTATTTCAAATTCAATACATCATTTACTCCACCTATTAATAAAATAATAAATCCAAAAAGAAAGACTATAAAGTAATTGGCCTGCTTCTGATAAGCCATAAACGTAACATAAACACCATAGGCAAGCAATAAGACTCCTGATATTTGAAATATCAAAAGTGTATGTATGTACACATAAGAGGGAGTAAGTGCTACAATACAAACAAAAACACCAAAAAATCCTTGTACCAACCTCTTTACAAGAGTGGGTATTGAGAACAGTCTGTCAAAATATAAAATATACAAGATCGGAATCATGTATAAGCTGACAAATTCAATCTTGCTAACCAGCCACCACATATCCATTCCAGTTAACTCATAGAAAACCTTCTCTCCTCTTGTAAACAACCTCAAAATGAAATTGACACAGAATAAAGTAAAATATAAATTCACAACTTCCTTAGGTCGAAGTAAATACAACGCAAAGTGATATACTGAAGCAAACAGCAGAATACCGATCAGTAACCAATCCTTGATGGTTAGTTTCCTGCCTTTTAAAAATATTTGTTCGTTTCTCCCCAATGAAATAGGCATAAACACCCCTCCTGAATCACGATGAAACTCCGATAATCTTATAGTAACATACAATTCAGAAGAGTCAGAGAAAATTACGGGTCTTTTTACTACAAACTCAGGTTTACTTGAATCTCTCGTCTTACCTATTTGACCGCAAGTCGCCACCACTTCGCCATTGATGTCCATTTCGTAAGCAGACCGGATGTCTTGCAATTCCATCACTAACTCTTTTCTGCCCGGTGGTAATAAAACTTTTAACCTCATGGTAGCATAACCATGCCAACCTACATCCTGCAAATTAAAATCCTGATACCGCCAGATTCCCGGTACAATTATATTCTCAGTTTTCAGATGTGTATTTTCAGAAGAAAAATCCTTCTCATAAAGAAACTGTTTCCAATAAAAATTCCATTCTCCATCCAATTTCACCAAACCTTGTTGATCAAAATCCCAATTGCTCAAATCAATCACTCCATTTTTTGCTAATGGCATACCATGTTTTTTTGGCTGACACCCTATGAGGACTATTGAAACAACAATTAGATAATAAAAGCATCCTTTCCATTTCATGGCATACAATTTTTATAAGTCTTCAAATATTGAATACTCTTAAAAACAAGCAATAGGGAATCTTATTACGCCTTATTCAAGCTGCAAATGCCTTTATCTGATTTCCTAGCTGGTATTTATTTCAATGAAAATGATATTAACCTTTTTCTCATCTCATTGAAAATTTCAATTTAAGTATAAAAAATGATTCTAAGACAATTATTTAAGTATCAAACTTAAGCGTGAAAAAAAATAAAAAAAATATTTATGGAATTTTACAGTCTGCCGCATCTCTTCATTGTATAACAAAAAATTAAAGAAATGAAAAAGTTAATCGGAATAGCACTAATCGTTTTACTATCAGGGTTTAAAGCCAACCATAATGCTTCAATAAGTGTCACAGGTATTGTTTTGGACGGCAAAAACAATCAGCCTCTAGCCAATGTAGCTATAGCAGTGAAAGGCACTAACATCGGTACTACAACGGGAAAAGACGGGAAATTCTTCCTCACATCATTGCAAAATGAAGCTGTACTCATATTCAATGTGGTCAATTACAAAGAAAAAATCGTTGCATTCAATTCGAAATCAAGCGATATAGTGGTAAAAATGACTTCATTAAAATATGAGATGCAAATTGATAGTATGGAGTTTGAAATTGTTCAGGAGAATGTACTCGTAAAGCCAGGTATTGCCAGAGCGAAAACTGATAAAAAATATCCGGGAAAATCAGAAATGATGATGTCATCACAAGCTACAAGACACATAACGGTTTCTGACTCCTATTTTTCTCCTCCACACAATACTGAAGAATATGATTTCATACAGGAGAATATTTTTCACAACCCAAAAAATGTTCCACTTTCTACTTTTTCCATTGACGTGGACGCTGCATCATACAGCAATATGAGAAGAAGCATCAATTCCAGACAAATGCCTCTAAAAGATATGATACGAATAGAAGAAATGATCAACTATTTCAACTATAACTACCCAAACCCCGATGGAGAACATCCTTTTTCCATCACCACAGAGGTGGCTCAGGCTCCCTGGAATCCAAAACATCAACTGATACACATCGGACTTCAGGGCAAAAAATTGGATTATGAAAATACTGATCCGTCAAACCTTGTCTTTCTGATTGATGTATCGGGATCGATGAGCGCACAAAACAAGTTGCCTTTGCTTAAGTCAGCACTAAAGATGTTGGTCAATCAATTGGGACACAAGGACAAGATAGCTATAGTGGCTTATGCCGGTGCTGCCGGTTTGGTTCTTGCCCCTACTCCTGCTTCCAACAGAGAGGTGATTATATCAGCACTTGACAACCTGAAAAGTGGAGGACCTACTGCCGGTGGTGAAGGAATAAAACTTGCGTATAAAATTGCTGAAGAAAACATAGTTGAAAATGGCAACAATAGGGTAATCCTCGCTACTGACGGAGATTTCAATGTTGGAGTATCCTCTACTTCGGAGATGGTACGACTCATAGAAGAAAAAAGACAATCAGGAATTTACCTTACTATTACAGGTTTTGGTATGGGCAACTACAAAGATGGTAGAATGGAGCAGATTAGCAATGCTGGAAATGGCAACTACTACTACATTGATAACCTCAATGAAGCCCGAAAAGTATTTATCACTGAAATGAAAGCTACCCTTTTTACCATCGCAAAAGATGTGAAAATTCAGGTAGAATTTAACCCTGATAAAGTTCAGGCCTACCGGCTGATTGGCTATGAAAACAGAAAGCTAAATGCTGAAGATTTTAACAACGATAAAAAAGATGCCGGAGAGTTAGGAGCTGGCCACTCAGTAACAGCCCTTTATGAGATCATACCGCAAGGAATCAAATCAGCTTTCAGCAGGAACATCGATCCATTAAAATATAAAAATGAAACACCAAACAGTCATTCAAATGAATTGTTGACGGTAAAGTTCCGGTATAAAAAACCGAATGAATCAGCCAGTAAATTGATTACTCATACATTGGATAGCCAAACCATCGACATCAATAAAACTTCTGACAATTTCAGATATGCTGCTTCAGTAGCAGAATTTGGCATGCTACTTAGAGATTCCGAATTCAAACAAAATGCTTCCTATCAAAATGTAATTACGCTTGCCCTGGGAGCCAAGGGAGAAGACAAAGAAGGCTATCGTCAGGAATTTATCAATCTGGTAAGAAATGTTGAAATACTGGACAAAGAAAAAATTTAAAGTGACAACTTCTGCCATAAAACCATGGTAAAATCTAAAGGCTCTACCAACCTCTACAGGTTTATTTGATAGAGCTTTTAGATCAAATTAAGATTGTTAAAATATTTTTTATTACTGAACAATCTGATTTTCAAGGGCATATTTTTTTCATGCAAATAATTCAAACAATTATTAGAAACAGGTATTGTATTATCAAATCTTTAAGACTAGCTTTGCATCGCTTTTAAAGAAAGGCAAACCAAGGAGCGGTAGTTCAGCTGGTTAGAATGCCTGCCTGTCACGCAGGAGGTCGCGGGTTCGAGTCCCGTCCGTTCCGCATTGAAAAAGAGAGAGTTACGCAAAGTGACTCTCTCTTTTTTTTTTGCACTGCTAAGTTTAGTCATTAGTTTTAGACAAAACATACAAGCATATTTTTGTTTAACTTTGAAAGTAAATAAGTTAACAAAAAAAGATGAGCATTAAAACATCCTTCTCTATAAAAGACCTGGAAAACCTGAGCGGGGTAAAAGCTCATACCATTAGAATTTGGGAAAAGAGGTACAATCTGTTCCAGCCCAAAAGATCCGACACTAACATTCGAACTTATGATCTAAAAAGCCTTCAAAAAGTTTTAAACATAGCATTTTTATTAGAAAATGGCCATAAAATTTCCAAACTTGCCAAACTGAAAGAGAGTGAAATATCCACTAAAGTAAACGAACTGTCAACCATCAATGGCGACATCCTACATACAATTAATACCTTTAAATTGTCAATGTTGAATTTTGATCAGAAGCTTTTTGACGACACTTACTATCAACTATTGACTCAATATAGTTTTCAGGAAATTTTTAATATTTTTTTCATAAAACTACTCAAACACATCGGTTTACTCTGGACGAGTAATACGATTCTCCCTGCACACGAGCATTTTATATCTACACTGATCAAGCAAAAAATACTGGTAAACATAGAAAAGGTTAAAAGTCAGAACCAAAAAACTAACAAAACTTACATTCTATTCCTTCCACACAATGAAATACATGATATTGGGTTGCTTTATATTCACTATGAGCTCTTATCAAAAGGGCATCAATCAGTCTATTTAGGTGAGAGCTTACCAATAGAAAATTTACTCGAAATACAAAAAGTATTCAGTCACATCATATTTATCAGCTATTTCACCGTAGAACCAAATAAAAATAATACGCTGACCTACCTGGAAGAATTATATGATTCCATCCTTGCAACAAGAAATGAACGTCTCCATATTCTCGGCAACAATACAGCACATCTGGAAGCGGATAAGCTACCTCCTAATGTTGTATTGCACCATAATCCAATGCATTTGATAGAGGCCATCGAATAACAAAAGAAGTAGCTCAAAGAACATAATTTGCTTATTGTTTAATTATATTGTATAATTGTTAAACAAAATGAAGCATAAGGTAAGCATTATAGGTTCCGGTTTTTCTTCACTATCAGCAGCTTGCCATTTGGCACATAGCGGATACGAGGTGGAAGTATTCGAAAAAAACAAGCAATTGGGTGGCAGAGCCCAGCAATATGTCAATGGAGAATTCAAGTTTGACATGGGGCCTACCTGGTATTGGATGCCAGATGTTTTCGATCGTTTTTTTAATGATCTTGGCAGAAAAACTACAGACTACTATCAATTAGAATTATTGAATCCGGGGTATCGGGTCTATTTTGGTGAAAACGATTTTATAGATATTGATGGTTCCCTTGATAAAATACTAAAGACTTTTGAATCTATTGAATCCGGATCATCTCAAAAACTCTTACAATTTCTAAAAAAAGCGGAAAAAAACTATGATATAGCCATAAACGATTTGGTCTATAAACCAGGCCTCAGTCCTCTGGAACTGGTCACCAAAGAAACCATTTTGGAACTGAGGCAATTTGTATTTACTATTCGAGATGTTGTAAGTAAAAATTTTAAAAACGAAAAACTCCGTCAAATTCTGGAATTCCCAGTACTATTTTTAGGAGCTAAACCATCGAACACTCCGTCATTTTATAGCTTTATGAACCATGCCGATTTCGGATTGGGTACATGGTATCCAAAAGGAGGAATGAAATCTGTGGTGGACGGCATTGTCCGACTCGCTAAGGAGCTGGGAGTAGTCTTTCACCACAACAGCCCTATTTCAGCCATCCATGTTAGTAAAAAAGGACACGTGGAAAGTATTGTGATAAATGACGAAATCAAACCAGTTGACATTCTTATTTCCGGAGCTGACTACAAACATTCGGAAAGTTTACTGTCTTCCGGCTATCAATCTTATTCGGACAGCTACTGGAACAAAAAAACAATGGCTCCATCATCTTTGCTGTTTTATGTTGGTTTTTCAAAAAAGCTGAAAAATGTATTACACCACACGTTGTTTTTTGACTCATCGTTTGACGACCATGCCATAGAGATTTATGACAACCCAAGTTGGCCAAAAGCTCCTCTTTTCTACGCAAGTTTTCCCAGCATAACAGATCCGGACATTGCCCCGGAGCACCATGAAGCAGCAACTTTTCTGATCCCAATAGCACCTGACCTTGAGGATACAGAAGCCATTCGAGATAAATACTTCAACATCATTTTGACCAGATTGGAGCAGCTAACTGGTCAACAATTGAGGGACGATATTTTATTTAAGAAATCATATTGCGTTCAGGATTTCAAAGATGATTACAATTCCTTCAAGGGAAATGCTTATGGTCTGGCGAACACTTTGATGCAAACTGCCTTCTTAAGGCCGGGGATCAAAAGCAAAAAAGTTAAAAATCTATATTTCACAGGCCAGCTCACCGTGCCGGGTCCGGGAGTTCCTCCTGCCCTCATTTCAGGAAAATTAGTATCAGATCTTGTCATTAAAGAAAATACATTATGAAAGCTCTATTCGATCAAATGTCCGTGCAGTGTAGTAAAAAGGTAACTTCGGTTTACAGCACTTCATTCTCACTTGCAGTGAAAATGCTTTCTCCCAAAATACAAGGAGATATTCACTCGATATATGGCTTTGTCCGCCTCACAGACGAAATAGTAGATTCTTTTTATGACTATGACAAAGAGCTATTGCTGGATGAATTTGAAGCAGACCTGAGAAATGCATTAAACAGAAAAATAAGCCTAAACCCCATCCTCAATGCCTTTCAGGAAGTAGTGCATAAATACAACATAGACAATGAACTGATACAGGCGTTTCTTTCCAGTATGAGAGCTGACCTGCACAAGGAAAGCTACAACACCAAATTAGAATATGAAACTTATATCTATGGCTCGGCAGATGTGGTGGGGCTTATGTGCCTTAAGGTATTTGTACAGGGCAATCAGGAGGAATACATCAAATTGAAAAAACCAGCGATGAAGCTTGGCAGTGCTTTCCAAAAAGTAAATTTTCTGAGAGATTTAAAAGACGATTCAGAATTGCTCAACAGGTCATACTTCCCCCACTTACAAGGTAAGGCTCTAAAAGAAAACACGAAAACAGAAATCATCACTGAGATAGTCCGTGATTTTGAAGAAGCTTATTCAGGCATTGTTCAATTGCCTATAGTAGCAAAATTCGGAGTTTATACTGCATACATTTATTACAAAAAATTGCTTTATAAAATATCAAAGGCCAATATAGAACAAATAAAAACAAGTAGAATAAGAATAAACAACCCTACTAAAATGATGCTTTTGGTAAGATCATTTGTGAACTATAAACTAAATCTACTCTAATAACAGCAATAAAAAAGAGCAGAATATACAGACAAAAGCAATTTGAAACATGGAAATATTGATGAATCAAATGAAATCGGTAATTTTGATATTCACCAGTATCAGACCGTTTCGTTATGCAAACCTTACTTCTGTTTCTTACTGCTATACTCAACACACCCGAGTGTACGGGTATGGAATCTATAAGAACAGAATATCATAATATAAAAACTGAAGAGCAATTGGATCACTTTATTGATTTGCTGGAAGAAATAAATTGCGATAAGGCATGGCCGTATATGGCTTCCGTCATCATGCAAAAAGCCCAATACTGTATATTACCTACCAGTAAGCTGAAATACTTTCAAACGGGAAAAAAATATTTGGAAACATTTATCCAACAAAATCCCGGCTCAATAGAAGGTAGATATGTGAGGCTGCTGGTACAAAGCGAAGTTCCCGGCATACTTGGATATAATCATGACATGGTTTCGGACTCCAGGTACATAAAAGAACACATCGAAAACTCCGGACTACCGAAAAGCTACCAGAAACTGATCCTGAAAAATGTAACCAAAGCTACAAACAATATCAACTGATGCTTTATTTGCTTTATATCGCCACTACAATAGTTACTTTCCTTGTGATGGAAGCGGTGACCTGGTGTACCCATAAGTTTATCATGCACGGCCTGTTGTGGTACCTGCACAAAGACCATCACCAGCCAAAGTACCAGTCTGCGTTTGAAAAAAATGACTGGTTCTTTGTCATATTTGCGACACCAAGCATATTCCTTTTTTATTTTGGAACCATTCCTTCCATTAATATCTTGTTCTTTTTTGGTTTGGGGATTCTTTTTTATGGTATATCCTATTTTCTGGTACACGACGTGTTGATTCATCAGCGTTTCAAGTGGTTCAAAAACACCAAAATCCCCTACCTGGTTGCTTTAAGGAAAGCCCATAAAGTGCACCACAAACACTTAGGAAAAGAAGATGGAGAATGCTTCGGTATGTTATATGTCCCGGCGAAGTACCACAAAAAATGAAATCACTCACCTATTTACTGATTGATTTGGGATGCATCCTCATTCCTTTTATAGCGAGTTTCTACCCCAAACAGCCTTTTTACAAAGAATGGAAGTATTTTTTTCCGGCAAACATCATAGTAGCAGCCATTTTTCTGATCTGGGATTATTATTTCACGAAGGCAGGTGTCTGGGGTTTCAACCCTGACTACCTCACGGGCATTTACTTTGCCAATCTGCCTTTAGAAGAGGTACTCTTTTTCATTTGCATTCCTTATGCCTGCGTTTTCACCTATTTCTCCCTCAAATACCTGATCAAAAACAATCCCCTAAGCCTCTACCACTACTACATAAGTGTCATACTGATCGTCCATTTATTTATAGTAGGCATATTAAATACCTCCTACGCCTACACCAGTATTACTTTTTTATCTACTACGGGCTATCTTTTGTTGTGTTTTGCGCTAAAAAAAGACCTGTCCTTTGCCTATCTCGCCTATCTGATCATTCTGCCATTTTTCTTTATGAGCAATGGCATCCTTACCGGATCATGGGTCAGCGAACCAATAGTCTGGTACAACGACATGGAAAACCTCCAAATCAGAATTGGAAGCATCCCGATTGAAGACAGTATCTATGGCTTGCTCCTTATCTTGCTCAACATCCACCTATATACTTACTTCAAAGGCAAAAAAATAATGTCGAACTAACTATTCGTTTTTCTTATTCAAACTCCAATTGAGATAGCACCTTTTTATTAACATCCACAGTAGTCACGGTAATTTTATCAGCATCGATTTGCACATTTGATTTAGCTGAATTGCTGCAAATCAAAATCGGAAATTCATTGGTGTAAGTATTGGCAGGAACATACGAATACCGATGTGTATGCCCACAAATCATAAGGTCGATATTGGCTTGATTCAATATGGGTACAAACTTATTTTGCATCTCTACATCTCCATGCCAATTGCCTCCACCGTAAGGAGGAATATGCGAAAACACTATTTTGTGCCTGGCATTTTTATACTCTGGAGAACTGACCACCTCTTCCAGCCAGGCCATTTCCTTCGTCCTGTAGTTGTCAAAATCAACAAGCCCGCTGTACTCGATATCCGAATCAGCCTTGTCTTCCCCGCTATCCAGCACTATGAAAAAACTATCTCCATAAGTGAAAGTGTAGTAATATTTTCCATTAGGGAAATGAAAATAATTCTTCATCGTATGTGCCAGCACTCCACGGGTTTCATGGTTACCCCTCACAATATACAATGGCTTTTCTTTGGCAAAAATTTGTGTGAGTGTATCTATGCTACCTGCAAACAGATTTTTCTCTTCATTGAAATCACTCATAAAATCACCGTCCATAATTACAAAATCAGTGGACTCAAAATCAGTATCTTCCAGCAAACGTCCCACCTTACCGGGCTGCTCGTGGATGTCCGTCAACAAAACAAATGAAGTACTTTTCTGATTGGGATCAAGAGTGGTAAAATAAAGCGGCTCTTTTTTATACACCCGGGTAGCCACCACCTCACCAAATAAAGAATTGCGTTGCTTATGCGCTATTACCTCCTGAGCATACACCCTGTAGGCATATTTGGTAGCAGGTTTCAGTCCTTCGAGGGTTACCTTATGAATTTTTCCAATGGTCTTGAGGCCGTCTTCTGAGGCAAATACCTTCGAACGCTCAGACTGATAAAAATTAGTTCCGTCTTCTTCATAAAATTCTACCCACGCTATAGATTTTTTGGTGGTAGTCCACACGATGGTCACTTCATTGGTAGTAGGGTACTGAAGGTATGGGCCATGGTCAATTTCCAGCGACTGTCCCTTTGATTCAAAAAATATGGCAATACACAATACCGCAACAAAAGCAATGCTTCTTTTTACAAAATTCATTCTTCATTAATTTTTAGCGTAGAAAAATAACGAAAAGCAATTTATTACGAATTGTACTTATATGAAATTACTTCGCTAATAACTTAACAAATACTACAAATCATATATCAGCATATTACTATTATCCTACCTTCCTTACCCAAGCCATACAGTACAAAAACCTATTACTCCAATAATAACTCCGAAAATAGTTGTTATTTTTATGAGATGGTGAATACTGATGTAGTCTTAATAGGATTGATTGAATAAGATTAAAAATTTATTTACGCCCATAGGCGAAAGTAACTAACGTTTTTAACCAATAAGGAAGTTATATGAGCAAAACCGCCCATTTCAAAGTAGACCCCAAGTTAGCTCAATTGCTTGGTGAAACGTATCGATCAATTGAGGAAGCTACTAAAGAACTAATAGATAATTCTTATGATGCAGATTCAGAAAATGTAACTATTATTTTACCTGATGACCTTGACCCTGAACCCAAAATCATCATTGAAGATGATGGAGCAGGAATGAAAGAAGTAGAAATAAGGTCTGAGTACTTGAACATCGCAAATAGCCGAACTTCCAGAAAAGGGGATAAATCAATTCTTAAAAAAAGAAAAGTTAAGGGTCGAAAAGGGATAGGTAAGTTTGCTGGACTAATGGTAGCTTCTGAAATGAAGATCTCGACTTCCGCATCAGGGAAAACCACGACAGTAGTTATCAATAAGGATGATCTTGCAAAAGCCAATTATGATTTAGAAAAAATACCCTTACCTATATCCGTTAATGATTGTGACAAAAACAAACATGGAACTGTAATTACACTTTCTGGTCTCAATCAAAATTTGAACTACCCAAACCCTGAACGACTCAAAGAAATCTTAATGCGAGATTACGGTAGAGAATTAGACTTTTCAATCACAATTAATGGCTTAGATATAGGAGTTTTAGATCTACAGGGTAAATCATATTCTGAAGAAATTACTTTACAAAATGGCAAGAAAGCAACATTGCAATATACCGTAACTGAAAAACCAATTAAACAAGCAGGTATATCAGTACGCGTGAAAAACAAGTTAATTGGACGCCCTCATAACTTCCTTTCTGACGATGAAATAATTCCAAAGAAACTGCAAAATCGTGTCTATGGAGAAATCATTTGTGATGATTTAGATGAAGATACAACTGCTGATCATGGCGCAATAGTTGAGAATAGTAAACTCTTTGAAGTCATAAGTGAAAAGACATCATCCCATTTAAAATTATCTGTTGACGAAGTTTTCAAAACAGACATGAAAATGGCAAGAGCACGCTATCAGCGTAAGATTAACAAGGAGCTCGAAAAGCTTCCAGAGTACAAACAACCGTTTGCGAAGAAGGCACTTTACAAAACTCTTGAAAAGTTCTATGGAGAAGCAGAAGACAGGATTAACACAGTAATTTCTGTAATGGTATCCGCAATGGAGAAAGATCATTATTGGGATATAATTCAGAACATCCAAGAAACTAGAAATAGCGACATTGAATTATTTGCTGGTGCGCTCTCAGAGTTTGGCTTACTGGAGATGAGTATTATTTCTAGTCAAGCAATTAACAGATTACGATTTCTAGATGAATTAAACTTGCTAATAGATAACCCCAAAACATTAGAATCAACCGTCCACAAAGCATTTGAGAACAATACTTGGCTGTTGGGTGATGACTATTCGGTCATATTCTCCGATCAAGGTCTCAAAACATCAATTGAAAAAATAATTAACAAGACTTACAAAGGCGACAGTCCTGATGACAGACCTGATATATTATTTGGCCGAAACATAACCAGATCACTTGTCTTAATAGAATTTAAGCGTCCAAGTTTTACTTTAAACAGAGACACGGAGGCACAAGCTTTGAAATACCGCGATGAATTAAACACCTATTTTCATAATCAGAAAATTGAAATTCTTTTGCTTGGTGGAAAAGTTAAAGATGTGATAAGCTCACATAACGAAAGAGGCGATGTGCTCTACAGAACATATGTTGACATTATTAGTGTAGCAAGACAAAAGCTTGAATGGCTGATAAGTGAATTAGGGAAATCATGAGTAAAAAGCACCTATTCGAGTAGTTAAAGGGAATCTTACCCTTTAACTCTCTCAAGATCATAAACTTTAATTCATAAAACATGACACAACTATTTTTCTTTCTTGCACTGGGCTTAGTTCTCATTCTTATGTTTAACTATTTCGTACCACTAAATCTATGGATCACTGCTCTATTCTCTGGTGTACAGATTGACCTCATGCAATTGGTTTTTATGAGGATAAGAAAGTCTCCCGTAAAAGACATTATCTTATCTCTGATTACTTGCCAAAAAGCAGGAATCAATATCACATTAGAAGAATTAGAAACCCATTCCCTTGCCTCTGGAAATATTGTTACACTCACTAAAGCCCTTTTAAAAGTGAAAAGTGAAAATTTGAAGATAGACAGCACAGAACTCATGGCTCAGAACCTCGCAGGAAACGATCTAATGAAGTACATTGAAATTCGTAAAAATGACAGCCTATCTGGGATTGGTGACATTAAAAGAAAGCTTTGTGATAAAATCATGAATCAACTCAATGAAGACCAAGTAAGAGATGTAGAAAAGTATTTGAAAGCTTCATTCCTCTAAAATATGAACAATAATCATTAAATTTGATACCATGAACAAAGCAAAAGTTATAGAAACATTGGATTTTCTCCCTAGTGAATTCACAACTGAAGAACTTATTGACCGACTCTTATTCATCGATAAAGTAGAACAAGGTCAAAAAGATGTAGAAGAAGGAAGAATAATTACACTCGAAGAAGCCAAGTCACGCATAGACAATAAATGGTCGAAATAATTCTTGCTGAATCAGCATGGAATGACTTGGATTCCATCACTGATTATATAGCTCAAGATTCCCCCAGATATGCTAAAGAATTATCGAATCGTATTTTGTCAAAAATAGAACAGTTAAAAGGTTTTCCAAATTCCGGGAGAAAGGTTCCTGAGTTCAACAATGAATTACTCAGAGAACTAATCCTTGGCAACTATAGAATCGTTTATAGAATTTTTCAACCTACCAAAATCGTAATTCTTCGCATAGTTCATGGCTCAAAGCTGTTGAACTAAAAAATTATACCATATAACTTTGTTCTAAAAACAGCAATTATGCATTCCTCTCAACAAAAAAAGCCCGCTATCCTATCGAAGAACAGCGGGCAGTGATGTGGAGCCGCAGGGAGTCGAACCCTGGTCCAGCTAAGGAAACCAATAGGCTTTCTACATGTTTATTTGCTATTGATTGTCGGGAAGCTCAAGGCCAGCAACAAGCCTGAAAGCAACCTTATACGCAATTAGTTTCGCTATACATCACGTACCTGTAGTCGCTAGTTCTGCGTGTGATGCCTCTGATGCCAACCCGGCAGAACGAAGGGTCAGCGAGACACATTACCGTTAATCTATCGATTAAGCAGCAAGGGCGTAGTTATTTTCGCCATTTAAAAAGTGTGAAGGTTTGTCAACGGGAAATACCCACAACTCCCGACATGCTTACATACGATCGCACTTACTGTCAAGTCCAGTCGGCCCCATATATCAGGTGGCAAAGTTATCAGATTATACCAACGTAGATCAAATATTGGAGGTTTAATTTTTTTTTTAAAGTACAAAGTAGAGAGTACAGAGTAGAAAGTAAAAAGTCAATGGTCAACAGTCAACGGTCGATAGCCAAAATCCTATAATAGAATCAATCATAATATACCCTTGTCATTCCGACGGAGGAGGAATCTCGCTTCAAATTCGCAATTAGCAGGGAAGACCTCTCCTACGTCGAGGTAACAGAGGGATCGATCCATTAAGGCACATTTGAACCATAACCAACAATTGTTCTTCGATAATTTCTAAAATGTTTGTTGATAATTGTCCATTGATATTTAACTTGCACACATGGAAAATTTTGTGGTATCGGCGAGGAAATACAGGCCAATGGGCTTTGATGAGGTAGTTGGACAAAGCCACATTACTACTACCCTCAAAAATGCGATTGACAACAACCACATGGCGCAAGCACTGCTGTTTTGTGGTCCCAGAGGAGTAGGAAAAACCACCTGTGCCAGGATATTGGCACGCATGGTCAATGGATTTGAGGAAACCAAAAATGGAGATTCTTCCAACAACCTGAACATCTACGAACTGGATGCTGCATCCAACAACTCGGTGGATGACATCAGAAACCTGATAGATCAGGTAAGATATCCTCCTCAGCAGGGAAAATTCAAAGTATATATCATAGATGAGGTTCACATGCTTTCCAATCAGGCCTTTAATGCCTTTTTGAAGACTTTGGAAGAACCGCCATCTTATGCCATTTTCATTTTGGCTACCACAGAGAAGCACAAAGTGATCCCTACGATACTTTCCAGGTGTCAGATTTTTGATTTCAACAGAATAGAAATATCAGACATCACCTGGCAGCTAAAAAAGATAGCAGAGAGTGAAAAAATAGAAGCCGAAGAAGAAGCGTTGCACCTGATTTCACAGAAAGCAGATGGTGCTCTGAGAGATGCCCTTTCGATTTTTGATCTTATCGTTACCTTTTCGTCCGGCAATAAAATCACATATCAGGATGCTATAAAAAATCTTCACATCCTTGATTACGACTACTTTTTTCAGATTACAGATCTATTATACGCTGAAAAGCTACCCGAAACCCTGCTGGTTTTCAATGAGATTCTAAAAGAAGGATTTGACGGCCACAATTTTATTGTGGGACTTGCCGAACACCTGAGAAACGTGATGGTGTGCAAAGATCCCCAGACTGTAAAACTGCTGGAAGTTTCGGAAAACGTACAAAAAAAATACCTGGAGCAAGCCAGTGCCGTGTCTATGTCATTCATACTTTCGTCACTGAACATATTGAACATCTGCGACCTCAACTACAAGTCCAGCAAAAATCAACGTCTGCATGTAGAGTTGGCTTTGATGAAGATGTCGTACCTCAATCAGGCTTTCAATCTGAATCAGATCGCACCGACAGAGTTAAAAAAAAAAGTTCTGAATTAGAAACAGCACCTAAACCTGTAGAAAAACCAGCAGTAGAAACAAAAACCATTGCTCCTGCTGTTGTCAAAAAGCCATTATCCGTCGGGAATATCAAAAAAGAAACGCCCAGACTTACTGATATTCATAAAACAGAAGAAAAAACAGAAAAACAGACTGCTCAGGTAGAAGAAGTTGAAAAGAGAAATGAACCCGTTACTCTGGAGAAAGTTCAGGATGCATTGAAGAAATATATTTCTGAGAAAAACTTATCCAATACCTATCTTTCATTGCTAAAAAATGAAGTGAAGTTGGTTTCAGAAACTACCGTGGAACTCCAACTTAAGAATTCTGTTGAAAAGAAGTTTCTTGGAGAAATAGAAGTGGAACTGGTTCACTTTTTAAGGAACAATTTAAAAAATGACTTCATTATGATTTCTTCTGCTTTCAATAAGGAAATAGCTGCAAGAACTGCCTACACCAATGCTGAAATTTTTGATGAAATGGTGGAGAAAAATCCGGAATTATTAAGATTGAAGAATGAACTGGGGCTGGATGCTGATTTCTAATCCTTTATTCAAGACAAACGAATTTAAAAACTCTACTGTCCCCAGACTCCTGACTGCCGTCAGGCAAGTTGTTCTGGGGTCTGCCAGGGTTAGCTGTGACTCTAAAAGATACCGCAACGAGTGCGGTAAGGTGGTTTCGTTTTTAAATGCTTTACCCTGACCCTTTATTGCTTTATTTTCTCACAGACTTCTGATGTCAGTGGCTTGGACACTACACCTTCAATCTCATTGCCCTCTACCAGGTTCTGTAAGTGCATATCATTTTGAGCACCTGATAAAATATAAATTCTGGACAAATCTTTAATGATTTCGGGAAGGCTTTCAAATTCATGAATAAACACACATCCGTCAACTATTGGCATGTTGATATCCAGAAATATAATATCCGGAATATCAGGATTGGTAGTGAGGTAGTTGATGGCATCTTTTCCGTTGTTCCTGACAATCACCTTTTTGGCCAGCTTAGAATCAAGAATTACCTTCTTATTGAGGCCATTGTCTTCATCATGATTGTCAATTAGCAGTGCCAGATTGAACATAAGGTTTAGCTGGTTTTATTCTTTGATTATAAGCTTTTCGCCTACAGATAAATCAAAATTATCCTTTTGATTTAATTCAAGCAATTTGTCAACAGATATTTTATATTTTTTTGCGACTTTATACATGGTATCACCCGGCTCCACTACATGTAGGGTGATTTCGGATTCAGTCTCTGTTGGTGTTTCTTCCATTACTAATTTCTTCTGTTCCCCGCCTTCTGGAATCAACAATTCCTGACCAATACTTATCGCACCATTGACACCATTCACATCCATCAAACCAGACAGTTCTACATTGTACAATCTGGATATGCTATAGAGCGTCTCCCCTTTTGCCACTATATGTTTTCTTGGTGATTTCTCAGGTTCTGATTTAGTTTCATCTGATTTTTCTTCCTGGTTTTTCTGAGCACTGTCAGTTTCCTTTGGCACTTCTTGTGCATCTTCAGGTATCAGCAATTCCTGCCCCATGCTGATCGCACCATTCGTGTTGTTCATATCCATCAAAACAGTTACGCCTACATTGTATAACTTAGATATGCTGTAGAGTGTCTCCCCTTTTACTACCACATGTTTTCTGGATGATTTTGGTATTTCTTCTTTAAGTTCTTCATCTATATGTTCTTCCTTATTTTCCTGACTATCATCAACAACTTCAGACACTTTGGAAATTTCCTTTTTGGGTAAAACTACTTTTTTAGTACTCTTGGCTTCATTCAAAGACTCACCTAATACTTCTTTTACTTGCTCCGTGGTAGGCAATTCTTTGATTTCGACAGGTACATCTTTTGGCCTGGTTTTCATAAGCCACATCAACCTTCCCGTTTCGGGATTGTCAATAATGGACATACGATTCATTTTTGCCAGTCTCTTTAGTTTGATACCAAATTTCTGAGAAATATCCCACAAAGTCTCACCCGGCTCTGTAGTATGGTAATAAACCTTTGCCTTATTTTTCTTTGACTTCAGGTAATAAATCTCCCCCTCGACAATAGCATCGGTTTGTTTGATATCATTGTACTTTAAGAATTTACTTACACTTACACTGCCTTCAGCAGACAGAGATTCTACTGTTTCATTGTTCTTAGCCAAAATACTTGGTATGCCATTTATTTTTATAAAAATTGTTTTGTTTCTGTTGAGGTCTTTTCCGAGCTGAATCTCAGTAGTGGATTTGGGTGATTGAATCGTGTGGTGCTTATTGGATGTAGCCAACACTTTAGGCATTTTATCCTTTATGGGTACAATCACTGAGTACTCCTTCTCTTCCGGTACTTTGCCCCTTTTTAGCCATTTATTATACCTTGTCAGTTCTTCTTCATCCACATCCAGATTATCAGCAATTTGAGAGATTGTTTTACCCTGTCCTTTTTTATACTCCACCAGTTTCAAGCCTTCAGAATGACTACCTTTCAACTCTTTCTCAAAGGCTATTTTATGAGCCAGAAATCTTTTGACATACCAGTGGGTATTGGCATCAATAGTCATTTTATCATCTCCGAATTTCTTTGGATCAACATACTTCTTTGCTCCTCCCTGACCAGTCATGTGGGCAAGCACAGTATATACCCAGTTTTTGAAAAAGAAATTGTGCCGTTTGAAATACTTGGCAGCACCATGAGTGGAAGCCACCACATTCATCCTTTCATCGATATTGCGATCGATTCTAAGACCTACCTCCCTACCGGTAAAATCTTTGAACTGCCAAAAGCCCACTGCGTCGGAAGTAGATACGGCATCAGAAATCAAGGCACTTTCCTGCACGGATAAATACTTAAAGTCTTCAGGTACCCCTTCTTCTTTTAATACCGCTTCTATAATAGGGAAATACAGTTTGACTCTGTCTAACTTGATATTGAAATACTTCGGACTCTTTCGAAGCATATCCACATCTTTTTGAATATCTTTTTTAGCTGCTTCTGTGATCTTGAGTTTCATTCCAGCAAACTCCATGTCGGAAGGTACTTTTGGGATTTTAGCATCCTCTTCTACCAACGTGAAGCCGGAAAATATCAAAAACAAGAATAAGGCAATGATCCGAATCATATTTTTCTGATTACCATTAACCCATCTCTTACAGGAAACAGAACATTTTCAACCCTCTCGTCCTTTTGCACAAAATCGTTAAAATCTATTAAGGCTTGTGTGTCCTTATCCATCTTTTTTGAATGTTCACCCAATACTTTTCCACTCCAAAGTACATTGTCAGCAATGATAATACCTCCGGAAGGAACTTTATCCAGAATAAGGTTGTAGTAGTTTTGATAATTTTCTTTGTCCGCATCAATAAACACCAACTGAAATTGATCCTTCAATTGAGGGAGTATATCCAGGGCATTACCAATTCTGTAGTCAATAATATCAGCCAAACCTGCTTCGGAAAAATACCCTGCCACCCTGCTTTCAAGCTCTTCATTGATATCTATGGTAACAAGTCTGCCACCTGATTTTAATCCCTCTGACAAGCATATTGCTGAATAGCCGGTAAATGTCCCTATTTCCAAAATATTTTGAGGATTGATCACCTTGGAAAACATGGACAATATACGACCTTGCATTTGACCGGAGAGCATCCTGGGAGCCAACACGTCAGTGTAGGTGTCTCTGTTTATTTTACTGAGTAGTCCTGTCTCCTGACTGGTATGCAGTTCCGAGTAATCCTGAATTTTTTTATCAAGAAATTCCATGCTCTTGCAAAGTTCCGCAATTCTGTTTTATGATAATTGTTCTGTAGATTTCTCCTTTATGATGTTCAATACGTTTTGAATGGTCTCCATTTTCATAATGGAATCATCATCAATTTCAATATCAAATTCGTTTTCAATGTCTAAAACGATATCAATTACATGGGCAGAATTTATGTTCAATTCATTAATCAGGTGTGAATCAAGGGTAAGTGATTCCATATCCACTTCATCATCCAGATAAGGTTCAATGATCACTTTTAATTTTGCATATATCTCTTTATCGTCCATTTTCATTCCATTTTTTAAGAATTATACAACTGTTTACATCTCCAAATCCAAAACTAGCCTTAATAACATAATTTAGTTTATGCTCAATTACTTTTCTTGGAACTTTATTTTCGTTTATTACTTTCAGAATATCAGGATGTAACTCTTCTATGTTGATCGTTGGATGAATGAATCCTTTGTACAATTGGAGTACTACGCCTACCATTTCTATCGATCCTGAAGCACCTATGCAATGACCTATCATAGACTTGGGAGCGTTGATATATGGAAAATCATCCCCTTTTCTATCCAATGCTATTGCCCAATTTTCTATCTCTTTTGCATCAGCTATTGTGGCTGTAAGGTGTCCGCTAATCAAATCAATTTCAGAGGCATCAATCCCGGATTGTTCTAACGTCGCTTTGATACAGCGTATTGTAGCAATAGAACTACCGGCAGTAATTGAACCTCCGTTTCTCTGCCCTCCGCTATTGACATCTCCACCTACAATTTCTCCGTAGATCTTGGCATTTCTACTTAGAGCAGACTCCAATTCTTCAAGTACCAAAGCTCCTGCCCCAGCCCCGGGCACAAAGCCTCTGGCATTCGCCGACATTGGTCTCGATCCGTTTGTGGGGTTGTCATTTGAATCGTTACATAAAATACGCATTCCGTCAAAAGCTCCCCAGATATACTTCCCCTGGCTTTCGCAGCTTCCGCATAGCATTTTGGAAGCCTTTCCGGATTTTATTCTTTCATAACCCTGAATAATGGCTTCAGTACCCGTAGCACACGCTGAAGAATTAGACGTGACTACATTACCAAGCCCAAGGATTTCATTGATATAGGTAGCTGCTCCGCTGTTCATACTTTGCTCTACCACTCTGGGGCCACCTTTTCGGGTATTTCCCGAATCAACATATTTCAACTTGCCAGAGATAAACCCATCCATTGCCAGCGTACCTACTCCAAAAACAATCCCTGAATCCCAATCGGGTTCGCTATCTCTGGATGTAAACTTCAGCCCTGCATCTTTCCATGCTTCTGTACCAGCCAAACAACTGTATTTGATGGCTTCATTTTCAAGCTTAATCAACAAGGATTTTGGAACTATTTTCTTTAAATCATCAGGATTGTACTTTGGAATTCCAACGATTTGGCAACCGAAATTGAGTTCTTCCAACATGGCAGATTTCTCTATACCAGATAGACCATCCCTGAGTGCACTTTCAAATTGTGATACTTCAACGGCATTTGGAGCCACTACACCCAAACCAGTAATTACAACTCTTTTTTCCAAATTATATATTCTTTTGACTCACAAACATACCAGAAAATTCTCCTTTACAAATTTGAACCTTTGATTCGTTTGTAGCAATTATTTTGGCCTTTAGTTTACCAAAGCGAAAATACACTTTAGTTGCCTTAACAACTAACTTTTCACCCGGGTAAATGGGACTCAGAAAATCAACGTTTGATGAGGTGAAAACAGGTATTATATCATTAGGATCCAGCTCCTCTTTACTATCAGCGAGTAAATAAATCCCTAAGGTGACCAATCCGATCTGAGCCATAGCCTCAGTTACTATTACTCCCGGAGTTACAGGTTTTGTTGGAAAATGCCCCTTATAAAAATACTCATCTTCCTTGAAAGTATAAACTCCAACCACATGTTCATTATCGATTTCCAAAATCTCGTCAATAAACCTGAAAGGTTCCCGATGAGGAATGAGTTCTAATATTTGAGTTTTGCTTAAATACATAAATTATGGACAAAGATGCTCCCCTCCGTCGGCTATTATAGTTGTTCCGTTGATCCACCGGGCTTCTTCTCTGGAAAGCAAATAAATGACATTAGCAATATCCTCAGGTTTAGTCAGTCTCTCCATAGGATTACGCATCAGGCTACTGGCTTTTAACATATCACTTCCCGGAATCATTCTTAAGGACGGAGTATCTGTAATTCCTGCCTGAATCAAGTTGGCTGTAATGCCCAAGGGTGCGTATTCAACAGCCATGTGTTGAACCAAAGATTCTAACACCACTTTTGCACTACTTACGGCAGCATATCCTTTCCACACCTTCTTATTTCCTTCACTGGTAAGCCCAATAATTCTTGCGCTATCTGCAAACAACCCGGCATCTATAAACCCATTGGCCCAGTTTAGCAAACTTGTGCCCATAGCATTTATAGTATAACCAAAATCCTCTGTTTCTAATCGTTTAGTAAAATTATGACCTGTTGCTGTTTTCTTTTTAAGTTCAGAAAATAACTGAAAAGTATCTTCATCAATGTCATTTTGATTCTGGGTATTAGAAGTATCTTCAGTAATTCTCAGTGGTTTTAGATTCCCATTTGCAATAGAATGGACAAGTACTTTTATGGATTTTTTTCCAAAACTCGTTAACAGGTCATTAGATACCTGATCAACTGTTTCTTTCTTCAGGGCATCTATATTGTAACAAACAACATTGCATCCCTGATTTCTTAAATTATTAAAATGAATATCAAGCTCTTTGAGTCTGCTCCTTCTTTCCCGATAGAGACTGATGATGTTAAACCCTTCTTTGGCCAGTTTATCAACAACTGCCAGCCCAATACCGCTGGAACCACCTAGTATAACAGCCGTAGGTTTTATATCCTCAGATTTTTTTAGCATAACATCTTCTTTTTTTTCTAATTCTATTTTTTGCAGCAAACATCCCGATGTGATTGAGCAATCCTTTATTACTTTCCAGTATCGGATTTGTATAGATTTTTTTTATTCCCCACTTTCTAAACCCCTTATATACATGATTGATAATCATAGCAGTTACACCCATGTTATGGTATTTTGGAAGTACGCCAACCAGATACAAATCGGCAATGGTATTTTTTTTAAGTGCCTTCAATATATGAATAAAACCAAAAGGAAATAATTTTCCTTTTGCTTTTTGAAAGGCTTCAGATAAGGATGGCATAGTTATACCAAAAGCAACTACATTGTCCTCTTCATCCACAACAATAGCCACAAATCCCGGAATTAAAAAACTGAAATATTGTTTTAGGTAATTGTCTATCTCTTCTTTCGAAAGAGGATGAAAGCCGTAAAGATCAGCATACGATTCGTTCAATGCATCAAACATTTTACGCCCATAGGGTCTCATCTCCCGGGTGTTTTTAAACTCTACCGTTCTCAGTTTAAACCTGCTTGACACCAATTTTGCAGTTCGTTCTAATTTCTGAAGACCTTGTTCAGGAATTTCAGACTCAATCTCTACCCAGTCAGTAGATTTTTCGAATCGATGAGCTAAAAGATGGTCGTTGTAGTATGGGTAATTGTAAATGGTAGCAATGGTAGAAACTTCGTCAAAACCCTCTATCAGCATGCCTTCAAAATCCATATCAGTAAACCCCATAGGTCCATGGACACCTTTCATGTTTCTTTCTAATGCCCAACTTTCAACGGTATCCAACAGCAACTTAGATACTTCATGATCATCTATGAAATCTATCCAGCCAAAGCGAGCCATCTGCTTTTCTTTTGCTTCCTGCGTATGAATGATCCCGGCAATACGACCTACCACTTCTTCTCCCATGTAAGCCAACCAGAACGAAGTATCACAATGCTTAAAGGAAGGATTTTTTCTGGGATCTAATGCAGCCAATTCATCTCTCACAAGAGGAGGAACCCAATTTGGGTCATTCTTATAGAGCCGGAAAGGGAATTTCACGAATTCCTTCAGATCTGACTTAGAAATAACCTTTTTTATTTGGGTGGGTTGACTCATTTATTTTTGTTTCGTAAATATTTTATCATTGAATAATTCGCTTATTTATTCTTGAGGAGTGTAAAAAACCTCATGATTTTTTTCAAATTTCAAACCTCCTTCTTCTCCCTGCCCTTGTGAACTTTCATAAACAAATTCCAATACTTCTTCATTTTGGATAAGTTCATACCTTATTTCCCAGGGTGTGGGCTCACAATTATCACAATCTCCGTTTAATAACTCTATTTTAATTAAATTTTTTCCTTTTTTTAAAAACCTCAATAACCCGAATTCTAAATCAAGGTTTGGATTACCATATATTACCCCACTTTCAAAAGCCAAAGAATCATTTACATATAAGTTTACTGCATTATCGATATTATAAAACACAATATAAGTTCCTGAATGTATCTTATTGAATAAGTGGGATTTGTTCTTACTAATGGGGGAAGTTAAAATATAGTAATATGTTCCAACTACAACTCCCAATATTATAACCCAAAAAATATATTTAAGAATCTTCATAATATCCTTAAACAATAGAAAACATTACTCAAACCAACTAACGATTTATCTTTCTAGTGAGTGTGAAATACATATTTATATTCCCAGGACGGCTGCCCTTCACATACTGCCAATTATCACGAAGGCTATATAAGAAGCCTATCTGAAAGCTCAAATTATCAACAAATCTCAAATAATTCAACCCCAAATTATATTCTTGATCCATATGTATGTCCGTGTCGGCTGTAAACTTGCTGTAATAGTAATCATCATTGTATCTTATTCTCTGAAAGTCAAATCCGATTGATCCACTCGGTGAATAGTATTTCACTTCAATAATATCAGCGTTTGATCCAGGACCTATCCCGGCACCCAGAACCTGACCATTATTGGTATAGCCTTGCGGTACAATTCCATGAACATAATAAGTCGGTGTAGCTCTGATTAATTCTGTTCTTGATTTCCCAAGTGTAGTATGCTCATAGGTGAATTTTATAGGATTACCGTTTATTTTGCCAGTCTTTATAAAACCAATGGTATATGCTCTTGAATGATCCGGCTGATCAAAAAAGCCTCCTACAAACTGACCACTAAAGTCATTTCTGGCAAATTCTATATAAGACTCAAACCCAACTTCTTCAAATATCCAACGAACTACAACAGATGCTAAGTGATCAATATTATCGTTGCTAGTACCTCCTCCGCTAAGATTTTCACTTTTATGGCTAAAAATACTTCCATAACTTTTAAAAATACCTTTCCAATCAAAATCCTGACCTTTCTGATACAACACTTTATTAATGCCAATACTTAATCCTTTTATAAACTTAGGAGAATAACCAAACACAAAACCAGTAATATATCTACTGTTATTTGTATCGTTGCTATCAAAATACGCTGACTCTTTTAATATTCCCCAATAGCTTTTAAACTCTATATCTCCGATAGAAGTATTAACAGGAACATTCGTACCCAAATCTACATGTGGGAAACCACCGGCATTAGTGCTCATCAATATTGGGTTGAACTGTGATGATCCCCAAACCATGTTTTGAGTACTTATCCCTATTGTTGCATTTTTATACACCAACCTTACTTCAGACTGGCCCGGATGAAAAGCATATAAAGCATTATTGCCATATCGCTGCACCCAATCGATGTTATTTGAAAATGGATAAGCAAATTCATTTCTTGCGGTAGAATTTGTTACTATTTCATAAGAGCTATTTTGTGCCATATAAACTACCGGCGCAAATGTATAATGTAGCATTCCAATCTTACCAGTTACACCAAAATTCAAAACAGAATTGAAGCCTTTACCTTGCCATTGCGCTCCATCATTATAACCCCTCGGGTATTTAGAATTATAACTCACATTCCAAGATGGATCTAATACTTGTATTGCCTTGTCACCTAAATTGATAAACTCAAACCTTCCTTCCCAAATATCATTTTTCAATATACTATCAGGTGCATAGTCGGTTATAATTGATGGATGAAGTATAATACCCGATTTAAATTCCTCATTTTCAAGATCTAACAGCTTCAGGTAATCCTTATAATAATGATTGGGATACAAAACCTGTCCAAAAGAAGAATGAGAAAAAACAACAATAAATATTAATAAAACAATAATTCGCATTTAATCTAACGTTAAATTTTACCTTCAAAATTAAAACAATATTCTAACCCATTATTCTCAACTGAAATATATTTACAACTAATAATAGTTATAAAAAAATTCAGGTAAATACAAATCAATAAGCTTTTTCAATTCAGGGGAACAACTTGGCTAAAGGGCAGTCAAGAAGTCAGGGAATAGTAAGAATTTTTAAATGTGATTGTCCTGATCACCAACCTTGCTTCAACAGGATTTTGATAAATTATAGTCTAATTTCTGTTGCATGATTTTGTTATCCGGCAATTCTATAGGATGGTTGTTTTGCTACCAAAACTGGAAATCCTTATTATTCGGATTCCTTTGGACTGCCCTTTCAAACATCCAAAGCATCCATTCTTTTCTACTTTCCTTAGGATTAGTCTGAATATGTATAAGAACTCTGTAGAGCTTCATGAGTTAAAATACCAATTTGACTTTACTATTATTCTTCAATAACTAATTAATTGGTTATCAAACTACCTAACTCGTGTGACACCTAACTTTTGCCTAAGCTAATTAATCAATTCCTGTTCAATCCTTGCAAAAGTGAACCTGCTGGTATTACTTTGCATACAAATAATGAAAACAGGCAGCATCCATATTCCCAATATCGAAGAAACCACATCAGTTTCAGTTGATTATGCTGTATTCAATTTCAGGATTAGGAGGATTAGGCCCTAAGGGTCTATATATACTCGGTGGAGCTACGTACTCTACATCATTCCCTACCCATATTATATATATTTTCAAAATACTGGATTTTACCATGAGAGAATGGAAAATATCACGTTTAAAATCAATTTTCAATCTTTGTTGATTAAATAAATTAATGGAAGTCATTTACGCAACCGAAGAACACCTTAAATACGCCGAAACCATTGCCAATATGATGGAACAAGCGGCCAAAGAAAGAGGTACCGGTATTGCAAAACGTTCTGTGGAATACCTTCAAAAGAAAATGTCTGAAGGAAAGGCTGTGATCTCACTTGATGGAGATACTGTGGCCGGATTCTGTTATATAGAAAGCTGGGGACACGATAAGTTTGTTGCCAACTCCGGTCTTATTGTCCATTCGGAATACCGAAAACTGGGACTGGCAAAAAAAATCAAAAG
Source organism: Reichenbachiella sp. MALMAid0571 (assembly GCF_040151475.1). Classification (NCBI taxonomy): domain Bacteria; kingdom Pseudomonadati; phylum Bacteroidota; class Cytophagia; order Cytophagales; family Reichenbachiellaceae; genus Reichenbachiella; species Reichenbachiella sp. MALMAid0571. Next base: position 151,689 of record NZ_JBDKWG010000132.1, on the reverse strand, counting down.
CAAAATTTTCGAGCTGTCGCGAAAGAAATTTCCCCATGCAAAAATATTTGGGATTACTACCAGCCTGGCAGTTATGAAAATCAATGCCGAACTGGGATATCAACCTGTCACATTTTCTGAATTGACAGATGACGAACAGTTTTGGAAGGGATGTCAAACGTGTAAGAATTTTGACATTCTCACCAGAACCAACCGCTCACATTGCCTCTGTACAGGTATGCTGTTTGATCCCGAGAAAGTCAAAAGCAGTAAAAAAGAAACTGCAACTACCCGTTGGATCAAGTTCATGAGATTTTTCCTCTCAAAAAGAAAAGAAGAAGCCAAAAAATTATTTAGTAAAAAAGTTATGAGTCATGAGTAAAAAGAAAGTTGTATTAGCGTTTAGTGGAGGATTGGACACAACATATTGCGTCAAATATTTATCTATTGAGAAAGATTTGGAAGTGCATACCGTATTGGTCAATACAGGTGGTTTTTCAAAAGAAGAGTTGGACAAAGTGGAAAAACATGCGTACAATTTAGGCTCTGTTTCTCATAGCAACCTGGATTGCATAGAGGAATTTTACAATGATGCGGTAAAATATTTAGTATTCGGCAATATCCTTAAAAACAACACTTATCCCCTATCTGTAAGTGCTGAAAGGGTTTTTCAGGCTATGGCTATTGCTAAATATGCAAAAAACCTGAATGCAGATTACATTGCACATGGCAGCACAGGAGCAGGAAATGACCAGGTACGTTTCGACCTTACCTTTGGCATCTTAGCTCCGGATATAGAGGTAATCACACCGATCAGAGACATGCAACTTTCCCGTCAGGAAGAAATAGACTACCTCAAGGCAAATGGAGTGGAGGCTTCCTGGGAAAAATCAAAATATTCTATCAACAAAGGCCTCTGGGGAACAAGCGTTGGTGGACAGGAAACTTTGACTTCTCATCAGACATTACCAAATGAAGCATATCCATCACAAGTAACCAAAGAAGGAACGGAAACCGTAGAATTGTTTTTTGACAAAGGGGAACTAAAAGGAATCAATGAAAAAAAACTCAATCCGGTTGATGCCATTCTGAAATTAGAGAGCATTGCGACTCAATACGCAGTAGGCCGGGGAATGCATGTTGGCGATACCATCATTGGCATAAAAGGCCGGGTAGGTTTCGAAGCTGCCGCCCCAATGATAATCATCAAAGGTCATGAGACTTTAGAAAAACATACATTGACCAAATGGCAAATGTACTGGAAAGAGCAACTGGCCAACTGGTATGGTATGCTCCTTCATGAAGGTCAATATATGGATCCGGTAATGCGAAACATAGAAAAATTCCTCATAGATACTCAGGAAAATGTAACAGGAACTGTAATTGTAGAACTTCAACCCTACAATTTCAATATTGTAGGCATTAAATCTGACCATGACCTCATGAATTCTAAATTTGGAGACTATGGCGAAATGAACAATGCCTGGACAGGAGAAGATGTGAAAGGATTTACCAAAATATTGGCTAATCAAACCAAAATCTATCATGCAGTCAACAACAAATAAAATATCCGTTGGAATCATTGGTGGGGCTGGTTACACAGCGGGTGAACTGATTCGTATTTTGATTAATCATCCTATGGTCAAAATCTCTTTTATCAATAGTTCGAGCAATGCTGGAAAACAAGTGAGTGAAGTACATGACGACCTATTTGGTGAATGCAACCTGACCTTCTCTTCCAAACCTATTCTCGATGTAAATGTGGTCTTTCTTTGTCAGGGACATGGAAAAGCAAAAAAGGTTTTGGAAGAAAATGAATTCAGTGATTCTACCAAAATTATTGATTTGGGCAATGATTTCAGACTTCATGCAGATGCTGATTTTGATGGAAAATCATTCGTATATGGATTACCGGAATTGCAACGAGACAAAATCAAAAAATCAAATTACATAGCCAATCCTGGTTGTTTCGCAACATGTATTCAACTGGCTTTGTTGCCACTGGCGAAAGCTGGCATCATCAAAAATGAGATTCATGTGAACGCTATTACTGGTTCGACAGGTGCCGGACAAAATCCATCAGCTACCAGTCATTTCAGTTGGAGAAACAACAATGTGTCGGTTTACAAAGCATTCACCCATCAGCATTTGGGAGAGATCACTGAAAGCCTTGTAAGCTTACAAAGCTCTATGAATTATGACATTAATTTCATTCCGGTAAGAGGAAATTTCACCAAAGGAATATTTGGATCAATCTATACTGAATGTGATTTGAGTGTGGAAGAAGCGACAGAATTATATAACAATTTCTATGCTGAACACCCATTTGTAAGTATTTCCGAAAAAGGAATCCATTTGAAGCAGGTAGTGAACAGCAACAAATGCATTCTTCATTTAGAAAAACATAGGAACAAACTGTTAATCACTAGCATTATAGACAATTTGGTGAAGGGAGCTTCCGGTCAAGCCGTTCAAAATATGAATTTAATCTTTGGCTTGGAAGAAACTATGGGATTGAAATTAAAAACGGTGGCCTTTTGAAGAGCACTAAAAACTATAGTGCAACAAAGACAACAACTTCCTTCTGTCATTTCGACGTAGGAGACCATGTCTGCCGACAGGCAGGAATCTTATACGCTTGCTCTACTAGTCAAGAGGATTCCTCCTTCGTCGGAATGACAATAGTGGCATTGGAGGAAATAGAAACGAAATAATACAACAGAAATAGTCTGTTAAACTAAAATATTTAAGTCATGAATATAGCAATACTAGGTGGGGGAAATTTGGGAAAAGCCATTTCAAGAGGTCTGGCTCAGGCTGGATTTCTAGACAAAGGAAAAATCACACTCACCAACAAGAAAATCAGTTGGATGGAAGAACTGGAAGGCACTGGTATCACTTTGTCAGAAGACAACCATCAAGCCGTCTCAGAATCAGAAATCATAATTCTGGCTGTTCAGCCAAGGCAGCTAGAGAGCCTTCTGAAGGAAATCAAGGACGACTTAATCACCAGCAAACATGTGGTAGCATCGGTGGTGACAGGCGTAAGTATCAGTGAAATTCAATCTCAGCTAGGTAATGAAATTCCAATCATCCGGGTAATGCCAAATACTGCCATTGCCAAAATGCAATCCATGACATGTATTGCAACTACAGAAAATACTAAAGGCTTAGATGATGTTAAAAACATATTCGATGCATTGGGAAGTACTCTTGTGATAGGCGAACAACTGATGCAGGCAGCCACGGTAATTGGTGCATCTGGCATTGCATTTTTCCTCAGGTATATAAGGGCAGCAACACAAGGTGGTGTGGAAGTCGGTTTTCATCCAGAAGAAGCGCAACAAATAGCTGTACAGGTAGCCAAAGGTGCTGCAGCCCTTTTGGAAGGAACAGGCGATCACCCGGAAAATGCCATCGACAAAGTAACAACCCCTATGGGATGTACCATTGCGGGGTTAAATGAAATGGAGCACCACGGATTGAGTTCTGCTGTGATTCAGGGAATTAAAACTTCTTACAAACGAATTGAAAATATTAAATAATCGCTAAACGCTTAGCGCATTGCGCTAGGCGCATAGCTTAATAAAATACAAATGGATTTATTCAACGTCTATCCTGTCTATCCTATTGAGATTGACAAAGCCAAAGGATTCAAACTTTGGGACAAAGAAGGAAAAGAATACACCGACCTTTACGGAGGGCATGCGGTTATTTCTATTGGTCACTCACATCCACATTATATCAAAAGGATGAAAGACCAATTGGATAAACTGGCTTTTTATTCCAATTCTATAGAAATTCCAATACAAAAGGAACTGGCAAAAAAACTTGGCGAAATGTCAGGCTATGAGGATTACAACCTATTCCTGTGCAACTCTGGTGCTGAGGCAAATGAAAATGCACTAAAAGTAGCTTCGTTCGAAACCAAAAGAAGCAAAATACTGGCTTTCAAAGGAGGCTTCCATGGCAGGACTTCAGGAGCAGTGGCGATTACTGACAATCCAAAAATCATTGCACCATTCAACCAAATGCATGAAAAAGTATTGGTTGACCTGAATGACCTGGAAGCGACTGAAAAGGTACTGCAGGGCAATGACATTGCTGCTGTTATCATTGAAGGCATTCAGGGACTGGCAGGTATTTACTTGCCTACTCAGGAATTCATGACCGCTTTGGCTCAACTGTGTAAAAAATATGGTGTCATGCTCATACTTGATGAAGTACAATCCGGATATGGACGGGCTGGTGAATTCTTTGCGCACCAACTCTTCGGCATCCGACCAGACATCATCACCACTGCCAAAGGCATGGGCAATGGCTACCCTATTGGAGGTGTTTTGATTAGCCCGAAAGTAGAAGCTTGGTTTGGTATGCTAGGCACAACATTCGGTGGCAATCACCTGGCTTGTGCTGCCGCACTGGCAGTGTTGGAAGTGATTGAAAAAGAGAAATTAATTGAAAATGCAAAAGCCCTTGAAGCCATTCAGCTAGAATTGTTTTCAAAAATACCCGGCGTGAAAGAGGTAAGAGGAAAAGGTCTGATGACAGCAATAGAATTTGATTTCCCTGTTGCACCCATAAGAAAAAAACTGGTATTCGAGCATGGGTTGTTCACAGGCAGCTCATCCAACCCCAATGTATTGAGGTTTTTACCCCCTTTGACTATTACAGAGAAAGAAGTGAAGCTCCTAGCTAATTGTCTGACTTCCGTGCTAGAAAAAGAGGCTGTCGCAAATAACTAACTCTGACTAAATGCCTATATTGAAGGATGTTTTTTCCAATTGTTAAATTTAATTCCTGAAAAATGAAAAAGTTGTTTTTGTTCTTAGTGATCATTCTTTTCTGTGGTTCTTCTTTCGCCCAAGGCTTAACACCATTTAAACTATATCAGTATGATTTGAAAATCATCAATCCAGCCTTTGTGGGTATAAAAAACGGACATCAATTTTCTTCCTTTGTAAAAAGTGGTGTTGGAGAAAGTAGTTATCAACCAACTTCCCTTCTATTCTCATACGAAACCCAAATACCAGGAATCAATAGTGGTATTGGTGTCATGTTCCAAAATCATTCCATGCAAAACTGGAATAAACGTGACTGGAGACTATCGTACAACTATCAGCTAAATTTCAATAAAGCTGGAAACTTGACTATTGGAATGAATTTAGATCAAAGAAATGACAAAATTGAATCCGATCATAGTAGCAGTATGATGGGGAATCCTAATCTAGGTGGTCTTTCGTATTCAAATACCAATATAGATTTAGGCTTGGTATACCACCATAATTCTTTTTACGGAGGCATTACGTTCAACAATATTTTAAATAGACGCAAAACCAATGATGAGAAAGCAATATGGGGTCAGGCAAATCAATCCATCTATACTATTCTTGGATCTCAGCTTCAGGTAAATAATTGGCTAAGAATTAAACCTTCAATATTGTACCTCAAATCTTCATCTTGGGATATTTTCGACATCAACTTCACCACTGAGTTTAAAGGCATTTTTATTGCAGGGTTTACACATAGAATCCAAGATGATTCAGATATTTTTAGTGTTAATGCTGGAATTAATGTGAAGGAAAAAATACAGATTGTGGGGCTAGTCCATTCCAGTGATACAGACGACCATACTGTCGAAGTATCATTAAGGTTCAGAACGCATAGTAACTAGTCTGATTTATGCTCACCTAATCTTTCCACTTCTTATTTAATCTGTTAAAATTAAGATGTAGCTGCTGACAAATTGTTTAACCAAAGTATTAGAAAATGAAAAAATTCATCTCAGTTGATGATGCGGGTGATGTAAAGGCACTTGTAGATGAAGCGATAAATCTTAAAAAAACTGTTTATACTCCTGAATTAGGTAGAGGGAAAACCATTGGCTTGGTTTTTCTTAATCCCAGCCTCAGAACCAGGTTGAGCACCCACAGGGCTGCCCTCAATCTCGGCATGGATGTGATGGTGATGAACCTCAATAACGACGGATGGAACATTGAGTTTCAGGATGGAGCGGTCATGGACGGAGGCTCACAAGAGCATATCAAAGATGCTGTAAAAGTGATGAGCCAGTATTGCGATATTTTAGGTGTTCGTAGTTTTCCTGGATTGAAGAACCGAGAAGAAGATTACAATGAAAACATCATGAGTGATTTTGTAAAATATTCTGATGTGCCAGTTGTGAGCTTGGAATCTGCCACTTTACATCCTTTACAGTCTCTGACCGATATGATTACCATCAAAGAATCTGGAATTAAAAGACCAAAAATAGCAGTGAGTTGGGCACCTCATCCAAGGGTTTTACCACAGGCAGTTACCAACTCCTTTTTACAATGGGTGAAACACACCGATGCTGAAGTGGTACTTACACACCCTAAGGGATATGAACTGAAGGAAGAATTCACCAATGGCATTCCAATCATCAACAACCAGCAGGAAGCATTCGAAGGAGCAGATTTTGTATATGCCAAAAACTGGTCGAGCTATGCGCACTATGGAGAAAAACCAGATGTAGAAGGCAACTGGACTATAGACGACAAACTAATGTCATTGACCAACAATGGGAAGTTTATGCATTGCCTTCCGATCAGAAGAAATGTAGTGGCCACTGATTCAGTAATCGACAATTCAATTGTATATAAACAAGCGAAAAACAGGGAGATTGGGGCGCAAATAGTTTTAAAGAAAATAATTCAGTCGATAGACAACAGTCTATAGTCCATAGCGGCTGTTGACTGTTGACTATTGACTATCGACTAATCAATGAACAAAATTCAAATAATAAAAATAGGTGGAAACATCATCGACAACCCTGAAGCATTGGACAAGTTCCTTCAAAACTTTGCCAAAGTAGAAGGATCAAAGATATTGGTTCATGGTGGCGGAAAACTGGCTACAGAAATGAGCAAGCAATTAGGCATTCCGGTGAACATGGTCAATGGCCGTCGGGTAACTGATGAGGCTACCATCAAACTAGTTACCGGAGTGTATGCCGGACAAATCAATAAAAATATTGTTGCTGACCTTCAATCTTTAGATTGCAATGCGTTGGGCTTGACAGGTGCTGACATGAACATTATTCCCGCTCATAAAAGAGTTAACACAGAAATTGATTACGGATTTGTAGGTGATTTTAACACTGAGGATATTAAAGCCGAACTGCTGGTCAAAATCATAGAAATGGGTATTGTTCCTATATTTTGTGCCCTTACGCACGACCAAAAAGGCAACATGCTCAATACCAATGCCGATACCATTGCATCGGGCCTGGCTGTTGCATTATCATCATTTTATGATACTCAACTGATCTATTGTTTTGACAAAAAGGGTGTTTTGAGAGATGTCAATGACGATAATTCTGTGATTGACCATATTGACCAAAAACATTACAAAGAATTAATACAAGCAGGTGCAATTCACGATGGAATGATCCCTAAATTAGACAATTCTTTCAATGCCATTGACAATGGTGTGAGTATGGTAAGCATCAAACATGCTGACTATATTTTGGAAGAAAAAGGGACAAAACTGACAAAATAAACATGCATAAGGAGCAAATCAATACATTGCAATTTTTGAAAGACCTGATTTCGATACAGTCTTTTTCCCGGGAAGAAGACACAACTGCTGCATTAATCAAAAAGGTATTTACAGACAATGGTGTTGAAACAAACCAACACCTGAACAATGTATGGGCTGTCAACAAATATTATGATGCCAGCAAACCAACAATTCTACTCAACTCACACCACGACACGGTAAAACCAAACAAAGGCTATACTAATGATCCGTTTTCACCAATAGAAAAAGATGGTAAACTCTATGGTCTGGGCAGTAATGATGCAGGAGGAGCATTAACAAGCCTGATTACTGCTTTTGTTCATTTTTATAAAGAAGAAAATCTAAAGTACAATCTCGTAATGGCCGCTACTGCGGAAGAAGAGATTTCAGGACAGAATGGCGTAGAAAGTATTTTGGACAAACTTCCAAAAATTGATGTTGCTATAATTGGTGAACCAACATTAATGGACTTGGCTGTATCGGAAAAAGGACTGTTGGTAGTAGATGCTGTAGCCAAAGGCATCAGCGGACATGCAGCCAGAGAAGAAGGAGACAATGCCATTTACAAGGCCATAAAAGACATTGATTGGATCAAGAACTATAAATTTGATAGAGTTTCAGACACTTTGGGACCTATGAAAATGTCTGTCACCATAGTAAATGCGGGAAGCCAGCACAATGTAGTACCTGCCGAATGCAGCTATACAATCGACATCAGGGTAACGGACGCCTATACTCATGAAGAAGTAATGGAAATTATAGATAAAAATACATTGGCAGAGATTACACCCAGATCAGTACGATTGAAATCATCATCCATCCCGATGGATCATCCACTGGTGAAGGCTGGCTTGAAGTTGGGAAGAAAAACGTATGGCTCCCCCACTACCTCTGATCAGGCAGTGATACCAGTTCCTTCTTTGAAGATTGGTCCGGGTGATTCTGCCAGATCACATACAGCCGATGAATTTATCTATATCAATGAATTGAAAGAGGGAGTTGAATTGTATATTAAATTGTTAGAAAAAGTGATTTTATAGTTCATAGGCCACAGTTGATAGTCAACAGTTGCCAACAAAACAATATTAAATCTTGAAAATCAGTATATTTGATCATGAATCAAGAAGTAGATTATAAAAGCATAATAACCATTGAGGCTGGTAAAAGAGGAGGTAAACCCTGCATTCGAAATATGAGAATTACTGTCTATGACATCCTCAATTGGCTGGCATCAGGTATGAGTCGAACGGAAATTCTAGCCGATTTTCCTGAACTTACAGATTCCGATATAACTGCAGTTCTACGGTTTGCTTCAGACCGTGAATCCAAAGCTACTGTTGTTGCTCAATGAAATTCTTGTTTGATCAAAACCTTTCACACAAATTAGTCGAAAGACTTGAAGAATTTTACCCTAATTCCAGTCATGTGAGTTATCACGAATTATCCAAGTCGGACGATTTTGAAGTAAGGGAGTTTGCAAAAAATAAAGGTTTTACCATTGTAACTCAGGATTCCGATTTTTATGATATAGCCATTATTCGAGGTATTCCACCTAAAGTGATATGGATAAAATCTGGCAACAGTGCAACCAGCCACATTGAGTACCTTCTTTTAAAGAATAAAGTAACAATTCAGAAATTTGAAAAAGACAATAAAAGTATCTGCTTAGAATTGATATGAAGAAAAAAAACAGCAAATATTTAACATAACTATATTCGTCAGACCACAGTCGATAGTCAACAGTTTGTTGCAATCGACCATAGACTATTGACTATTGACTATTGACTAAACATATTTAAAATGAAACTTTGGGACAAAGGATATAAAACAGAAAACCTAATAGAAGAATTTACAGTCGGAAATGACCGTGAATTAGACATGCATTTGGCGAAATACGACATCATCGCATCAAAAGCGCATGCTACCATGCTGGAAAGTATTGGTATTTTAGACAAAACCGAATTGGAAGGATTGCTGTCTAACCTGGACAAGATGCTAACAGACGTTGAAAATGGGACCTTCGAAATCGCTGAAAGTTTTGAGGATGTCCATTCTAAGATTGAGTACGATTTGACTCAAGAGTTGGGTGATGCTGGAAAAAAAATCCATACAGGACGCTCCAGAAATGATCAGGTTTTAGTTTGTCTCCACCTGTACATCAAAGAAGAAATTAAGGCAATCAAAGACCAAATTAAGGAATTGTTTGACCTGCTGATCAAACTGAGCGACACACACAAAGATAAATTAATTCCCGGCTATACCCATTTACAAGCAGCTATGCCATCCTCTTTCGGGATGTGGTTTGCTGCCTATGCCGAGTCATTGATTGACGACATACACATGTTAAATGCAGCCTATAAAATAGCAGACCAAAACCCACTTGGATCGGGTGCAGGATATGGTTCTTCATTTCCATTGAACAGAACAATGACCACCAAATTGATGGGCTTTGAAACCCTAAAATACAATTCAGTGGCGGCTCAAATGAGTCGAGGAAAAGTAGAGAAGTCCACCGCTTACGCCATGTCATCAGTAGCGGGAACGCTATCAAAATTGTCTATGGACATTACTTTGTATATGAGTCAGAATTTTGGATTTCTCACCTTCCCGGATGAGTTGACAACCGGATCCAGCATCATGCCACATAAAAAAAACCCTGATGTTTTTGAATTAATACGAGCCAAATGCAATAAAATACAAAATCTGCCAAACGAATTATTGTTGATCACCAACAACCTGCCAAGTGGCTACCACAGGGATTTACAATTGGTAAAGGAATCATTTATTCCCGCCATTGAAAGCCTGAAAGCATGTCTGACGGTCGCCATTTTTGCTTTGGAAAAAACAGAGGTAAAGTCAAATATAACTGACGATCCAAAATATGACTACATTTTCAGTGTGGATGTATTGAATGAAGATATGAAAAATGGGATACCTTTTAGAGATGCCTATAAAAATGTAGCCAAATCAGTAGCTGATGGCACTTACAAACCAAAAAGAGAACTAGACCACACACACGAAGGAAGTACAGGCAACCTGTGCAACAGTGAAATAAAAGAAAAATTTAAAAAGGTTTTTCAATCATAAATCAATCTTTGAATTTAATATTGAATAGAAATTATTTTTCCCACTACTATCAATCTATACTATGAAAAAAAATTCGATTGCAATCCACTCTGGTTACGAAACCGAAAGCACAACTAAATCTGTTGCTGTTCCTATTTATCAAACTGTAGCGTATGAATTTGATGATGCCCAACACGGAGCAGATCTGTTCAATCTTGCTGTGCCCGGCAATATCTACAGCCGTATAATGAACCCTACGGTTGATGTTTTGGAAAAAAGAATTGCAGAACTGGAAGGCGGAATTGCTTCTCTGGCAGTAAGCTCAGGAATGGCAGCCATCAACTATTCTATTTTGAATATAGCTGAAATGGGTGATAACATCGTAGCTACACCACAATTGTATGGCGGTACTTACACTTTGTTTGCCCACATGCTGCCTAAGCAAGGAATAGAAGTAAGATTTGCTGCATCAGATAAGGCAGAAGATCTGGCTAAATTAATTGACGATAAAACCAAAGCGGTATTTTCTGAAACTATAGGCAACCCAGCCGGTAATATTGTTGACATTGAAGCCATCGCAAAAATGGCTCATTCTCACGGAGTGCCTCTTATAGTTGATAATACAGTAGCCACACCTATGATAATCAACCCTATCGCTTATGGTGCTGATATCGTAGTACATGCGTTGACTAAATACATCGGAGGACATGGTACTACTTTGGGTGGTGTGATTGTTGATTCGGGCAAATTCCCATGGACAGAACATAAAGAAAAATTTCACATGCTCAATACTCCTGAACCATCCTACCATGGTGTGGTATATACAGAAGCATTTGAAGCTGCAGCGTACATTGGAAGATGCAGAACTGTAGCATTGAGAAATACAGGATCGTGTCTTCCTGCCACGAGTGCTTTCCAAATTCTTCAGGGATTGGAAACATTGGGACTCAGAATGGAGCGTCATTGTGAAAATGCACAAGCAGTAGCTGAATACCTGGAAGCACATCCGAAGGTAGAATGGGTAAGCTTTGCCGGGTTAAAAAGCAGCCCCTATCATAAATTGGCTCAGAAGTATTGTGACGGGAAACCCGCTTCTCTATTAACATTTGGTATTAAAGGCGGATATGATGCAGCTGTGAAGTTTTATGATGCACTCGGCATGTTTAAGAGGTTAGTAAACATCGGTGATGCTAAATCTTTGGCATGTCATCCTGCTTCTACTACCCACAGACAACTGACTGAAGAGGAGTTAAAGACAGCTGGTGTTACAAATGAAATGATCAGACTTTGTGTAGGTATTGAAGACATTGAAGACATCAAAGCTGATTTGGAGCAGGCATTGAATGCTTAGAAAATAAGTGGAAAGTTTTAAAGTTATCAAGTTGAAAGTTAAAAAGTAGATTAATATGCGGATAGAGGGGTTTGAGGATATATTATCATGGCAAAAATCGAAAAAGTTTGCTATTGGAGTATATACTTTGTTCAAAGAGGAGAAAGATTTTAGCTTTCGAAATCAAATTGAACGAGCCTCTGTATCCGTTATGAATAATATCGCTGAAGGGTTTGAAAGACAAACCAACAAGGAGTTTAAACAGCTTTTGTACATTAAATATGGTAAGTAAAAAGAGGCTACCTCAAAAGGGTTAAACAATTGCCGGACTTGTTCCGGCATCCCTTTGAAATAGCATAAACAGTTGTTTCTAAGACAGATCCCGGAATACCTGCCTAACGGCAGTCAGGAATCTGGGAAATATCTGCATTTTGAGATAGCCTCTTTAAATAAAACAAAAAATGAATACGGACAAAAACACACAAGCCACATTATTACTTTCAGGTCCTGATCAGGTAGGACTCGTGTCCCGTATCTCCAATTTTGTTTTTGAAAACGGCGGCAACATTATCAATCTACATGAGCATGTTGATCCTATTGAAAAAATATTTTCGGTACGTGTATCATGGGAAATGCGAAAATTTAAAATTCCTGCTCAGGATGTAGAAGAGTTCTTTGCGCCAATCGCCGAGTCAATGAATGCTCAATGGCAGATCAGGTTTTCAGGAAACCATAGCCGTGTTGCCATATTTGTTTCCAAATACGATCATTGCCTTTTGGAAATCCTGTGGCGACATAAAAACGGAGAATATCCAATAGATATACCACTTGTCATTTCTAATCATGCGGATTTAAAACCTCTGGCAGATCAATATGGCATTCCATATTTCATCTTTCCCATTACCAAAGAAAACAAAAAAGAACAGGAAGAGAAGGAATTGTCATTGCTCAGAGAGCACAATATTGACACGCTGGTACTGGCAAGATACATGCAGGTATTGTCAGAAGATTTTGTCAGTCACTACCCCAACAATATCATAAATATCCACCACTCATTTTTGCCTGCTTTTATTGGTGGCAATCCATACAAGCAGGCGTATGAAAGAGGTGTAAAAATCATTGGTGCTACGAGTCATTTCGTTACCAAAGACATTGACGAAGGGCCTATTATAGAACAAGACATTACCAGAATTTCTCACAGAGATACTACCAGAGACCTCATTCGTAAAGGCAGGGATTTGGAGCGCATGGTGTTGGCCAAAGCAATCCATTATTACGCTGAAAACAGAATTTTGATGCAGGGTAAAAAAACTATTATATTTCAATAAAATGGGTAAAGAGGTTAAGCGGGTTCTGATAAAAATAGGGTCAAATGTGTTGACACTTGCGAGTGGGCTTCCTGATGTAAAGCGCATCGAAAATCTGGTGGATCAGGTAGCGAGATTAAGAGCAAAAGACATTCAGGTCATCCTTGTTTCCTCAGGTGCAGTAGCAGCAGGCAGAAGCAAAATCGGTAAAACAGACTCTCTCGATACCATTTCCAGAAGACAAGTCCTCGCTTCCATCGGACAGATTGAGTTGATGAAAATATACAGCAATCATTTTTCACTCAAAAAATTGTTATGCTCACAGGTACTGGTGACAAAAGAGGACTTTCGTACCAGACAACATTACCTCAATATGAAAAACTGTCTGGATGCATTATTGAGGAGCAATGTCACTCCCATAATCAATGAAAATGATGTCATTTCCATTACCGAATTGATGTTTACTGATAATGACGAATTATCAGGATTAGTAGCTGCAATGATGGACGTAGATGCGCTGGTCATCCTTACCAATGTAGATGGTATTTTCACAGGACATCCCGAAAATGAAGATTCAAAATTGATCAGCGAATACAACGCAAAAGAAACCAATCTGGAGGAGTATATTGTTAATACAAAATCAAACTTTGGACGAGGTGGCATGACAGCCAAAGCAAACACCGCTGTTAAAATATCCAAACTGGGTATTGATGTGTACATCGGAAATGGATCAAAAAATGATGTGGTTGAAAATTTGCTAGCAAAAAAAACCGGAACACATTTCCCTTCAGATAACAAGGATACATCAGACTTAAAAAAATGGGTCGCTCAATCAGGTAGTTTTTCTAAAGGGTATATCACAATCAACGAAGGAGCAAAAGCTGCACTTACTTCCGATAAAGCAAGTAGTTTACTACCTGTTGGAATAGTAAGCATTTCCGGATACTTCAAAAAAGGAGACGTCATCAGCATACAGGATGAAAAAGGAACACCCATAGCACTAGGCATGGTAAAATATGATTCAGAAAAAGCAAAAGAATGCATCGGAATAAAGGGGAGTCCCGTATTGGTACATTACAATTATCTGTTTTTGAGTTGAATTGGCAATTTGATTACGCAAATATCATTTATCACCCCGACTTTGGAGGTATCCTCCAAGCCTATCACAAGATGCTAGGAAGACCTCTCCTACGTCGAGGTGACATAAGAGCTTATTTAATTGACAAACTAAAGATGTTGAATCTCTAATAGGATTAATGAATCACAATTACTTTGTATATATCACCACAAACCCTGGCAAAAGCGTTCTATATATTGGAGTAACAAATGATCTTTTTACCAGAATGCAACAACACTATGAAAACCGAGGAAAGTCCAATACGTTTGCAGGAAGATATTATTGCTATAATCTAATTTATTGGGAAAGGTTTCAATACATAAATGATGCTATTGACAGAGAGAAAGAATTAAAAAAATGGAGTCGTAAAAAGAAAGAAGAATTGATAGCAACGACTAATAAAAATTGGAAATTTTATGATTATCGAGAATTATAAACGAAATCATTACTAACAGTAGCATGTCATCCCGACTTTGGAAGCCATGTCTACCGACAGGTAGAGATCTTCCAGGGTTATTGCAAGACGCCAGGAAAGCTTCTACTTCGTCGGGTTGACCTAAGAAAATAAAGAAACAAAATATGAACACATTACAACCGACTTTTCAAAACGCTAAGCAAGCCAGTAGAGAACTATTGAGCCTGTCGGAAGATACCATCAAAATGGTATTGGTTGATGTGGCACAAACAGCCATTGACAACATTCCCCTATTGCTTGCGGCCAATCAAAAAGACCTGGAAAGAATGGACAAGAACGATCCGAAATATGATCGCTTAATGTTAACTGAAACCAGAATCAAGGACATTGCTGCCGACATCATCAATGTCTCTAAATTAAAAAGCCCTGTTGGTGAAGTGATTTCTGAAAAAACACTCGAAAACGGACTCCACTTGTCTAAGGTCAGGGTACCGATGGGTGTAATAGGCATTATTTATGAAGCCCGGCCAAATGTATCTTTTGATGTTTTTTCGTTGTGTTTCAAAACAAAAAATGCGTGTATTCTGAAAGGTAGCAGTGATGCTGAGTATTCCAATACGGCTATAGTAGCTTTAATACAAGAAGTATTAGAAAAGCATGGCATTAACAAAAATATGGTGACACTTCTCCCTACAGACCGATCAGCAACTACTGAACTGTTAAATGCCAGAGAATATGTAGATGTAATCATTCCCCGTGGAAGTCAAAATCTGATCAACTTCGTTCGGGAAAATGCCAAAGTGCCTACAATTGAAACCGGAGCAGGCATAGTACACATTTACTTCGACGAAAGTGGTGACCTCTCCAAAGGCAGTGACATAATCTGCAACTCAAAAACCCGAAGGGTGAGTGTATGCAATGCGCTGGATTGTCTGTTGATTCATAAAAACAGGTTGGCTGATTTGGAAAGTATTACTGCACCATTGGCAGAAAAAGAAACTGCGATTTATGCAGATGCGCTTTCTTTCGAACGAATAAAAGATCATTATCCTGCACCTCTTTTGTTTCATGCTGACGAAGAACATTTTGGAACGGAATTTTTATCCAATAAAATGGCTATTAAAACTGTAAATAGTTTAGACGAAGCTTTGGATCACATTTCAGCACATAGTTCCAAACACAGTGAAGCTATTATTTCTGAAGATTCGGGCAACATTGAAAAATTTTTGAATGGTGTTGATGCAGCAGCCGTATATGCCAACACTTCAACAGCTTTTACAGATGGAGCTCAATTTGGTTTGGGAGCAGAAATAGGAATCAGCACACAAAAACTACATGCACGGGGGCCAATGGCACTGGAAGAAATTACGACTTACAAATGGATTGTAAAAGGTGACGGGCATACCCGGGCTTAAAAGAAAAACAACAGCTCAAAAAAGGGACAGTAATTTTCTGTACCTTTAAATGCAATTATGATAAAAGACACAAAACTGGCAGTACTTATCGATGGTGATAACATTCCTGCAAAATACATTAAAGAAATGATGGAGGAAGTCACGAAGTACGGCACTCCTACTATTAAAAGAATATATGGGGATTGGACTAAGCCATATTTGGCCAATTGGAAAAATATTTTACTCGAAAATGCTATAAACCCGATACAGCAATACGCATACACTACTGGCAAGAACGCCACAGATTCTGCCATGATTATTGATGCCATGGACATACTCTATTCGGGTAAAGTAGATGGTTTTTGCCTGGTTTCATCCGATAGTGACTTTACCAAATTAGCGACCCGATTGAGAGAAGCTGGAATGCAAGTTTTTGGTATTGGGGAAAAGAAAACACCCAACCCTTTTATAGTAGCCTGTGACAAGTTTATTTATCTGGAAATCCTAAAACCCAGTGATGACAATCAGGATGGGAAAGGAAAAAAGAAAGAATCGAATGTTGATAAAATCACTCCTAATGTCATTCGATTACTTAGAAATTCTGTAGCAGATACTGCAGACGAAGATGGCTGGGCTTTTATGGGGGATGTAGGTTCGCTTATTCTTAAAAAACAACCAAACTTTGATTCCAGAAATTTTGGCTTTGAAAAACTAACTCCGCTGTTTGCTTCAATAGAACAATTTGAAATCGAACGAAGAGACCAAAGTAGCGGACGTGTTAAGTTGATTTATGTCCGAAATAAAGTGAAAAAAGCATAATTTTTCCTCCTCGTTATTCCCGTTTTTTCAACTCAAATAAATCCGTACGCCTGTCTTTGAGATTTCTCACACTTCCAAATTGATTTAACTCTCTTAGTAAATCAATATCAACATCAGCAATCAATATCATTTCCGTATTTGGAGTTGCTTCGGCTTTTATACCATTCACCGGAAAAGCAAAATCACATGGGGTGAAAACCATAGACTGAGCAAACTGAATATCCATATTGTGCACCTTTGGCAGGTTACCAACACTTCCGGCAATTGCGACGTAGCATTCATTTTCAATAGCTCTGGCCTGGGCGCAGTTACGCACACGTGAATATCCGTTTTGAGTGTCCGTCAAAAAAGGAACAAATAAAATATCCATTCCTTCTTCTGCCAGGATTCTACTCAACTCAGGAAACTCTACATCGTAACAGATCAGGATTCCTATTTTACCACAATCTGTATCAAATACCCTGATCTTACTCCCGCCTTCCATTCCCCATACTTTGGCTTCATCAGGGGTTACATGTAGTTTTTCATACCTTTCCACGGATCCATCCCTTTTGCAGAGATATCCTACATTATAGAGCCTGTCGTTTAGTATTTCCGGCATACTCCCGGATATAATATTGATGTTGTATGAAATAGCCAATTCAGAAAATTTCTGAACAATGACAGCCGTATGTTTGGCCAACTCTCTAATGGCCTGAGGTTCATGCAGATGGTTGTTTTCAGCCATCAGAGGAGCATTGAAAAACTCCGGAAACAATGCAAAATCTGACCTGTAGCCTGATACTGCGTCAATAAAGTACTCAGCTTGCTGCAATAATTCATCCAAATGTTTATAGGGGCGCATTTGCCATTGGATTAAACCCAGCCTTACTACTTTCTTGGTTATACTCGGTTTCTTATTTTGTTTTTCGTAGTAAAGATTGTCCCACTCCAACAACACAGCATAATCATTGGAATCCTTATCCCCTTCCAGATAGTTTTTTAAAATCTTAGCTGGGTGAAAATCATTTGAAATCTGAAAGTTGAAAACAGGATCATGGATTTCTTTCCTTTTGACTTTATCAATGTATTCTTTCGGTGATAATTTATCTGAATACTTGTAATAATTGGGGATTCTTCCCCCAAATACAATCCCTTTTAGGTTCAACCGCTCACACAGTTCCTTCCGATAATCATAAAGCCTCCTTCCCAATCGTAATCCTCGAAATTCCGGTTTGATGAACACATCAATACCATATAGAATATCTCCATCTCCGGTATGGGTTTTGAAAGTGTAGTTTCCCGTTACTTCCTTATAGGTATGCTGGTCATCGAATTTGCTATAATTAACAATAATAGACAATGCACACCCTGCTATTTCATTGTTGATTTTAATCACAACCTGTCCCTCAGGAAATCGGTCTATCAAAGACTTTATATGCTTTTCCGACCAATAGGCATTGGATAAATTGGCATAAGATTCTATCATAGCTTCTTTGAGCTCCTGATAATCATCAAGACTTAAAAAAGTCAATTCAATGTTTTCTATTTCTTTCATACTCAGGGCTATTATCGTTTAGAAATTTTCTAAATTGACTATTCCAAAAGGGTCAAACAGCTACCAGACTTTATCTCAGAACCGTTTAAAAATACATCCATAGAATTCTCCAACAGGTTCCATAAACCTAAAGGGCAGTCAGCAATCTGTAAATCATCTATCTCATTTTTTCCACACCTGACTTTCAACAGTAATTTCCACATCCCAAGGTTGTGATAGATTGGGCACATATTTAGGATCAAAGTCCTTATCTGGAAAAGTATTAACTACAGCCGCCAATTGTTCGAAATTGGCCTTCCTCTCCGGGGTATTCAATTCCAGAAGAATATCTTCTTCTTCATAAGGATCATTTTTGAGATAAAAAAACTTTTCCGGTTTCCTGTCTGTTCCAATATACAATTTATACTGCTTGTTTCTCAATACTCTATCTCTAAAGGCATATTGGTTTTCAACCCCATTCTCTGTGAGTCGGGCATTATTTCCGCCTCCCATTCCCAATATCCATTGACGGTTGGAAGTTTGTTCATTGTTTAGCAATATGTTTTTAAAAGACCTGCCGTCAATTGTTACAGGATTGCCTAAAGCATTAGCTTTAGGCAATGAGCCACCTGCTATATCAATGAATGTAGGTAAAATATCCGTAAAATCAATCAACGCATCTGATACCTGATTGGGCTTAACAAGTTTCGGCCAGCTCACTATAAATGGTTCGCATATTCCTTGTTCAGTAGTTTTGGATTTTGCACCATTGATTTTTCTACCCTTATAGCTGCCGACAATTCCTCCTGAAGTACCATTATCGGTAGTCCAAACTATAATGGTGTTGTCACGAATGCCGGCATCTTCCAAAGTCTGAACAATTTGCCCGGTGATTTTATCTGTATAATTCACCATAGCTTTGTGTTTACCAAGTTTGGTCTCTGCCACTTCATCAGGTGTATTTACCAATGGTGGGTGGGTCAATACCATCGGGTAATAAATAAACATTGGAGATGCTTTGTGTTTGTTGATAAACCGGGTAATAAAATCCCTGAATATATCCGGGCCAAACTTTCCTTCATAAGTTTGGCTGCCAGTAGAGGTGAAAACATAAGGATCCTGATATCGGTTAGCACTGGCTGCTATCCCCGATTCATAACCAGTCCACATACAGTATTCGTCAAAACCAACCTTGGTCAAAGCATCAGGCTCTACTCTAAAATCATCTATTTGCCATTTACCGGCAATACAGGTTTTATACCCTGCTTTTTTCATCTCCCTCACAAGAGCGGGGTTCATTGTTTCATCAAAATGAGCTCCTCCTCCCCAACGAGGAACATCCCAATGGTTTACCCATCCATGTCTGAAAGGATACTGACCTGTGAGCAATGTCACTCTTGTAGGTGTACACTGTGGCATAGAATATACATTATCGAACTTTATCCCACTCTTAGCCAAAGCATCTATATTAGGTGTACTGATATCCTCTGCGCCATAGCTACTGATCCACTCTTTGCCCAAATCATCGACCAATATAAACACAATGTTGGGTTTAGTGTTTTCTACTACCTCCTGCTTCTTCGTGGCTTCTGAACAACTCCATTGTAATAGTGCTAAAAGCAGGTAAATCCAATATTTCATTTTACAGTAAAAAATTTATGTTCTTTAAATTATATTATAGAATTTTATAGAGTTGGTGTAAATCAAAGCTGCTGGTAAATTTCATTCAGGTTCAACTCATCACCCATTGTTTTTTGTAAATCGATCAAATCTTTAAATAAACTTTTGACTTTATCGGCATATTCCTCGTTTTCGGCAAGATCGTTCATTTCTTCAGGATCATTTTTTAAGTCAAATAGCAATACCTTATTAATTTTTGGATAAACAATTAACTTAAAGCCATCCTTACGGATCATCCTTTGAAAATTAACATAGGCACCATAAATGGCATCATAATGACTTTTTTGATATTGGCCATCAATGATATCTTTAAAGCTATTGAACTCAACATAGTTTGGTTTTTCAATGCCAGCCAGCTCCAGGCTTGTAGCCATAATATCTTGTAAATAAACGTCCTGATCTAACCGTTTTCCTTTAGGAATATCCGGACCTGCTACCATTAGGGGAACACGGATGCTGTGATCGAACAAGCTTTGTTTTCCTATCAGTCCATGCTGGCCAACTGACAATCCATGGTCAGCTGTGAAAAAGATATAAGTATTATCCATTTTACCCGATGCTTCCAATGCATCCAGTATTTTTCCTATCTGCTCATCCAAATGGGTGATAATGGCATAGTATTCCTGTCGGTGTTTCTTTACTGCATATTCCGTCCTGGGATAGGGTGCCAATGCCTCATCACGCAACGATGGACTGTTGCCCATATCATCCTTGTATGGATATTCGGGTAAAAAACTCTCGGGAACAGCTATATTATCCAGCGGATACATATCTATAAACTTCTGCGGAGATTGACGTGGATCATGAGGTGCATTAAAAGCCAGATACATGAAAAATGGGTCTTCTTTTTTTGTCGCATCTGCTATAAAACCAAGTGCATCATCTTTCACTACTTCACTCCAGTGCTTTCCTCCTTTCCAAAATCCACCCTGAGTGGTATCTGTTGGCAACCATGAATCATCATCTTCACTTAAAGGACGGCCATAACCTACAGGCATGTATTCGTTCCAATCTTTCATATCTCCGGATTCTTCTTTCCATTTTTGGATTGAGCCTCTCAGTTGGCCTCCCTTATCATGAGGCATTCCCGGACGCACATGCTCAGCCTGGTCAAAAAGTTCACCTGCCGGCACAGGAACATGCCATTTTCCTGTCATATAAGTATTATATCCCTGCTTAGCCATCAGCCTTCCCCAGGACTGACTAGTGGCAACAGAGTCTTTTTGCTTCCATATACCTGACTTTTGTTGTGCATTCCAAATAAAAGCACCAGAATTAATCATTGCCCTGGAAGCTACACATATAGCTCCATTCCAGCCGCCCATGTTGTAGGCATGAGTGAAAGTAGTACCAGAGTCAACCAAACGATCCATATTGGGTGTATGGATTTCATTGTAGCCTAAAGCACTTATTGTCTCATAGGTCTGATCATCTGTATATATAAATACGATGTTGGGTTTTACCAATGTTGAATCTTTTTCATTAGACTCAGGCCTACTACAAGCAGTTACCAATAAGTATAATAATATCACCAAGTGGTTTTTCATAATCTATTTATTCAATTAGTTATATGTACTTCAATTATACACAAAAGGAGTTTACAATGCACAACAACACAACTTACTTTTCTGATTTAAATACATGTACAGTGGGATTAGCAGAAGCATTGAGAATTTTTCCTTGGATTTTTAAAAGAACTTTGCTTATTCCAAAATGGGAAATAATCACTTTTGTTGATGCTTATGTACTATACAAAAAATAATCTTATTTAATAATCTCCTCCTTTATCACTGGCCTCACAAGAAGCTACCCAGGCCAAAAGTGCTGATTTCATTTCCTTAACTTTCTCAGGATACTGTTTAGACAGGTCGTTATCTTCATGCAGGTCTGTTGGTAAATGATACAATGCAAAAGTTTTGCCTCCATCATTTGAATGAAGCTTGTATTCTTCGGTATTCCAGGCAAGCCTGTTTTGACTTCTAAAGCCTATAGGCATATTACGGATTTTCTGCCTGCTCTCCATCATGGGAAGCAAACTGATACCATCAACAGGATTTTCGTAATCCCTGCTATGTACACCAATGACATCCATAATGGTAGGAAAATAATCTGAAGTAACACATGGCATATCTGTTTTGGTGTGAGATTTTATTTTCTCTGGCCACACCACAACTCCCGGCACCCTCACTCCTCCTTCGAGCAGGTCTCTTTTTCTTCCCCGAAAAGGACTGGCTAACCCTCTTGAAGTTTCTTCCAATTTCCTTCCCTCTGGCCCGTTATCAGAACAAAACCAAATCATAGTATTCTGATCTAAACCCAACTCCTTTAATTTGGTTCTTAATCTTCCAATCTGTTGATCCATTGCAGTAATAGAACCATAATAATGTTGCTCTCCCTCTGAATATTCCTTATACATATTTCGGTATTCCGGACCGGCAACAACAGGCTTATGTGGAGTATGAAACCATACAACACTAAAAAATGGTTTTTTATCCTTTGCTGCGTTTTCTACAAAAGGTATCACACGATCCATTATAATTCGGGAATCATCTCCTTCGAGATTTTCAGTTGCTTTTTGCTCAGAGCCAACCCAGTAGTCATTACCAAATGGTTCTCCCTCAGATGGCTTTGTCCAACCCCTGGGGGCAACCGTAGGATTCCATGTAGGTACTTTGGATTCGGTAACAAAACAAGCATCATAGCCATTTTTCCAGGGAGGTGAAAAATTACCCTTAGGATCTTTGGCCCATTCACCCCATCGATTCTGCTCCTGATTGGTTAAAGTTCCCAAGTGCCATTTGCCAAAATGACCAGTAGCATAACCTTTTTGTTTCAGCACTTCCGAAATGAGGACTTCTTCGGGCTTGGCATGACCGGTCATTGCGAAGTAAACACCATACCTGTAGGGATGTCTTCCTGTAAGACAACTGCCTCTCGTAGGTGAACATACAGGTGCAGCGGCATAAAAACGATTCATTTGAATTCCATCTTTTGCCAGTTGATCGAGGTGCGGCGTTTTTATTACCTTATTACCATTAAATCCAACATCTCCCCAGCCCAAATCATCAGCCATGATGAGAATAATATTTGGGTATGATCCTGTCTTTTTCTGACTATTTGCGGAAAAAGTAACAATAATAAGAAAGGATAAAAAACTGAGTAAAAAGTTATATTTCATTGATTCTATTTTTTTATATGATTACTAAAAAAGAGGCTGTCTCAAAAGGCAGATAATTCCCAGATTCCTGACTACCTTCGACAGGTACTCTGAGGTCTGTTCTAGAAACATCTATTTATACATTTCAAAGGGTGCCGGAACACCTGCCTAACAGTCAGGAGCCCGGCAACTGTTTAATCCTTTTGAGACTGCCTCTATATTCTGATTCAAATTGTTTACTAATTACCTACCCAACCGACTGTCTGTTTTAAACTAGGATTAGCGTCTAATATACCCTGATGCATGGGCAGTAAGTAAAATTTATCCTGCCATGTACGATGATAGGCTCCTCCATCTGGCGCAAACTTGGGTCCGGACAAATCGCCCCGTAGAGTCTGGCTTTGCGGAATGCCATAAACTTCACCAATTACCTGGCTTCCCAATTTGTACCGCCAGATGTCGAACCATCTTTGGGGACCTTCTCCGGCAAATTCGTATCGTCGCTCCAGCAGTATGGCATCAATCATTTGATTACCCGTTGTTCCTCTTGTGACAGTAGGCAAGCCAATATTTGCATATAACGGCATCCCCACACGATCACGCACCATGTCGAGGTAAATCAGGGCTTGCCCGTCTGCTCCCCTACCAGCCAAAGCTTCAGCGTACATCAGCAATACTTCGGCATATCTAATGATTTTATAATCCGCATCTCCTTTGTCTAAGGCAACCAAATCGTAATCAATGTATTTTCGAAAACTATATCCGGTAGGATTTGAAGGCCGTGTGATATCATCGGTGTTTGAGCCAATCGAAGGGTGCGGTTCATACACGTAAATTTGTGAAGGATCCCCCTTAGCAGGGAGCTCATCACCTGGCAACACGGCTGAAACCGCCAGCCTCGGATCACGATTTGACCAGGGGTCAGCAGGATCATAAGCAGGGTCATCTTTGGGAAACAGGCCGTTGATGGTCTGCACTTCTTCTATAAAATCAGACGTATAGCCTGCCCTGCTCTGGTTATTGCCATAAGTGGCCGCCGAACCTCTCCATGAACCTTTCTGGGCGAACCTCCTGGCCAATGCCTGAACACGGAATTCTGGAACATAGATGTTTGACAAAATCGTTTCCGATCCTCCATCGCCGTTACTCGTAAATTGTGCGGCAAACCCTTCAATACCCTCCGCCATGGAATATAAGCTACTATTTATTATGACGGCACAGGCATCTTCAGCACCCTTGTACATAGCCGAAACATCCGCATGCCATCCAATGGCATTGAGATAAGCCCGGGCCTTCAGTGCCAACACGGCTCCTTTGGTAATGCGTCCACCATTTGCACTGGCATATTCGTTTACATTTGGTAGTTGGTCATCAATTTCGTCCAATTCGCTGATCACCCAATTGAAAACCTCCAGTCGAGGTGTTCTGGATGGATATTCATCTGCCGGGATAATTTCGGTAACCAATGGAACATCACCATAGGCCAGCACCATCCTTTCATAGATCAACGCCCTAATAAAACGTGCTTCCGCTCCATGGCGGTCTCTGAGCGCCTCACTGGAGTACTCTGCACCGGGGAGGGCTTCCAGAAAAAAGTTGATATCAGCAATTTGTGAGTACTTGTAAAAATCATCCAACACATAAGTATTTCCAGGTTGGGATACTGTGATCCAGTTGAAATCAGACCCAAAACGCCCTTCCCCATTGATGTTTCTGTGAATAGCTTCATCGGTCCAGAAATAGGGCACAATTTCCGCAGTAATATCACCACCTGGCAAAAAAGTGTACAATTGGTTCAGGGCAAAACCCATGTCGGTTTCAGTCTTAAAAACTGATCCTGAAGACAATTCATCCAAATCCGTCACCTCCAGAAAGTCGCTGCAAGACCCGAAAGTGATCAATAAAATATAACAAACTATTATTCTTATCTTTTTCATGTCTTCTCAATCAAAATTTAACATTTATACCAAACGAAGTTGTAAATGGCAGTGGATAGTCAACCGACCCCACGCCAAGCTCCGGGTCCCAACCATACTCGTAGGCAGGACTGTTGGTCCACATCGTCCCAATATTTTCTATCGAAACAATCAGGTTCAACCCCCTGACAAACTTGAGTTTGTCCAGCATCTTCGAACCAAAGTCATATGAAAGGGTGATGTTTTGAAGCTTGATAAACTCATTGTTGAACATGAGGTGTGATACATCTGAGTTGTAACCCTGTATACCATTCCCCTGAGGAACCGGGAAAAATGCATTTGGATTATCAGTTGTCCAGTAATTTAGTTGATAATCAAAGGCATTGGTACCATTCAAAAAGGGTTCGTGTTGGCTTGATCCATTCCACCACTGGTCTCTATCCAAAGCTCCATAAAACCTTGCAGAAAGTGCGAACCCTTTGTAGGAAAGTCCAAGGCCAATACCCAGGTTCAGGTTGGTGGCACTGTTCTCGTCCAGGATAACCCTGTCATCTCCATCTATAACCCCATCGCGGGCATCCGGTACCCCATCATTGTTGGTGTCCACGGTTACCTGATCTATAAATTTATAACCACCAATAAAGCTACCGCCAACATTTGATTGGTCTATGGCTGTAGCACCGTCTTCCTGCACGTAGGCGTCTATCTCTTCCTGGTTATCGAAAAAACCATCTGTTTGGAATCCGAAACGATCGTTTATACTTTGCCCTACAGCAAAGTTGGGTTGTTCCCTTCCAGCCAAATCTGTGATCTCATTGTCATAGTTTGTGATGTTTGAAGAAACCCAATATCGAACATCACCAATGTTGCTGTCATGCCTCAATTCCAGTTCCCAGCCCCAGCTCTTCACCGCATAGAGGTTGGCCGGCACATTGCCAAAACCAAACTCTTTGGGAGTGAGCACTTCGTCCAGAATGTCTTCTCTATTGGTAATGTAATACTCGGAGTTCACTTGAAGTTTCCCCTTCCACAAAGAGAAGTCCAGGCCAGTGTTAAATGTGGTGGATGTCTCCCATTGCAAATCACGGCTTGCAGGTGCCCCTAAAAACAACCTTGGCTGAATTTCGCCTCCAATTGGGTACCCGGTCACGTCCAGGGTCACAAGTTGTGTTACCCTGCGGCCCACACCGGAATCATCCCCTGCTTTACCATAGGATGCCCTCAGTTTAAGTTTGTCAATAAAATCTGTGGCATTCAGGAAAGATTCTTCCGCAATATTCCACCCAACTGCCAGGGCAGGGAAAAAGGCCCACCTGTTGCTGGCGAGAAAATTGGAACTACCATCCCTTCTAAAGCTGAATTCTGCCAGGTAACGTCCCTGAAAGTCGTAATTGACCCTTCCGAAATAAGACAGTGTGGTTGCATTTCCTCCTCTACCCGATGTGTTTCCTATACCACCACCGATGTTTGGATTGGCCATTTGTCCTAAAGACATGTCGATAAGGTTATCCAACAAAAACCCTGTTCGTCCTGCCTGAAAAGATTCGGCTTCACCTTGCTCCGATTGAAAACCCAGCAACACATCTACATGATGATTGTCCCTGTACCATTGGTATTTAATAGTACTCAGCGATTTAATGGAATAATCACTTGAGGAGGTCAAAGTCAATCGACGGGAATCACTGCTTCCAAAAGCATACTCTCTACCCGTTGATTCTGGGTTGGTGTACGAATCAGGATCGGCAAGATCCAGCTTTACATGGTCATAGACATTGTCCCAGTCCCTGGTGTTCGTATTGTTTTTTAGAAACGAAACCCTCTGCTCAATGGTCAGCCCTTTCAGCGGCTTCAATTTGGCATATAGCTGCAGGTTGACCGCATCCCTGTTGGTTTTGGTGAAACTTCCAGAAGCGGCTTCAGCTATAGGGTTAGCAGTTCCTGGGCTTCCTTTGTCCACCCATATACCATCCACTGTCTTTACCGGAAAAAACGGTGACCCCAGAAGCCCATCTCCTGAATTGGCCGGGGTACTATTGGTAATCCTATTGGTAATTAAAGCATTGATACCCACAGTCAACCAATCCGTAACGTCAGTGTCTATTTTCAACCGGAGGTTCATCCTTTTGAAATCATCAGTTCCAATAACAAACCCATTCTGTTTCAGGTAACTTGCATTGATCAGGTAGCCTGTTTTTTCTGATCCGCCTTGCAGAGCGAGATTGTGGGATTGTTGGCCAGCTCCGCTATCATAAAGTTCTTCAGGCCATACAGTTTCCGGGTAAAACCCACTGCGTGCAAGATCCAACTCCGCTGTGCCGTATGGTGAACCTGCCACACTACCGCTGGGGTCACCAGTCACTGCAATATTCTCAAATTCCATAAGCTCCAGAGAGTTCAATGTACCGGGAATATCTTTGGGGGATTGGTTGGAAACATTATAGCTGTAGGATACAGAAAGCCCTTCATTCCTTTTGGTGGATTTGGTAGTCACCAACATTACTCCATTGGCACCCCTGGCACCATAAACTGCCACTGCAGCAGCATCTTTTAGAATACTCACGCTCTCCACAGTTTGAGGATCCAGATCGGCAAGGTTACCTTCGAACCCATCTATGATAATCAGAATATTGGCATTGTTCAATGTGCTGGGCCCCCTTATGGAAAAAGAAGGAGTGCTTCCTGGCCTACCATTAGCATTTAAGCCCCTTAAACCCGGAATAGAACCTATTAAGGCAGATTGTATACTGGTAACTGGTCTTTTGTCAACGGCCAATTCTTCTCCGGTTACCTGGGAAACTGAACTCACTACTTTACGAGACTCCTGTGTACCAAAGCCTACTACTACCACTTCTTCCAACTGCTCGGCATCCAATTCCATTTGCACATCGATCACATTTTGCCCCGTCATTAAAATTTCGCTGGTTTTGTACCCCACAAAAGACACCACTATAATAGACTGCTCAGGTGCCGTGAGGTAGTAATTGCCATCAAGGTCGGTAGTAGTACCTGTCGTTGTACCTTTAATCAGCACAGAGGCACCCGGCAAACCTTCACCCGTTTCATCGGTGATTTTTCCGGAGATGTCAACATCAGCCATCTGCTCAATCACCTGTATTATTTTTCTTTCCTTTTTTTGCCCCTGGCGAAATACTGAAATGGAATTATTATACTGCTTAAAGTATAAATCCCCTTTTTTTGACAATTCCAACAGATAATCATAAACCAATTTGTCTTCACCAATCAAATCAAGCTTTATTTGGTCGTTCAAGCTCTTGTCATCATAAGTAAATGAATAACCTGTCTTTTTTTCCAATCCATTCAGTGCCTTCTTCAAGCTTACGTTTTTCAATTCCAGGCTAATGCGTTTTTCTTTTACACTCTGGTATTTTTGTGCCTCCGAGCTATGTCCTAATATCATGGTAACTACAAATACCTGACAGGCAACCCCATAAAATAGAAATTTTGACAGCATGAGTACTGCTAATAGTAATTTATTTTGCATAATTTTAAGTGTTTTTTAAACAATCATTTAATGATTCCCACAAGTGTTGGTCCACGGATGGGAATTCAGAAAGTAGCCGATAGCTTTCCGCTATCGGTTATTTTTATCCATATTCATTCTCTTTCATAAATTTATTTTTATATTATTCCCGGAAATTTCATACTTGAAGTTTTGACTATGGCTTAAAGCTTTTAGTATATTCTCCAAATTATCATTATCGTAAGTACCATTCAGACTCCAGTGGGGAACTGAACCTACAGTTGTGATATGCACTCCATACCAATTTTCCAGTTTTCCAATTGCAGTTTCAAAATCAGCGTTTTTGAATATCAACAACCCGTCTTTCCAGCCAATCACATCCCTGACATTAAAGTTGCCAGTGCTCTTAATTTTATCTCCTTCGTAGGAAATATACTCCCCGGAATTAAGAATAGTACTCTCGACTTCACTTCGTGAATCAAATCCCTTCACGGCTACAATCCCTTCAACCAAAGAAACATCCACACTTGACGAATGACTTTTAATATTAAAGCTGGTTCCTATGGCTCTCGTTAAAATATTGCCAGATTGTACTATAAATGGTTTATCAGGATTCTTAGCTACATCGAAGAACGCCTCACCTTCCAACTTTACCCACCTCACAGAGTCACTAAATTTTTCAGCGAAAGATATGTTACTGGACGAGTTTAAAATTACTTTACTTCCATCAGGCAGGTGAATGGTGGACTTAACACCGGGTAATGTTACTTTTTCTATCAGGCTGATTTCATTTTGTGTTTGACTAGTAATTTGCTTATTCACAAAATTGAAAACAGCTATTCCTGAAACAATCAGAATCAAAACTGCAGCAGCAATCTTAACCATACGAGGGTAAAAAAACCTTCTTGTTTTACCAACCGAACCATTATGGGCTTTTTTCCATATTTGATCCCTTACCTCTTCTTCGTTGATGATCTCTAAGTTGGCATATTTTGTGGCCAGAAAACCAGTAATGTTTTCATAAACGCCTTCATTTAACGGATCGGTTTTTATCCATTCTTTTAGAGCCTCCTTTTCCGATTCGGTTGCGGTTCCGTTGATCTCGGAAGCTATGATCCTATCTATTTCTTGATTCATAATCCTAATTGTTATAAGAATGAACCAGAAAAAGGAAAATACCCTACGGTAAAATGAAAAAAACTAAAAAAAGGGATTTCTACCCCAGGGCAAATGTATTTAAAAACCAATCCCTCCTTACCGCACCAGTTGAGGTATCTCTTAAAGCCACAGACTACCCTAAGAGACCCCTGAACCAATCAGGGGATAGCAGGATTTTTTAAATGCGTTTGCCCTGATTTTTACCTCAGGAATAAAGAAAGATAAATAGCAAAATAGCCAGCAAACTAGAAAGTGCATAACCATACGAGAATTGAAACAGACAATAGCCATAAAGATCTTTTTATTGCCTTGGTCTTTGTACCTTTATCTTGTAAGTAGTCCGTCACAATTTCTCGTACTATTTTTAGGGAAAGAGTCATGTGTTTTTCAACCGTCTTCTGAGATATGTCAAGAGACATAGCCACCTCACTATACTTAAGGCCATCAAATTTCACCAACTGAAAAATCATCTTTCTTTGAGGCGGGAGTTGCTCCATAGCATTTAGCAATACCTCATGTAATTCTTTGTTTATCAGCTCCAGATCCGGCCTAATGTTCGATTTTATCTGGTAATCTTCACTGGAGGCTTGTGTAAAAAGAAGATCAGACGTTTTTTTCTTTCTGATATACTTATGCGACTGATTCTTGACTGCCGTATAGAAAAATGCTTCCACATTGTCTATTTGATCAAATTTATTCTTAGCACGGAGAAAATTGACAAATACATCCGACACAACATCTTCGGCAATCTCAACTTTTTTAACATAGTAAATAGAAAAATTAATCAAACGCCCATACATACGATGAAAGAATACTTTATAAGCTTCTTCATCGTCATACTTTAATATGCGCTCGATTAATTCCTGATTGGTCACTTTGACATTAGTTTTCCTTCTTTCAACTATTTTAAACCAAATAGAAAGACCAATTTAGAATTTTCTTTTTATAAAAGTTTAAATTCTTGAATATCTGATATAAAATTTAGGAAATAATGATATTCAAGTTGACGAATAATTGCTATTGTAAAAAGTCCATCCCAGTATGGTGAGGAGGTCATAGTAATTCCCTGAAATTTAGAATTGGCATCTGTGTTAAGTAATCATTACTGATCCCACAATCTATATGGGTCATCATGCTTTTTCATTTCTGAAAGCAAAAGTGCCTCCATTTCCATTTTCTTATCCAGAAAAGCTTCATCATTAGCCAGATTGGTTTGCAAAGGTTTTGATCTGCCGTGTTCTGGAAG
This sequence comes from Reichenbachiella sp. MALMAid0571, assembly GCF_040151475.1. Taxonomy (NCBI): domain Bacteria; kingdom Pseudomonadati; phylum Bacteroidota; class Cytophagia; order Cytophagales; family Reichenbachiellaceae; genus Reichenbachiella; species Reichenbachiella sp. MALMAid0571. The sequence continues at coordinate 120,548 of NZ_JBDKWG010000132.1, read as the reverse complement.
AAACTCATGGGGATTTTCATTAAGGTCAAACAACTGGGTTTCTCTCACTTCACCATCCATCACATCATACTTTATCAGCTTCCAATTGTCTTTCATCACACAACGCATTCCCGGTTTAGTCCCGCCAGAGTAAACCGCATACATAACGTCTCTAATAGTTTCTTCTTTTCCCTCAAGCACTGGTTTGAAACTCTTCCCCTCTACTGTTGGCGGAGAGTTGATACCAGCCAAATCACAGAATGTTGGAAGCAGATCAAGCAGGTAAACATTTCCCTTAACTCGTTTGCCCTTTGGGATATCAGGCCCCTTCACAATCATGGGAACCCTCCATGTGTGTTCATACAAATTCTGCTTACCCATCAATCCATGACGGCCTATTGCTATACCATGATCTGATGTATAGACAATATAAGTATTATCCAACTCCCCCATTTTTTCCAGTTTATCCAATACCCTTCCTAATTGAATGTCTATGTTCTCAGAGCAGGCAAACTCTCTACCCAACTCATTTCGAACTGTGGTAGTATCCCTATTCTTCCAAACACCACTAACAGCTACTTCATCTCTAAGATTAGGATGTCCATGATGAAAGGGATGCTCACCAAGGTAATTAGGTGGAAGCTCCGGTTGTTTTGGATTAAATAGGGGTAAGCTGTTTTTATCTGTATGATTGACCGCTCCGTATTTTTCAAGCAACTCTGGTGTACCATTCCTTGGATCATGAGGATGAGAAAACCCAAAATAGATAAAGAACGGGTCTTCTGTATTGGTACTATCTCTTTCGTTTAAATAATTTAATACCTGATCAGCATGCCATGCACTTCCTGTTTCCGGCGTGTCTCCCCGTTTTCCTGCATCTTTCACCACAGAAAACTGCTGATTAGCCGCACCATAAGAATTTCCTTTTTTACAGGTTCGCATAGTTTTATAACCCGCTCGATTAAAGACAGCTCCTATTGTTTGTTGTTCTAAATTTTCAGGTGGGTTAGGGTTATCATATCCTCTTATAGATGGCAGATGCCAAAGTGTCCTGCCACTCATAACCATATGTCTTGAGGGTGTACATACTGCTCCCAAAAAAGAACCCATATGTCGGGCACTTTCAAAAACCACTCCTTCTGATGCCAATCGGTCAATGTTTGGTGTTTCGAGGATAGATGATGGATCATAAGTCTTGAGGTCAAAAGGTGACTGGTCATCAACTATTACAAATAAAAAATTGGGTGGCTTTTGTTCTTTAGATTCCTTACCGGGAGATAAGCAACCAATCAAAAGCGCAGAAACAATACTTAGTGAAAAAATAAACTTCATAATTATTGGATTTATTCTATTACAAATTCATTTCAATCTTATACACCCAGGCATATTCACCAATCAGGTCAGAAGATTTGATGAGTACACCATTTTCTTTCTCTTCCCATTCAACTTTGTTGTTCGACCCTGGCAATTTAACTGATTAGCATGATTTGATGGACTCTATCAACAAATACTATAACGAGTAATGCTACAGCAATCTGTAAACTTCTTTTCATATCGTTTGAAAAAATAAGGAGAAGCACTAATAATACTTCTCCTTATTTTTATTTCTAATTATTTAGCGTGTTTTTATTCTACTTCCCATCCCAAATTTTGAGTAAGGCTGGTATTTAACTTTCTCTGAGTATCCGGAATTGGGAACAACAACATGTAGTCTTCCACATTTTTTCCCTGGGCTCTTAGCCTGGTTAAAAACTGACTTCTCCTTTTCAAATCCCATGCCCTCTGACCTTCAAATGCCAATTCAAATCTTCGCTCTTCCAAAACTGCCGTTCTAAACTGATCTTGTGTTAAACCTGACAGATCAGGCAAATCTGTTTCTACTCCATTTCTGGCTCTTTCTCTCACCAGGTTTATCCATGTATATTTGTCATCGTCAGCCGGACTTTCTTCATTAAGTGCTTCAGCAGCGATCAACAAGATATCGGCATACCTGATGACTGTAAAGTTTAAACCTGATAAAAATTCAGCTTCCCTGTCATCAAATTTGCTGATATAGTAGGGAAAAGTCCCACCATAAACTTCTTCCATAGTGATGGTTCCTGTGACACCATCTATGTGCTCATAGCTGTCTGCCAATGTTACTGACCTGCGATAAGAAGTTGGATTTTCAGCAACAAACTCTGGTGATGGAGCGTAGGATCCTCCTACTACAGTACCTGCCCAAAAAGACTTTGCATAAGGACCAGATGGAGCCCTTGGCCCAAAATTTCCTGGTATGCCACTGTTTCGCTCCCCTGTAAGGTATTGTACCTGAAAAATGTGTTCAATACCATTATCATTTTCTGGTGTAAAAGCATCGGCATAGTCATCAAAAAGTTCATACCTCTGAGTATTAATCACATTCTTTGCGTGGATCAATGCATTGGCATAATCTCCTCTATACAAATAGACTCTGGCCAGAAGTGCATTTGCTGCATCGGCTCCAATCCTTCCTGCTGCATTTGTACCTTCGAGTTCTGTAGCGGCATCTGTTAAATCTCTAATTACCAACTCATAAATTTGTTCTTCAGTGGCTCTTGGTGCCATTACAGCATCAAAGCCAATAGTAGGAGTCTCGTATAACGGTACACCACCCATCGCTCTTACCAGATTAAAATAATACAAAGCCCTTAAGGCTTTTGCCTCAGCGATCAGATCCGCTTTTCGTTCCGGATCAAAATCAATTCGGTCTGTGTAAAATATTACTTCATTTGCTCTGTTAATCCCTGAAAATCCATTCGACCAAATTCCACCAGTCACATCGCTGTTATAGGTAAACTCATCCCAGGAAAAATTATCTGATACTAATGGTGAAACGGTCATATCATCAGCATTCATTTCACCATACTGCATGGTAGTTGTTCCATAAAAGCCATAGATATTGCTATATGCACCATACAATCCTGCCAAAGCATCTGTTTCAGATTGGTAAAAACTTGACAAACTTATATTGCTCGGTGGGTCTTCTACCAATACATCTTCACAAGAAAATATTGACAAAACTATTACAACCAGTGATCCAATTTTATATATGTATTTCATGATATATTTCTTTAAGTTAAGTTAAATTTAGAAGCCCAACTTTACTCCGATTCTTATACTTTTAGATTTAGGATAAGCCCCATTATCCACTCCCAACTGCGCATTGCTCCCAGAATATAGATCTACTTCAGGATCAAATCCGGTATAGTTTGTTATCGTTATCAGGTTATCTGCTGCCACATATACCATAGCACTTCTAAACCAATCTACTGCCCATGAACTAACTGGCAGATTATATGAGAGATTGATGGTTTTGACACGCAAATATGATCCGTCTAAAACATCTCGATCACTGAAGTTTTTCCATTCTCCGGCATTTGTCAACGGAGCTTCTATTGTGTTGCTAGTACCCGGCCCTGTCCATCTTTCATCAAAAACCTGTTGATAGACATTGTGTTTCTGAGGCTGTGCCAGTAAGCCTATTCGGTTTAAATCTGCAATCTCATTTCCATAGCTACCATTGATGAAGATAGAAAGGTTGAAATTTTTATATGTAAAATCATTGGAGAATCCGTAAATAAAGTCCGGATTAGGATTTCCAACGACCTCCCTGTCTCCATCATTTTGTTTGAAACCATCTCCATTTAAATCCGCATACTTCACCAATCCCGGTCTGTTCAGCCCACCAACAATGTTTCCCGCTGCAATAATCTCTTCTTCTGATTGCCATATGCCCTCAAAGTGGTACCCATAAAACAGGCCAAGGGGCTGACCTGGCAAGGCAATGGAGTGGCCATGAGCAGATTCACCTCTACCTAATGAAAAAATCAGCTCATCAGTCCCCTCAGGAAGAGATACCAGTTTATTTCTATTGAAAGAAATATTAAAATTAGAATTCCATTTTACCGCACCAAAGGAATTGTTTAGCCCCAAACTAAACTCAAAGCCTTTATTTTCAACTTCCCCTATATTCTGGGTACTACTTCCATATCCCGATTGATTGGGTATGGATACATTCAACAGCAAATCACTTGTTCGCTTGATATAATAATCGACTGAAAAGCTGATTTTTCCTTCCAGCAGTTCCATGTCTATACCTGTATTGAATTGTGACGTTTTCTCCCATTTCAAGTCCGGATTAGGTATTTTATTTGGCACTAGTCCTATTACAGGACCATCTCCGATTATAGTTCTAACTGAATTATAAAGTGCCAGAGATGAATAAGAACCAATATTTTGATTACCCGTCAATCCAAAACTACTTCTCACTTTCAAATCACTGAATATTTTCAATCCCTGCATGAAACTTTCATCTCCCAGCCTCCAGGCTACAGCCGCTGATGGAAATACTCCCCACTTATTGTCATCTCCAAATTTTGAAGAACCATCTCTTCTAATGGTACCAGTAAATATGTATTTGTCTTTAAGAATATAATTCAACCTGCCAATATAGGACAGCAATCCGGTTTCAACTGTATTGCTCGTTGAAGGTCTGGGATTTGAGCCAACTCCCAAGTTGTTGTATTCCAGTTTATCAGTGAAAAAATCATCTGATTCACTGAAAACACTCTCAGTTTGACGGGTTTGTACGGTATAGCCTGCAAGAGCAATAATCCGATGATCTGTCCCGAATGACTTTTTGTAATTTAATGTGTATTCTGCCAGCCAATTCGTACTTTGTATGATTCCAATAGATGCTATTCCAACATTTGCCAAAGCCTGTGTTTCAGCAGTAGTAGGTACATATATGTTCCTTTTTGAATTGATTATATCAGCGCCAAAATTTGATCTGAATGTAAGGCCATCTATGATTTAAATACATTTGTTAATGTCCGGTTTGTATAAGTAATATCAGTTCTCGTCTCTGCTATGGCCACCGGATTTTCCAATATCTTGGTAGTCTCATCATGGTTATGAACATAATTTCCATCGGCATCTCTTACAGGAATAACAGGCGTTGTTGCCAGGGCATTCCACAACGGTGTGTCATTTTGATAACCCGACCCGTCAGAAGGAACGGCATCATTGACTGACCTGTTGGCATTCATATTGAAACCCAGCTTGATCCTGTTGCTTACTTTTTGATCCAAATTAAATTTAATACCAACTCGTTTGAAGTTTGATTCAATGATAATACCGTTTTGATCCATGTAATTTCCTGACAAAAGATATTTGGTATTTTCTGTTCCTCCGGAAATGGAAAGATTGTAGGTATGTGTTAAGGCTGTTCTGAAAATTTCATCCTGCCAGTCAGTACCTTCACCGAGTTCTTCCGGTAACGGCTTGTTGATGCCATCATAAATAAGAGGTTGTCCATTGTTGGTAGCCCACTCGTTATTTAATATTGCCAATTCTTCTGCGTTGGCCAAATCCAACTTCTTTCTTACCGAAGCAATGTCCAGAGAATAGTCGAAGTTTATCTGGGCCTTACCTTGTTCCCCACGTTTTGTAGTGATGATAACTACTCCATTGGCACCTCTTGCCCCATAGATTGCTGTGGCGGATGCATCTTTAAGCACTTCGATAGAAGCAATTTCGCTTGGACTGATTGAGGATAGGGGGTTGGCTGACTGTGCGGAATTTCCTGCTCCTTGGGGTGTGGTACTCACATTGTCGATGGGAAAGCCATCAATCACATACAACGGGTCGCTGGAAGCATTGATGGAGTTTGTGCCTCTAATCCTTATCCTGATGCCTCCACCTGGGGCATTTGAGGCGGCTTTGATATCAACGCCTGCTGATCTTCCTTGCAATGATTGAACGAAGGTATTTGCAGGAGTTTTTTCCATATCATCTCCTTTTACTGATGTAACTGCCCCCGTTAAATCTTTCTTCTGCACTGTACCATATCCCACAACTACCACTTCCTCCAACTGCGCTGCATCCAACTGCATTTGTATATCAATTACACTTTTAGCCCCTATTGCAACTTCCTGAGTAGAATAACCCACAAAGGAGATGGTCAAAATAGCAGATTCCGGAGCTGTCAATTTATAATTGCCGTCAATATCAGTTGTAGTTCCTGAAGAGGTTCCTTTTACAACTACAGAAGCCCCGGGTAAACCTTCTCCATTTTCATCGGTAATTTTACCACTCACTTCTACATCCTGCATCACTTCAACCAAATTCAGTGTTTTTGATTCTTTCAAATCAATTTTTCTAATATCAATATTTTCATTGATCTGCTGAAACCGAACATTTGCCTGTTTGGAAATATCAAGTAATATTTCCTCCACGCTACCACTCTTATGCGCTAAATTTATTTTTTGATTAAGGTTTATTTTTTCCTTGCTTACAATAAAATTGAAATCAGTCCTTTCCTCAATAGTTTTAAGTGCTTTGGATAGACTTACCTGACTCAGGTGTATGTTGATCTGAACCTCTTTCACGCTCTTTACCTGAGCTTTGCCTTCTTCCGCCAGAAGTGACGTTAAACTGAGGCAGATACTGCATAATATATAAAATGTGAGTTTACTCAATTTTACAAGTGTTTGTAAAGTTTTAATTTTCATTTGAACATGTTTATAGTTGAAAAATCATTGATTGACCCATATATCCGGCACTCAATATTTTGGCGATAAAGTGCAGCATACAGGCTCTTGTAGTACCCAGTACTATTTTTGTTTTTTCATAGGCTTATTTGTTAAAATCTAAAATGACTCTATTTTTATCTATAGTGTATTTAAAATCCAGCGTGTAACTCAGGTTTTTTAGTAGCAATTCCAAAGAGCGGTTACTGAATTTTCCTGAAAAAGTTAATTCTTTGGAAGAGGCATTTATTATATCAATATCTACAGCATACCATCTGGAAAGTATTTTTACAGCATCATCAATTGGGGTATTGTCAAAATAAATCACCCGGTTTCTCCACAGAGCCAGGTCAGCTGCATTCACATCAATCATATTCAATTTACCGGATTTACTATCAAACCGAACGACTTGCATTGGTTCCAGCTTCACTTCATCACTACCATTCAAATCGTTGATCATAATGCTTCCTTCCAGAAGTGCTACTTCTATATTATTACTAAAAGCATTGACATTGAATTCCGTACCCAATGCAGTTACAGAAATATTGTTAGATACTACTGTAAAAGGCCTGTTAGCATCTTTTGCCACTTCGAAATAAGCCTCCCCTTTCAGGTAAATTTTTCTTTCATTTTCACTAAACCCTTCTACATATTGCAACTCACTCTCCGCATTCAAATGCACTACACTTCCATCCGACAGTTGAATCCTGGACTTCTGTCCTGAAGGATTGGACTTGACTACCGCAAGATTTTGTTGCTGAACAGGCTGCTCAGATAGATTTGAAAATATACTCCAGGACACAACCATCAGTATTCCGGCAAACACCGCAGCATATTTCAAATAGATTTTCCATGTGACCGGCTTCTTTACTACCTTTAATGTACCTTGAGCATTTTGAGTTTCCCTGTCGAACTGATCTGCTGATTTAATAATGTCAGACCATATTTTAGCCTTATTGGCACCTCCATCCAACCTCGCATTTTTCTCTAAAGAAAGTACTATTTGGCTAGCTGCTTCTAAGTCATTTAGATCATAGCCCTGAAATTCTGAATTGAGTTGATTAACTAACCTGCCATTATGTTTTGAATTCAAAACCATTTTCCTGAAATCAGGATTAGCTACTAAACTCTGAACAGACAATATCTTTCGGTGTTCCAATTTTCTATTTTTACCTACTAGAGTCCTTTGTTCCAAAAACCTAATACCCTAAAGGAGAAAAAATATTTTTTTTCTTAAGTAAATCTAAAAAAACAGCTAAAGTTCAGTCTAATAAACGAAGGGTGAGTAATGCCAATGACAGGTTAGGAAGATGTTTTCTCAAATTGAAAAGTGCACGTGAGAGGAGGTTGTAAGTAGTACCGAGAGTGATATCCATAATGTTTGAAATTTCCTCCCCATCCAGATTTTGATAGTATTTTAAATAAATAGCTTCACGTTGTTTAACCGGCAGAGAATCAACCGCACTTTTTAGTTCGTCCGGAGTGAGTCGGTCTTCTGAATCAGAATTTTCCGGAATGATACCCAATCCATCATCTGAGGTCATCATTTTCTCAGATTTAATGGCTTTGATAATTCTGTTTCTCAATGACCATATTAAGTAAATGGTAATGGATTTTTTAATCTCAAGATTCTCTTTTTTCTTCCATAGATATATGAAAAAATCCTGTATCTGGTCTTCTACAAAACTCTGATCGGGTACTATTTTCAAGCCGTACTGTAATAGAATTTCAAAATTTTGATCGTAGATAAATTGAAACGCCTTGCGGTTTCCTTCTTTAAAAGAATGCCAAATCAGCTTATCTGAGGTCTTTTCACCTTTCTTCAAGGGATTAGATTCATCAGTACTATGTACACTCCTTTCTATCAATGCAGATACTTTTTTTCATAAAGGTATCTATTTTTTCCATATTTTATCAAAAGTCTGCCGAGGCTCATTCAAGTAGTATTTCACCTAAATGACAATAGAATTATCTATCTTTGAATATGATTATAGTTGATCATTGATTGACCCGAATCGAGTGCGCAATTGTTTGGCGATAGTTGTACTCTCAGTGATTTGGTTCTAAAATAGCCGGAATTGTTTCACAATTCCGGCTTTGCTTTTTGTACTAATTTGAATTATACATCTATAATCTATCATTGGCATTTATTACCTTTATGATAAATGACAACCTCTCAACAAATACTCTGGGCACCTGATGCCAGTTTCATTGAACAATCGAATTTAAAATCTTTCGAAAAGTGGCTGAATACTCACAAAGGATTGTCCTTTGACAATTATCAACACCTCTGGAAGTGGTCGGTAGATAATATTGAGTTGTTTTGGGAATGTCTGTGGCAATACTTCAATATCAAATCCCATACTAAGTACACTTCTGTACTTTCTTCATCAAAAATGCCGGGATCCAGGTGGTTTGAAGGTGCAACCCTCAATTATGCCGAACACATCTTTCGAAATAAAAAAGAAGGAGAAACCGCTCTTCATTTCAAAAATGAATCCAATTCCCTCACCTCAATAAAATGGGAGGAATTGGAACAGAAAGTGTGCAGTGTCCAACAATTTCTCCTGAAAAATGGCATTTCCAAAGGTGACTGTGTTGCCGGGTACTTATCCAATATTCCTGAGACAATCATTGCCTTCCTGGCTGTCAACTCCATAGGTGCTACCTGGACTTGCTGCTCTCCTGACTTTGGAGTGAATACCGTTATAGATCGGTTTGAGCAAGTGAAACCTAAGCTGCTTTTTGCGGTGAATGGCTATCAATACAATGGAAAACAAAATGACAGAACAGCAGAAATCAACCAAATCCAGCAAGGAATTGGTAGTATCATTAAGGTAGTTCTTATTAAAAATACAAACGACCAAAAAGATACTTTTCCACTGAATGAAGCAATACCTTGGGATGAAACCATTTCCGATAAAACTTCTGATCTGGAATTTACCCCCGTAGAATTCAATCATCCGATATGGGTACTCTATTCTTCCGGCACTACAGGCAAACCCAAAGCCATTACCCACTCGCACGGAGGTGTTTTATTAGAACATTTGAAATACATGCATTTTCACAATGATGTAAAACCCGGTGAGAACTTTTTTTGGTTTACCACCACTGGTTGGATGATGTGGAATTTCCTTCAGACCAGCATGCTGGCAGGTGCTGTACCCGTGCTGTACGATGGCAGCCCCGCTTACCACAGCTTAAACAGCCTGTGGCAACTTGCAGAGGAATTGCCAATCCATCACTTTGGAACCAGCGCACCTTATTTAACAGCATGCATGAAAAGAGAGCTATCTCCTGGAAAAAAATACGACCTTTCATCACTTCGTTCCATAGGATCGACCGGAGCACCACTTCCTCCTGAAACATTCGAGTGGGTATATCAGCATGTATCTCAGAATGTGTGGCTCTGCTCCATGAGTGGAGGTACAGACGTCTGTACAGCTTTTGTTGGGGGGTGTCCAACCGAACCTGTGTATAAAGGTGCCATCCAATGCCGGGCTCTGGGATGCGCACTGTATGCCTATGATGAAAATGGCAATGCAATTACCAATAGCCTCGGTGAAATGGTGATTGAAAAGCCCATGCCATCTATGCCCATCTATTTCTGGAATGATCCAAATAATGCCCGCTACAAATCAAGTTACTTTGAAAAATTTGAAAACAAATGGTGTCATGGTGACTGGATCAACATCTATGACAATGGGAGTCTGATGATCCAGGGAAGGTCTGATGCCACTTTAAACAGGAAAGGAATCAGAATTGGTACAGCAGAAATTTATGCTGTATTGGACAAAATACCCGGAATTCTGGACAGCCTTATCGTGGACATAGAAAAAGAAAATGGGGATGACATCATGCCATTGTTTGTGGTTTTGGAAAAAGGAATAAAACTAAAAGACATAAAAAAAACGATTATTGAATCCCTCAAAAAAGAATGCTCTCCCCGCCATGTACCGGATAGAATCATTCAGGTAAAGGGCATTCCATATACGCTCAGTGGTAAAAAAATGGAGATACCTGTAAAAAAGACTTTGATGGGAATGGACATCTCGAAAAGTGTTAATCCTGATGCTGTTCGAAACCCTGAAGCCATGACTTTCTTTATCAACTATTCAACAGGATTTAGAAAACGGTTTTTCAAAACTCATGGAAATTGATAATCAATTACACAATTATCAGCATAAATCAGTAATTTTTCATCCCCAAATTATAATCACACTATAAAAACTATGCACCATGAAAAATAACAGACGAGACTTTATTCAGAAAGCAGGAATCATTTCTTCCTCTGTAGTATTTGCTCCCAATGTACTTTTGGGTGCTACCCGCAAAAAGAAAGACAAATTGGGAGTTGCCTTGGTTGGACTGGGATATTACAACACAGACTTACTCGCTCCGGCACTTCAATTGACCGAGAAGTGCGAATTGAAAGGAATCGTAACAGGTAGTCCTGAAAAAATTCCAATATGGCAGGAAAAGTATGGCATCAAAGACAAAAATGTCTATAACTACGAAAACTATGATGACATAGCCAACAATCCTGACATTGATGTGATATATGTAGTACTGCCTCCGTCTATGCACCGGGAATACACCGTAAGAGGTGCCAATACAGGCAAACACATCTGGTGTGAAAAACCAATGGCTCCATCTGTAGCAGATTGTGAAGCCATGATCAAATCCTGCGCAGACAATAAGGTAAAGTTGGCCATCGGGTACAGGTGTCAACATGATCCCAACATTCAGGCTTACATGAAAGTAGCTAAAGAGCAACCATTTGGAAAAATCAAAATGCTCACCTCAGCAGCCGGATATATTGAAAGAAGAACAGATCACTGGAAACAAAAGAAAAATATGGGTGGAGGAGTGATGGGTGATATGGGAGTATATGCTATACAAGGTGCCCGATTGGCTACCGGAGAAGAACCTATATCCGTGATAGCTCAGGCTTCTACCACCCGCCCGGAAATCTACCACGAAGTAGAAGAGACAATGATGTATCAACTAGAGTTTCCTAGTGGTGCAAGGGCATCTTGCCAATCCAGCTATGGTGTAAGCATGAACTACCTTCAAATCTTTTATGAAAAAGGATGGGTCAAAATGGAGCCACATTCAGGCTATAAAGGCAACAAAGGAAGTATGTCTGATGGTACGATCATTGACTACCCCATCAAAATGCAACAGCAAAAACAAATGGATGAAGATGCAGAGTCTATCTTCAACAACAAACCTATGATCGTACCCGGAGAAGAAGGTTTAAGAGACATTCGAGTAGTAGAAGCTATCTACAAATCTGCTTCTATGGGTAGAGAGGTGAAGGTATAGTTTTCAAAAAACAGGATTCTGTCATTGCAGTCAGAATAATTCACAAAGACTACATTGAATATAACAACATTATCTTGAGCCCTCAAAAAAGTCCTTATGCACTTTTACGTCGGTCATCAATATTTTCTTGTACGCCTTCTACTTTCTTTGATCGTCTTCTAAGGTATAAGTGCTCTACTATGAGTACTCCCGGAAATCTGATAGCGTGATAGTCATATATCAGAATAATTCCTAAAACAGCACTAACAATGTAGAATACCGTATTTTGGATTTCTAAAAATACCAGCCCTGCAAAAATTCCCCCTATGAGATAAGAAAAGAGAATAGCTAAAAGCAATTGTGCCTTGTTGGTCAATTCTTTATCTTCTCTATGAATTTTTTTCGTGAAAAGTGAAAAAAGAATACCTAAGTCTGTAGTGAGTCCAGTCAAATGTGTCGTTTTGACAGCAGAGTTCGAGATGCTGGCTGTCAATCCATTTTGGAGGCCCATTGCAAAAAGCATAAGTGCTACCAGGGCTTCCGTTTCCTGGAGAGTTTCTGCATATTGATATTCAAGATAAGTACCCACCATTAGAAGACATATTATTTCAAGTATAAGAGGAAGAGCATGCCCCAAATATTTGCGACTCCCCTGCATATTAATAATCAAAATATTGGAAATGAAGTTTCCAAAAAAGAACAGAAAAATCCAAGCCAATACAATAGCTGCCTGATACCAATTTCCTTTGGACAACTCATGGGCTAGTATAGCATAATGGCCAGTCACATTAGAAGTAAACGAAAAGAATATGACTACAGATGTTACATTAACCATACCTGCCGAAAATGCAGTAAGTGACCCTAACTTAATGTTGTCACTTATCGACCTCTTATCATGTTTATTTTTTAACATATTTAATCTATCCTTTTAAATATCATTTTTACTATCCCTCTAACCTGCAAGTCTGAATTAAAATGCAGTACTAGTTCATCTGGAGTGAGGTCATGTATTATATATTGTTCGGTTTCCAAATTATTATGCTGTAGTTCCAGCACATTACCTCTTCCCTTTAACTTCCATCTCAAAGAATCATGCTTATTTTCATTCTTAAATAGCAAAAGGTTTTTATTCGTTAAGAAATTCCATAATTCGGCCTCATGGATGAACAAATGGCTATACATTTCTTTTTGAACCTGATCATCTATTTCTTCTATCCAACCTTCCCTATTCTTTTCTGGTTTATCAACTTTTTCATATTCCCACGAGACTTCCTCCCATTTTCCAATGAGTTTCAATTCAGGACTTTTATCATTGGATATCATAAATAGAAATAAACCTGAAAAAGTGATGATAGGGACAATTGATATGAAGCTGGATTTCATAGACAATCTACGATTTAACCATTTCTCTGAAAAAAATATCTGCTACCGTCTCAGACTTGCTTACAACGTGATTACGACTGGCTCCAGCCCACTGTACATGATAAACCAAAGCCCTGCTTTTTTTTATATATGGCATCAAATCAAAGCTGTTTTTATTTTTAAATTTTGGAGTGTAGTCAGGATTTATATACACTCTGTTTATTCGATTACCTTCCAGAAAATTGATGAACCCTGCTACACTATTTCCTGTAAATATCTCAATACTAAAATTTGAGATTTGAGAATTGTATTTGCTATAAATCACCTCAAGAGATGCTTTGAATTCCGGATTTATTAGCTCGTCCAGCAGTTTTTCTTTGGAAAAGAATAAGAGTTCTGTAATGGAAGTACCCAGAAAATGCCCGCAAGACAATACTATATTGACGGGTTCTTCTGATTCCTTTTCTAAAGTTGACCTTAAAAGGTTAAGTGACTTTACCGAAAAGTCAATTGGAATTAAAATAGTTTTGTGCATATCCCTCTGTATTTTTTTGATAATTCAAAAGTATCTGCAGTGGGATTAGAGAGTGTTTAAATTGAGATTAAGATGTCATTAGAATTTGCCATTAAAAATAGGAAGGTCAATACGTACTGTGGTACCTTCATTTTGAACAGACTGCACATTCAACTGTCCATTGTGAATTTTAATGATATTTCGAGCCAGCGGCAGCCCAATACCATAACCTTCATAGTTTTTTGTGTTTGAAGCGCGAAAAAAGGGATCGTAAATGTATTTAATTTCATCTTCAGGGATACCTATACCTTTATCCTTTATAATAATGATCACCTTTTTGCCATTAACTCCCAAAGCTACATTGATTGGTTGTCCATCCGAATACTTAAATGCATTGAGCATAATATTACAAAGTGCTAAATGAAGTAATTGTCCATTGCCGTTGATTTTGAGTTTTTCCGGTATCTCAGGTAAAAGACTAAAATCCAGACAAACTTTGGAATCTCTATCTATTTTCTCAACGGTCTGCTTTGCATCCAAGACAAGCTGGTCAGTTCTTACAATCTCAAATTTCAAACTTTTTCCATTGTACCCTGTCTGAGCCATGAATAGAAGGGCTTTGGTTTTTTGCTCTAATTTTTCAGCTTCTCCTAATATTATTTTGATGGTTTCGATATACTCATCTGATGTACGGAGCTTCGTCAATGCCACATCCGCCTGACCAATGATGGAAGTCAAGGGGGTATTGAGTTCATGTGAGGCATTACTTATAAAGTTTTTTTGGGTTTCAAAAGATGTCTCTAACCTATCCAACATATCATTGAAGGTCATAGTCAATCTGCTTAAAGAATCATTTTGATTTGGCATCATCAACCTGAGGTGAAGGTTTTCAGAACTTATTTTTTTTACTTCTTTAATAATGTTGTTGATAGGATGAACAAGTGTTCTGGAAAACACTACAGATATAATCGGAATGAGAATGATAGTATAGATAAGTGATGTAAATAAAAGATTCTTTAAATAAGCGATATGATGACTGTTGAAATAATTTTCTGCAGAGATCACCACTACATACTCTTTATTTTCTGTAGAAACATAGTGTATTCCTGAGTAGAAAAGGTTCTGATGATTGTGAATAGCTGATCCTTGCTGTATTACTTCTTTTATAAATGCTCCTCGAATTTCTAATGGCACTAATTCACTGTCTATTGCACCCATCTCATTCACTTCAAAGAAATATTCCTTCTGGTGGGGTAGTTTTTCCAGATACTCCTGATGCAGTTCCTTGATGCTACTCACTTCTGTGGGATGTTCCAGTTTTATTTTTGCAGCGGTCACTGCTCTAATTTCCAATCGCTTGTAAAAATCCGTATAGGCATAATTAGCAATAGAGTAATAGATGAATCCTCCAAACAGAAAAGTATAAATCAGAAAAATACTGACTACCAAATATATGATCTTATTATGAATTTTCATTTGACTCCTTTAAGACATAGCCCATACCTATCACAGTATGTATGAGCTTAGCCGTTCCATATTTGTCCAATTTCTTTCGCAAATAGTTAACATACACATCTACTACATTGGTGCCCATGTCAAACGTAATGCCCCATACTTCATCCAGAATACTCGTCCTTGAAAGTACTTTCGTAGCATTTTTCATAAACATAAGTAATAGCCGATATTCAGTGGATGTAAGAGATATGTTCTGTCCGTTCCGCTTTACTATTTTGGATTGATCATTGATCTCAATATCAGAAAACACGTACAATTCTTCATTCGCTTTAGGCAAGCCATGATTATCAGCTCTTCGCAGAAGCGTTTTTACCCGTGCAATTAGTTCTATAAACTTGAAAGGTTTGACCAAATAGTCGTCAGCACCTGTCTCTAATCCCAAAACAATATTCTCTGCACTTCCTAGTGCTGTTAAAAACAATATTGGAATCTGACTATTGATTTTTCGAACTTGTTGACATACATCCAAACCACTCATGTCCGGGAGCATTATATCAAGGATTATCAGATCGAAGTTTGACTGTTTTGCGATTTGAAGTCCCGTATCTCCTGTCATTGCTACGCTAACCTCAAATCCATTTTCCGTAAGGCCTTTGTTGATAAAAGAACACACTTGAAAATCATCTTCAACAAGTAAAATCTTCATCGAAATATTAAGTTTGAGTCTATGATGTTTTCTACAACTTATAGAAATAAAAAACGCAAAATTAAAATAAACAGCCTTCTCAGAATGAATTACATTATTAGAATATCATTAGAATTTTAATCAAAGACACAACCTTAGGCTTATCCATTCAAGCATGTAAATATTCCGGAAATGTTTATATATTTCCAGAATAGTATCTTTTTACAAAAAGGACTCAACCATTTAAAAAAATATCATGTACAATATCTTTTCTCATGTCCTGCTAATTACACTCTTTACTTTTGGCACCTCCTCCTTAGAAACGAATAAGCCAATCAGACATGAGGGTAAACAAAAGCAATCTACAAAGCTTCCTCAGAGTCCTTGCGATCAATTTGAAATCCCAAATTATGATGCATACAGAATAGCAAATACACCTACAATTGATGGAAAACTGGAAGAAAAAGAATGGAAATTAGCTCCAAAGTCACCCAACTTCAGAGATCTGATTTCCGGAGCAGAAACCATTCACGATACGCAAGCTGCTGTGCTGTGGGATGATGAATATCTTTATATAGCGTATTGGATAGAGGAACCCAATCTGCAAGCCTCTATAACAAAACGAGATGGATTGATCTATCAAAATAATGATGTAGAACTATTTATAGCAGGGCAGGATGGTTACTACGAGTTTGAAATTAATTCCTATGGTACTATTTATGAAGTTTTTTTCCTTTGGGAGGAAGCTTACAAAAAGGGTGGATATGACACTATGAAAAATTTAGGGCTCAATGAACCCGGAAGAAGAATGTTCAATGGCGTGGGCTATAGGTCTCATCCCAGAGGGCCCAGAATTGGATTTTGGAACTGGGATCTTGAAGGCCTGAAAACTGCCGTTTCTGTAGATGGAACTGTCAACAATGACAAGGATAGAGATCGAGGCTGGACAGTAGAACTTGCACTACCCTGGTCTAGTCTCGCTATTCTGGCAAAGGGAGACAATCGAAGTGTTCCACCTCAAGCCAAAGATATTTGGAGAATGGATTTCTCAAGATTCAACCAATACAAAGAAGCCGAACCTGCAAAAGATTCGGGTGGATGGGCATGGAGCCCTCATGGCATCTGGGATTCTCATGTACCAGAATGCTTTACTTACATTAATTTTTCAAAGGCAGATGTAAGTAGTTTAAAGAAATAATAAAATGGTTAAAGAATTCACCCTCTAAGAAGGTGGATTTTAAGTTATATCAATGTCTATAAATATCAGCAGTCCCTACCCTTAGGGACTAGTTTAGTAGATGGCTCATCAAGTCCGTCTTGAGTAATACTTTTATTCCCCTTCTCTATATATTTTTCTTTGTATCCAGTTAAATCCGCTGGAGATATCCATGGAATATTACCGCTCCAATATCTCCTTTCTCTTGTGGATGGAGTACCACCACTCATAACCACACCAAGTTCACCAATAGTCGTCCAAACCCACCCTTTGGGCAATTCATATTTCACGAACTCCTTGCTCATTTCAACTTCTCAATTAACTCCGTTCTAACAACCTCATAAGCTTGTTCATTATCATACTTGATTCCTGGTCTTAATAAAGCCATGATGTCTGCATTGAACTCTTTGTCCTTCATCTTTTCATCCATATTGAGCAGGAATTGCTTTTGTGTAGGTGGTTTGTCAACAACAAACTGCATGTATTCCTGATAGCACTGAATGAGTTTGTCTGTGTCCAGTTGATGTAGGTTCAACGCCTGGTATAAATCAAATAAGTCCCTGCCTTTTCTGCGTTGATAAAGAGCTCTTAGTTTGGTGCCCAGTAATTCTTCAAGCTCATAAGTCATGATGGTACACTCACCCGAAAACCAGCCGCTATTCATGGTGTGGTGAAACTCTTTTAGCCCTAGTACTGTAAAATGTTCCCGGCAATTGATCTCGATCTTCAATCGTAGGTTGATGACGGGAGGGATCTCTGATTCGAAGCGATAGGCTATGGTGTTGTTATTGATATTCTGTTTGACTGCTCGTTTCGTTCCCAGAAATTTTAGTACTTCTCTGATTCTTTCCAGTATGGGTTTGATAGGCCCATCTGAAATCTGCACCAGGTCTATGTCTTCCGAATACCTGGCTTGTGGTTTCATGTATAATTTGTGCAGTGCAGTACCTCCTCTAAAGGCCAGTGATTCCCGGATTAGGTCATCTGAAAACAGTGCTATCAATGCTCGCTCTATAACCAAATCCTGCTCAATCTGAGCATTGTCTGGCCATGGGGCGATAGCTTTCCATTCTTCTATGTATCGTCTCGGTATCATAGGTCTGCTTCAATCGTTGTATTGACAATCACTTTCCATTTCGAATCAGTTTCACCCTTTCTATCCTTGTCTGATGCCAATGCTACGGAATAGTATTTTTTTGTTTGGAGTACTTTAAATAGTGCTTCACTCAACTTATCTTCCTGCATTGCTCTATCGAGTAAATATCCTAGTCTTTGCAACGCTGCTGTTTGCGGATATGTCCTGGCAGTTTTGGTTAATGCTGATGCCTTCATTTCTTCAACTAACTCTAAAAGGATTGTGGATACACGATTCAGCCCAAATTGTGGATAGTAGATGAGATCAAGAGCTGTAAGCTCTGGGGATGAAACTTGAATGTACCCGGCATCAGTTTTCTTTTCTACGATATCTTCCGAAAACCATTCTATCTTGGTTAGAAAGTTGATCTTCAACTTTTCGATCTCAATATCTCTTAAGGCTGGCTTTTCTGTAATTACAAAATATTCCATTGGTTGTTGGTGTCCAGCCCCATAAAGAGCAGCAGCAGAAAGCACACCTACATAATATTTTTTATTCAATTCCTTCATCATGTCGTCAATGAATAGATGAGGAGGCAGCATACCAAATGAGGCGTACTCAGGCGTAATTATGGCATAGAATCCTTTGCCTATTCTGGCAATACGGTGTTTTGATTTAAGTCTGGAGAGACTCTTTTTGATCGCTTGCTCTGAGAGTTGAAACTCACTTTTCACCTCACTCAGTGAGAAGATATATCTTCCTTTTGCTCTGATTTCGTTTACAAAGTCTTCGAGGTAATTGTATGTAAGCTCCTTAGTCATCATGTGCAAAAGTGTATGAATTCCGTACCCTTTTGCAAACTAAAACTTTATTCTTGCATTTCAAAGTATTTTGGCTTGTTAGAAACCATCAAACCTTATTCCTCCTCAGCATCTCTACGATATCGTCATATTCATATAAAATTTTTAGTGGAGTAGATGCCTTTGTCTCTAAGGTTGGAGGATACCAGTGCTAATGTTGAGCACTTCCAAGAGCTCATAACATCGAACCCCTTTAAAATAAAATCTTTCCCCTGATGAGCAGAAAGTAGTCCAATCAATTTTGGATCAGGCATTCCTACCCAATGTGCATAAACGAATACATCTGTTTTACTTGTTCCCATCTTACTTGGCTCCCAGCAAATCTAAATCCTGCAACTTCCTTCCCAATTCATCATCTGCGGCTAGTTTTAGGAAATCTTCGTGTAGCCCAAGCACACGCAACACATTGAACAATGCACCCATGGATACACTTGGCGTTCCCTTTTCAAGTAGATACAATGTATTTCTGGCAATACCTGCCCGTTCTGCCACTTGAAGAGCGGTTAGCTTGCGTCTTTTCCTTGCCAACTTGATATTTTCGCCAAGTTGTTCCAGTATTTTTTGATGTTTGGGAAATAGTATTTGCTTCTTTTCCTTTTTCATAATGTACTATAATAAGTACAGATATACGTTTTATGTATTTAATATAGTAATAACACAAAAAACATACGAGATGATTCGAATAGGCTTACTTCCCGATATTAAACTTTGAAAATATTCGCAAGCAAATCATCGGTTGTGATTTAGTTGTCTATACTATTCACCACATCGTTCAGGAAGTTTTCATATTAGTGATTTATATATATAGGTCAGTAGATGTTTGAGCGACTGGTTATAAGTAATTGTGGCATGCTCTGAATTTATCAAACTTTACAAGCAGCACTTTTTATATTTCTTACCACTGCCACAAGGACAAGGGTCATTCCTACCGATTTTAGGCTCGTTGACTACAGGAAAAGATTTAGGGTAAGAATCATGATCTGACTCAGCATAATCTGACTCAGCATAATCTTCTATGGGATTGTACCCCGACCAGGTAGATGTAATCTGGTCATATCGATCTACAATACCTAAAACCTCCATTTTATGGCTATACTTTGACGGCATTTTAATATCCCTTTCGATTTCATCATAATTACCACAAATGCCAGTGCTTACGTAACCAAGTTTGAAAAGCATTTCCATTTCGGGCAACAACTCTTCTGCCTCAACATGGATAACATTACATATCATTAACCCAATCAGGTCACTATCTATCACATTATCTTCTATATCGCTTTGCGTATAGAAAGTCAGTACTTTTCTAAACCACTCAACAGCCTCTTCCTTCTTATCTGGACTATGATATACTACTTGTTCAATGACTGTTGATATCTCTGATTTCGCATAAGTATCTATACCTGGTTCACAAGCAAATGACGCCAATTCATCCAATTGTCCTTCTGCGATTTTATAAATTGGCTCCCAAAGAAATTCAGTTAAAAAATCACCCAAGTACAGCCTAAGATATGCATTGTTTTGTCTCAATACGTGTAGTACCTCAGTCAAGCTTTCTGTAGATTTTAGTTCTCCAAGCAGAAATATGGCATGGATCACAAAGAACATCAACTCATCATCCCAATCATCCTCCTCAATCATCCGATTAAAGTATTCATACCGATCAATACTGTCCTTTAATACCAAGTGAAGGTCTTGCACCAGAGTTTCACGAGGCAGTGACAAAATTTCTAAAATAGTATCTTCTTCAATATAAAGCCCATTGCTGTAGAGTTCGTTGATTTGACTATGGTGAAATGTAGGTGGCTCTACCTGCACTGACGAACCTATTTTCTCCAACTTCGTTTTCACTTTCATCTTTTTTGCATTCTCCTTTTCCATCCTCTCAGTAAAATTTTTCATTCGAACCATCATCAAATACCGTTCTGTTTCCAAGGTGATTTTCGAGTTTGGATCCAAATCTGACATAAGTTTAAAGTCAGACTCGGCTTTGTCCATATTTCCAGTTACTGAAAAATACCTAATGGTCATTTTTAGAAAAGCAGACACCTCTGAAATATGAAACACCTCTCTATTAGGGTACAAAGAAGCAAGCTCCATATCTTGTCCCATCACCTCAGGGATTTTTTCATATTGTCCTTTCTGAAAGTATTCAAACCCAAGGTTCACTTTTCCAAACAGGTAATCTGGATGTTCGGCGACAATCCTTCTGTTCACTTCATTGGATTTTTCTGCTTGCCCGTTTACGGAATACCATACCGCTAAATAATTTTTCAGTGTGGGACTATTAGGAAAGGCTTTAATTTGCTTTTCAATTTTTTTTCGCTCTACTTTTCCCCCTGTTAGTGCCCAATCGTAGCATTTTTCGAACTGAACCCGTAATTGAGGGGTTACATCGTTCATCTTATCAAAAAACAAGGCATCATCTTCTACTTTGTATTTTCTAATTTCTGTGCTCATTAAGCTATATAAATTGATTAATCATAAAATTATGTCTGTAAACGACCCAAATATCACTTCCCCGATGCAAAACTTACTGAAAATATTCGCTAGCAAATCATCCGTTGTGATTTGCCCTGTGATGCTTCCAAGGTAATGCAGTGCATGGCGGATGTCCTGTGCGAGGAAGTCATTGGTGATTTGGTTGTCAATACCTCTCACTATATATAATGTTGAGAGTTTTCAAAATAATGACCTGATATAATAGTAAATTGTTAATAGAATTATCACTACTCCCCAAATAAAAAAACTGCTTCCAATTAATCAAATCATGTCTCATATTGTTTTTTGTTTGTCATTAACCTTTCTATCTTTTGTAAACACTGACCCCCACCCTATCAATATGCTCAATCAAATCAGGGTTGTCTATTTTATCATAAATAGAAACATCAAATATATAAGGAAGGCTGGAGTCGTCTAACGCACCCAATACTCCAAGAAGTGTAGTGAGACTTATATTTTCTCCCAATAAAGTCAAATCAACATCACTACCATTGCGATGAGTGCCCTTTGCTCTTGAGCCATAAAGAATAGCTTCTTCTATTTCAGGATAGTTTGCAAAGACGGCTTCAACAACATTGTTTTGGTCTGAGGACAAACCGTGGATACAGTTTTTCTCCATTACAATTCGTTCATTTTGACTTCAAGTGAAGAAAACAGGTTGTAGTATTTAGTAAGGATTTCAGATACAATTTTCTCTGCTGTTTCCTCATTATAGGTGTGAGATGACAAATTCCTGCTTTCGATCATTTGCATCCAGCTTTCTCCATCTTCAATCAGTTCTAACTGGTATGCCTTTCTGGTCACATCTTTAGAACCATAAAGAACTGTATTGCCTTTACTTTCTATAAAGTCTTTCAAAGTTTTCCAGGCCAACTCATGGGTAAATTCAAATCCCTGAATAAGCCCTTGTTCTTCAAGTCTGGAAAGTGACCTGCTCTCAGCTAAATCTACCCCATCTTTTAGTTGTCTTAACGCTTTGCTAAAACTATCAAAGCGTTGTTTCCATCGAATATCCTGATCTCCCATATCCTAAAATTAGAAACAATCACTTCCCGATGCAAAACTTACTGAAAATATTCGCTAGCAAATCATCCGTTGTAATTTGCCCTGTGATGCTTCCGAGGTAATGCAGTGCATGACGGATATCCTGAGCGAGGAAGTCATTGGTGATCTGGTTGTCAATACCTCTCACTACGTCGTGCAGGGAGTGCTGTGTATTGACCAGGCTTTGGTAGTGGCGAATGTTGGTGACTACTACATTACCAGGCTTAAAGTTATCCATTTGGCTTTTGTCCCAGATCAATTCTTTTAATCTGTCAATTCCAATCAGTTGTTTAGCAGCAATCGACACATAGTGTTTGTTCGATTTCAGCTGCTCATGCTCCGCTTCTACTTTGTCCACTTTATTCCCAACCAGAATATAGGGTTTGTTCTTTTCTATCAAACGGGCTTCTTGTTGCTGAATAATATCCAGGCTTTCTGTTGAAAGGTCAAACAAATACATAATAAGGGCTGATTCATCCATTTTTCGTTCAGCCCGCTCCACTCCTATGGCTTCTATCTGATCTTTGGTTTCCCGCAAACCTGCAGTATCTATAAATCGAAATTTGACACCTCGAATATTGAGCTCATCTTCTATGATGTCCCTCGTCGTACCCGGAATGTCCGACACAATGGCCTTTTCATCTTCAAGCAACGCATTGAGAAGTGTAGATTTCCCTGCGTTCGGTTTTCCTACGATCACTACAGGAACACCATTTTTAATCACATTACCAAGCTGAAAACTGTCAATCAATTTTACAAGTACCTTGTCTATATTCATGATCAGTTGCTTAAGTTCATCCCTGCTGGCAAATTCTACATCTTCTTCAGAAAAATCCAGTTCCAGTTCGATCATTGAAGCAAAATGCACGAGTTTTTCCCGAAGTGTTTTGATTTCACCCGAAATGCCTCCACGCATTTGGTTGAGAGCAGTAGTATGGGCAGCTTCATTTTCGGAAGCAATCAAATCAGCCACTGCTTCGGCTTGCGCCAAATCAAATCGGCCATTCAAATAAGCCCGTTGGGTAAACTCACCGGGATTGGCAAGCCGGGCACCTTTTACTACCAGCAATTGAATGATACGATTGATGATGTATTGAGAACCATGACAGGAGATTTCTACACTATTTTCTTTGGTAAAAGAATTGGGAGCTACAAAAACTGTAGCCAACACCTCATCTATCATAGTATCACCGTCCATGATGTTTCCAAAATGCACGGTATGCGACTTTTGAGCAGTAAGGTCAGCACCTTTAAATACTTCATTTACCACTTGAATACAACCTGCACCCGACAGTCGGATTACCGCAATCGCCCCTACACCGGGAGCTGTTGCCAACGCCACTATAGTATCATTCATCTCCATGCCACAAAGATAGCAGACAATACGGTGGCTGAATAATACTTTGACCATTAGGCTATAAAATATTTTCTAATGAGTCGAAAATTCCAACCAATTAGAAAATACCTGTGTCCTAAGGATAAGAATTTATTAACATTTTTAACTAGTAAAATAAAAAGATCATGAAGAAGAGCGAAAGAGTTTTAAGTGTACTCGCAGTAGCATCAATTTCCCTGTTTTCTTGTTTAGAGGAAAGCGAGTATGAAAAACAAGTGAAGAGGGATGACCAGGAGATAATGGCATATTTGAAAGACAACAACATCACAGCAAAAAGATCATCCACGGGTATTTATTATGAAGAATTAGTAGAAAACGCAAACGGAACCATCCCGGAATTGGGGGATGTGGTTTTCATAAAATATGATATGAAAACACTTGATGGAAACGTAGTAGAGTCAAACACAGAGACTTTGACAAAGTTCAAATTTGCCTGGACGAGCATCATGCCAAACGGCTTTAATTATGGAGTAGATTTATTAAAAAAAGGTGAGAAGAACAGATTTTACCTCCCTTCATATCTGGCTTTCGACAGCTATAGTTTTGGAGATGTCTTTAGTTCGTTCGAAAACTTCATTGTGGAAATGGAACTGGTAGATTTCAAAACAGAAGATGAAATGTATGAGATAGAAATTGATTCCATCGACAACTACATAACAGCAAACCAAATCGAGGGTGTTGAATCTTACACATCAGGTTTGTATTTCAAAACCATCGAATCGGGAAGCGGCGACTCCCCAACAGGATACAGTGAAGTAGAATTTTATTTCACAAGAAAATACCTTGACGGAACTGTCATAGAAAAAACGGAAGCTCTGAGCCCTTTGAAGGTGAAACTAAATGAAGGAAGACTGGTAGAAGGGTTGAGGCAAGGCATCTTGAAAATGAAAGAAGGAGATAAAGCCCTGTTGATCATGCCTTCTGAAATAGCATTTGGTGCCAGTATTCAGGTGATTCCTACCTCTTTGCGTGAGGAGTTTTTAGACGATAATATCATTACGACCAAGGTAGTTCCTTACACTCCCGTATTGTATGAGGTAGAGTTGGTTTCGGTTGATTAAAGCAGTCACTTTTTATGGATGAATAATTCCAGTTTTCATCCCGACTTAAGAAAATCTTCTTTGCTTATTGCAAACTTTCAAGAAGATTTCTCCTTCGTCGAAATGACAGAAACCGTTAGGTTTACGGCTATAGGATTTATTCCGCCCTCATCTAAAAAAACGAAGTAGTTGTTTTCCCAACAGATGCCAGAATAAATCTGTGCTTTACTAAGCTTTCAGAGATTGGTAAAGCTCTTCAAAAGGCAAGCTTTAAGAATCCTGAAAGGCTTCTCAAAGCACCTTATAGAGAGGCTTTCTGGAACCTGTTCGAGAAAAAGCTCTTTATGCTTTTCCCAAGAGATGCCGGGATAAGCCCGACAACTGCTGAATATTTCTAATACAATCTCTTCATTTTTTCACAAGTTGAACCACACAAGCTTATCATTTTGTGATAACTTTATTTTTAGGTAAACACAATTAAGTTCAACTTCTAAAATTGAAATGAAAACCATAGACATTAATTGCGATATGGGAGAAGGCATGGGAAATGAGGAGGCTATCATGCCTTACATCAACTCCTGCAATATTGCTTGTGGTGGCCATGCAGGAGATACTGCAATCATGAAATCTACAGTAGATTTGACATTGAAGTATGATGTAAAAATCGGTGCTCACCCCTCCTACCCGGATAAAAAGAACTTTGGCAGGCACGCAATGAAAATATCATCAGAGGATTTGACCACCACTATAGAAAACCAAATCAAGGCACTGAAAATTATAGCCGAATCTTCCGGCAGTAAACTCCATCATATCAAGCCACATGGTGCTTTGTATAATGAAGCCGCCAAGGACAAAAGTACAGCAGAAGCAGTTTTAAACGCTATCAATAGTTTTGACGATAACTTGTTCCTCTATGCTCCCTATAAATCAATAATAGCAAATTTGGCATTGGATAGGGGAATAAAAGTCATATTTGAAGCCTTTGCAGACCGGGCTTATAATGACAACCTGCAACTTGTAAACCGATCCATCGCAGGATCAGTATTGGAAAACAAAGAAGACATATACGAGCAGGTTTGTAGCATCATAACACAGCAACGAATAGAGAGCATTACTGGCAAGCAACTACATCTGGAAGCCAATACTATTTGCATCCATGGAGACAACCCTAAAGCAGTTGAGATTGTAAAATTTATTCATCAAAAACTAAATTCCAATTCACACAACATAGCTTAATTTGAAGAATTTCTCACTGACATATCGAAGGTTTGGTACAGCCGCACTTTTAATTGAATGGCCACAATCAATCAGTGAAGATATCCTTACCGACATTATTGCTTTTCAGTCTGCAATAGAAAAACGTCCTCCGGCAGGTCTTATAGAAATAGTTCCCACTTATGCTTCATTGACATTGTTTTTCAACGAATTGAAGGATTTCCAATCAACAACTAAAAAGTTAAATTTTTTTTATGATTCCAGAATTTCAAACCAATCTGATAACAAAAGATGGATCATTCCGGTTTGTTATGAAGAGCAATTTGGAATTGATTTACAAGAAATTTCCAATACTTTAAAAGTATCAAAACAAGAAATCATTGACATACACAGTTCACAACCCTACAGAGTACACTTTATTGGATTTCTCCCCGGCTTTCTTTATTTGGGTGGATTAAACAGCAAATTACACTGCCCAAGAAGAGAATCTCCACGTTTGAGAATAACAAAAGGATCAGTAGGAATAGGCGGGTCTCAAACCGGCATCTACCCTATAGACAGTCCTGGAGGATGGAACATAATTGGAGGTACGCCCATACCTCTTTTTGACAGTAGTAAAACCCGTCCCTGCTTTGTAAGACCCGGAGATACGCTTAAGTTTGATCCTATCGACCAACTGACTTATGATCAAATTAATCAAGAGATAGAGCAAGGAAATTATGCGCCAAAAGTTGAGATCTTATGAGTGTCATAGAAGTACTATCTCCCGGGCTATACACCACTGTACAAGACAGAGGCAGAACCAGATTCCGTTCTTTTGGCATTCCTGTTAGTGGCTGTATGGATCAGTTGAGTGCTGACTTGGGAAACAACCTGTTGGACAATGACTCCAATGCACCTGTGTTGGAAATCACGATGATGGGGCCCCAGCTCCTTTTTCAGGACAAAGCAAACATTGTCATTACTGGTGCTGATCTTTCCGCCCGAATTGATGGGAAATTACTGAAGACAAACACCATCGTAACCATCAACTCCGGAGATGTGTTGTCTTTTGGTAAATTAAAATACGGATGCAGGACTTATCTCTGCATTCAAAATGGTTTTGATGTCCCGGCACATTTCGGAAGTTGTTCTGCTTATGAAAAAGCCCAGCTTGGCCTTCCTGTTTTAAAAAAGGGAATGAAGTTGTACTACCAAAATAATAGCACTCCGATTTTTCATCAAAATTCCAGAATAAAACCAAGTAATCTTTTATTTGAAGAAAATACGGTTGACGTAGTTCCAGGACCAGAATACCACCTGATGAACGAAAAACTCCTTTCCGAAACATTCGAAATCACTCGGGACAGCAACAGAATGGGTTATCGTTTGAAAGGTGTATTGAGCTATAGTCATTCGGGCAGTATCCTGACCTCCACAGTAATGCCTGGAACAGTCCAACTCCCCCCTTCAGGTGATCCGGTAGTCCTTATGAAAGATTGCCAAACCACCGGAGGTTATCCAAGGATTTTGCAAGTAACCGAAATGGGTATCAATATACTGGCACAAAAAAAACCGGGCGATCAGATAAAATTTACACTGAAAACCCTGCCTGAAGGAAGACAGTCGTGATAACCTCTTAATTCATAGAGACTCTCGCGTCGCTTCCCATCATCACTACCCTGAAAAAGCTCCTTTATTGACGGTTGCGGGTTTTCCGTGGTAATTCAGGTTAATTTTCAATCCTTAAACTCCGGGTTGTACTCTCCTCGTTTATTGAATCCCGGAAAATTCCTTGTAGTAGAGTATCTTGGATAACTGTCATATATCTGACTTCCAAACATACGCAGATCTCCCTGTTTTTTTAGCTCAGCATCGAGCCTTTGGCTGAGATCCTTTCTGATTTCGTCATATTCAGCATTTCCTGACAAATCATTCACACAATATGGATCATTTTTAATATCATAGAGTTGTTCGGCAGGTCGCTTTTCAAAAGCATTTTGAAAAAGGTTTTTCACACTTTCCTGATCCTTATTTTCCATCATAAAAGTTTTAGAAGGTGATCCGTCAATGTCAAGATATCCCGGATATAACTTTGAAAACCCTTCAACAGCATTTCTCTCATCATTTTCTTTTGTTACTGGTACAGGATCACCAATTGGCCAACGGTCTGGTTTGTAGTTTTTTACAAATAAATAATCCTTGGTTCTGAACGCCCTGGCAGGATAGCCCAAATTATCAGGTCTTGCATGGGTATGCCGCTCTCTGCCCGTTAATACAAAATCTCTGTTAGATTTTGTTGTTTCTTTTGAATACAGAATAGACGTAATGCTTCTGCCCGTCATCTCAGGAGCATCTTTTACCCCTGCTATTTCCAGAAAGGTTGGAGCCAGATCAATCATAGCTACTAACTCATCCGTTTTCTTGGTTTTCCTGATTCCCGCAGGCCATGAAATAGCCAGTGGTACATGCGTACCAAATTCCTGCAAATTGGCTTTGGCATAAGGAAATGGCATACCATTATCGGCCGTAACTACTACAAGAGTATTTTCTAACTCTCCCCTTTCTTTAAGCAAATTGAGCATCTTACCTAAATGAGAATCAAAATATTCGATTTCAAAAGCATAATCCAACACATCATTTCTGGTCACAGAGTCATCAGGCAAGAATGCAGGTACCATTACATTGGCAACAGACTTTCCTGATTTCACACCTGAACCAGCTTCATAAACTCTATGTGGCTCGTGTCCTCCGTACCAGAAGAAGAAAGGTTTGTCTGTTGGTTTCTTTTCCAAGAAATCAACAAAGTTTCCGAAATAATCCGTTGAATGAATACCACTTGCCGGCACTGCTTCAAGTACCTTTTCATTATATTCCGGTCCAACAGGATTTCTCGTCCAGCCGGTTATTTTATAATTTCCAGGCCCCCAGGGTTTTCCAGTAAATCCCAATTGGTATCCAACAGTTTCCAGCAAATCTGTGAATACCTGAAATTTCTTAGGAAAGTTACTGGCATGGGTGCCTGCCTCTTCTATTTGCCAGATATTTTTTCCAGTAAGTATCGCCGCTCTGGAAGGGCTACACTGGGGAGCCCCAACGAATGCATTGCTGAACAATACACCGCTATTGGCCACCTGATCAAATGCAGGCGTAGATATTTCTGCAAAGCCATACACCCCTGCATGAGGATAAGATTGATCATCCGCAATGGCAAAAAGGATGTTAGGTTGTTTAACAGTTTCTACCGACTTAGTTGGTTGATTACAACTGATAACCGTTAATGCTATGATGGCTAGTATTACACCGTGTAAAAATCTGTAATTCATAGATTTCATATTTTCGTTTTGTTTTTATGTGGTACCTCTACGGGTTATTTTTTATTGACTGCCAATACATTGGCAATTGATTCTGGTAATTCGTCAACTACTTCCTGGAAAACAGGTTTGCCTTCAATCATTTCTAATAATTTAGAGCTTCCAGTTATTGTTCCGTATTCCTTTCCTTCTAAGCCGAGAATTCCATTGGAACAAAAGGTAACTGATCCATCAGCCTTGGCTACTTTCAATGTAGCCGCTTTTTCTGTATTCAATTCGGCTTCAATACTCCAGTCCCCAACCTTAAATACATTTTCATTCTCAGAGACTTCTACCGGTTGTAATGATGAAACTCCATTTTTTGGTTCTATCTGGATCACAGCAAAAAACCGCATTTTATTAGTTTTCGTCTTATTGGCAGCCCTGTAATGAAAATGGTTTTCAAACTCGAACATACTTCCATCAGGATTTTTTTTCCTTCTCCAATTAACGGGTGGACTTAGGAAGTCTCTACTCAATTCCTGATCAACTTCAGTCGAAGCAAACAATGTAGATACTGCTTTTGCATATTTGTTTGCTACAGTCAGTTTGTTTTCTTTTAGTTCCAGGTTATTCCTATTATGAAGAAGGAAAGTAAAATCAGAAGGGCTCTCTGTTTCCAGATCATCATAAATCAGCACAAGCGAGGGTTTTAGCATCAGAATGTGTCTTCTAAACCGTTTTAAACCTGCATCTTTGTTATTTTGCACAGGATTTCCTTCATCTTTCAACTCTTCGGCATCTGATGCATCGTACGCTTGAGTTGCATCACCCACTACATAGGAAATTTGATCTCCATTAATAAACCGTGGTATCCATCCGTAAGCTTCCGATCCAAACGGCTGTCCCATGCCATTGATCAGAATACCATTATGTCCACGAGTATTTTTGAAATCAGCCAAATAATGAGGATCGCCCATGGCAGGCCTATAGCCTGTATTAGAAAACAGAGGTTTTCCAGCATAAAACAGATTGAAACAGTTGTGCTCAGCATGAGTATGGCTGTAAGACCCATAAGGACTACTTTTCATTGCCAACATCAGGTTGGATGGAGTATTGGCCAAATCAGTATTTAAATAAGCCACACCTACTTCTCTGAAAACCCTGGATTGGGGAAGATCAAAAATTGTTGCAGGTTTTGGTCTGCTCAATTCTAATCCTCTTTGAATATAAAACCATTTCAAACTTGGATCATCAGTAAGCTTCTTATTAGTTCCTTCAATACGCTGATCGGCATACCAGGCAGCATAAGGATTGCCTGTCAATCTTGAATTTAAATCAACATAAGCGGTAAAAACCGGATCGTTGGTTTGTTTGGGAAACTCTTCATTGCCCAATTTGTATGCATCATTGGCAAAACCATCAGCAGATGCATTAGGTGGCCAGGCATATATCATCCACTCGGGGTTGTTGTAATACCATTCATCTCTTAAAAAATCAACGCCGGTGATTTCCTTAAGAGTAGAAGTGATGCTCAACATGGTGAGTGTATTCATTCTAAAATAACTAATACCATTAGACCATGAGCCATCTTTATGCCCGAGTACGGGAGATCGAGCCAGCCATATTTCATACACATAAGTCAACCATTCATTGGCTATTGGTAAATCTCCTTTTACTCCAAGAGCTGTCTGAAAAAACCTTTCCAACATATGTTGCCAAACGTGATTGGAAAGCAGTCTGGATTCAAGATAATTTGGCCATTCATTGTAAAAATGAGCACCTCTTGCAGCAATTGCCTTCAATAATTTTTCTTTTTGAAATTTGGAAAGCAATTCATTGAAAGTGTCGTACCCTACAGCCATGGCATGCATGATACCACTATCACCAAAATCAGAAACTATACTGGGACCTTCCGGATCCCAGTTAGTTAAAGACATGATCCATTTCACCCCGGTTTCAGCATACTTTTTGTCATTGGACAACAAATACGCCTGAGCTAAAGTAGATACTATATGTTGCACTCTGTCACAAACCGGCCGGCTTGCATCTATCGCTATTCTTCTGGACTCTCGCTTATTTCTTCCTTTAAATTTTGGAAGTACTTCCTTCTCTTCTATCAATGGAAGTGTTAATATTTTTTCAGCATGATCTAAAATATCTTTCGTTTCTTCATAGTCTTTGGCTCTTTCCCTCAAATTTTTCAATTGTGATTTCCAGGCATATACTCTTGGGCTCTCGTCAGGAATCATAGAAAGAAGCAACGAGGCTTCCGGAGTTACAAATTCTTTAGAATTATCATCAATATTAAAAGTATTCAATTCAGTCCATTCACCATTACCGGATTTGTATTGCCAATACCAGGCACCTGCGGAAAGTTTCTGATGCGGATTGTACATGGCATAAGGTAGGCCTGATGCTTCAATTACTTTTGTTGAAAAATCAGCACTCTGAGACATCCTCACACTGTAATCTGCCTTTTTTTCAACAGGCCAGAGTAAACTTGGTGGATTAAACTGCACAGCTACCCCTCCCGACGGTGCAGGCCATTCCCTGGACTTTGGATAGATCACTTTGGCATTTACTTCAATCTCACCGGAAGAAACTTCCAATGACACTTCAGTTTTTTTCTCACAAGAAAGCAAGAACAGCAATAGTATAAAATTAAAGCATAAATGTTTTTTCATATTGCGATATTTACTTGTCTTTTAATTTCTCTTTTTTAACCCACTTTGGCATGTGCAACATTGCTTCCATTTCTGTTTGCTGGCCCTTATCGCCACATGCTTTCATCCAATCCATCAGTTTGCCATGCATTTCATCGATTATGGCTTTATACTCTGAATTATCAGCAAGATTATCCATATTGAAAGGGTCATTTTGTACATCGTACAATTCTATAGCAGGACGGTATTGATAATTTTCAACTAGTGTTGCAGCCATTTCATTTGATTTCCCAACCTTCTTCCATGAATCGAACCATGACTCTTTTTCTGTAATATTATTCTTGAAAGGTACTTCTGGTGTCAGGTTCAAAATGTACCGATATTGGTTTGATACTACCGATCGAATACCATAATATTCACTCCCGTTGTTAATCCCCCGTGTGGTTTGCAAACTGTATGCATAATCTTTATGCATATCTGTTTTTCCCTGAAATAGATTCATCAAACTTTTTCCATCAAGATTTTTAATTGGATCTCCTCCAGCCACTTCCACGAATGTGGGTACCACATCCGAATATTCGATAATGGCATCCGAGACTAAACCGGGCTTTATTTTTCCAGGCCACCTGGCAATAAAAGCCGAATGCACTCCTACATCATAACAAGTCCACTTAGCAAATGGAAAACTATTGCCCTGTTCGCTAGAGAAAATCACTAGTGTATTTTCTGTTAAACCCTGCTCTTCAAGCATTTCCAATACTTCACCAACCTGGCCATCGAGGTAATTAATTTCAGCCATATAGCGGGAAAAATTTTCACGAGTATCCGGAGTATCTACAAAAAACGGAGGCAAAGTCAATTTATCCGGCGGAAACAAGCCTGGATCCCCTTTATCCCATGGTGTATGTGGCTCTTTGGAACAGACAAATAGGCAAAATGGTTGGTCTTTTGATTTTGCATCGTGAATAAACTTGTCGACATCTGAAAAATCCTCATTATTCACACCTTTGAGGTATTCGAAAGGAAACACCTCCTGAGGGCTTATATGGGTTTTCCCGGCAAGTGCTACCCTGTAGCCCAGAGGTTTCAAATGATGCACGATACTTTTAGTACCTTCATTGGCCATTGTATGGTTAGGATATGCCCCTGTTTTTACCGGATACAAACCAGTATAAAGGTTGTGTCTGGTAGGTGAACACATGGGGGCTGACTGATAGCATTTGGTAAATTTCATGCCCTGATTGGCCAATTTGTCGATGTTTGGGGTAATGGCGTCTTTACTACCATATGTACCCAAATCCCAATAGCTGCAATCGTCTGCCAGAATAAAAACTATATTTGGTTTCTTTTCTGCTTTGATGGGTTGATTACAGGAAAATAAAGTTATTATAAATATAACCAGAGTTAAAATCCACGTGTTTTTCATATCTCATATTTTACTTTATATTATTTTCATACCACACCACACCCAAACCTTCACTTTTTTCTCCAAAATTCTCTTCACAGATCAGTACATCCAAATCTCCATCTGCATCAATATCCAGAAGTTCAACTTTGTCAAACTTTGATCGATGTACACCTGATATTGGTTGAAAATCAATTCCTGAAACATTCTCAATCTTTTTCCCATCCAACCAGGTCAATCCTACTTTCTCTTCATTATCTGTATTGGTACTCAGCACAAAGTCCTTCACACCATCACCATTGATATCTCCAATACTCACGGATTTGCAATTACCAGTGGTAGAAGGCACATCGATGATTTGTTCTGTCCATTCCAATCCTGATTTGTCTGTCCTTTTATAAATCCTGATAGTTTGATTTGTGCGTTCTGTTAAGATTATTTCTTCCATACCATCATTATCCAAATCCGCCATATCTATAAACATCACTTCAAGTTCTTTTCCACCAATAAAATGATTAGCCCATTCCTGTTTTTGTCGCTCACCTGTTCCAGGATTTTCCAACCACCGACAGCCTTGAAGTTCTGCCCTTCTGTCCGTAACCACTACGTCCATATCATCATCTCCATCCATATCCCGAACTACGATCGACATTACCCAACCCATTGGTGATATGGGATGCCACTTCCAGCCATTCAGGTCATTGCTCTTTTCAGGGGCTTCAAACCATCCCAATTGTGAATTTTCTCCCTTTCCGGCTGCTATCAGGTCTGTTCCATACTTTCCATCCAATTGTATTGGCTCAGCATACATCCACATCGTAACTCCTTCAGAAGCAGACAATACACTTTGTTTCCATTTTTTAGGATTCAAAAAGTCCTTCTTTGGGGCAAAATGAACAAATATCTTTTCAGACTTATTTTCTGTACAGCTGACAATATCTAAATATCCATCATTGTTCATGTCTGCAAATACGGCATCTTCTACCTTTGGCGTTTCTCCGACTACCACAGACGGCCATTCATCCTTTACTTTGCCTTTACCGGGATTAAGGTACAGCTTAGTAATACCACCTTCTTCCCATCCGGTAGTAATGTCTAATAAACCATCCTTATTTATATCCGCTAATTTCACTCCATCAGCCCCGTTTGAAGAAGCATCAATGGTATGTTGAGCCCAATTTTGTCCAAAGGCAATATTGAAACTCAGAAGTGTCAGTATTGTGAATAAACCTTTTGCCATATTTTTTAATTTAATGTGAGATAAGCCATCAAATATCATCTATTCCTGATCTTGTCCAATTCGGATATTAATTCCATTACGATCTCCGTTTTATCTGCATAAAGGTTATTGGTTTCCGATGGATCGTCTTTCAAGTTGTACAATTGACCAATGGGTTCATCTTCTTTTGGCTCAATAATAACAGGTTCAGAAAACCCTCCTGAACCCTGTCTCTCCATCAATTTCCAATCTCCTTTTCTTATGGCAAAAAAGCCCTTCGAAGAATGGTGAACCACAGGCATGGCTTCAGTTATTTTAGATTTATCATTCATTAAAATCGGCAAAATACTTTGGCTATCTTCTCCTGAGTTGACTTTCAATTTCACTCCAAGTACATCGGCAGTTGTGGCCATCAGATTGGTCAAGGTTGTAGTGAAATTGCTTTGACTGCCGGGCTGTATTTTTCCCGGCCAACGCACCATAAACGGTATCCTGTGCCCACCTTCATGTATATCAGCCTTCATTCCTCTATAGTTAGCAGCAGCACGGTGGTTGAATCTTTCTATGAAATCAGGTTTCCAAAACGGCCCGTTATCACTGGTAAACACAACAATGGTATTGTCTGAAATACCGCTTTGATCGATGGTTTTCAGGAAACTGCCCACCTGATCATCCACCATTTGTACAAAGTCTCCGTATTCGCCTGCCCCTGATTTTCCGTTGTAGTTTTCCGTCGGCACCCAGGGTGAGTGCGGAGCAGCGAGAGGCAGGTAAAGAAAAAATGGTTTCTTGTCTTTGGCATGAGATTCTACAAATGTTTTGGCCTGCCTGATGAAATTGGGAAGGACATCATAAAAATCAAAGCTTTTGGTGATTTTACCCGGACGCCAAAATGCCCCGGTGGCATAGGATGCTGAATTGAGTTCATTTCCTGGGGTATGCTCTGTAGGCAACTCGGTCAATACATCATTTTCCAAATAGCAGTAGGGTTGCATGTCCAATGAAGCGGGTAAAATGTAACTGTAATCAAAACCATGATTCAATGGCCCATCAGTTGGTTTTTGAGAAAAATCCACCCAGTTTTCATCCATTTGGGTCATCATTCCAAATTCATTCCAATCTGCCTTTCCGTTTTGAAGTGAGTCTTTAAATTCTTCTTTCACCACCCAATCTACTCCCAGATGCCATTTGCCAATCACACCAGTGGTATATCCGTTTTCCTTCAAAAGCGAAGCTATTGTTTCCCTGTCCTTTTCTATCAGGGCTTTACCATATCCCCTAAGTACACCTTGTGGCAATTTCGTTCTCCAGCAATACCGCCCTGTCAAAATACCGTACCTGGTAGGAGTACACACCGAAGAAGGTGAATGTGCGTCAGTAAATCGCATTCCTTCGGATGCCAATTGGTCAATATTCGGGGTTTTGATTTTGGATTGGGGATTGTACGCCGATACATCTCCATACCCGAGATCATCTGCCAGAATGTAGATGATGTTTGGTTTGTCAGGTGCTGCTTCCTTTTTATCAGGAGAACAACTAAATAGGAAAAGGAGAAAAATTGCAATGAATCCGTAGTGAAATCTATTCATAATAGTATCTGGTTCTGTATAGCTTTATTTCGAAGCTGAATTTTCAGCCATGTTTTTAATAAAATATGGATTGTGTTTCATTGAGGATTTTGGAGACCACAATGCATTGGTTTTTGGTAAATATTTTTGGAGCATTAATTTAATTCCCCCTGTTTCCGGCTTGTTTGCAAGGTTATCCCATTCATTGGGGTCAACCGCCCTGTCGTACAATTCTTCAGCACCGTTTTCATACCTGATATACCTGTATTCTTCAGTTACCACCGCATGGTTGTTTCGGCCAAAAGTAGTAACCGCAGCATCTTTCCATTTGCTTTTAGAGTTGTCAAGCAAAGATTTTAAACTCGTCCCTTCATTACTGGAATTTGGAGGTAAACCACATAGATCCAGTAAGGTTGGGTAAATATCGAGCAACTCTACCGGATTGTTGTTTTTCGACCCTCCCACACCGCTTGGCGTTTTCACAATCAAAGGAACATTGGTACCTTCCTGCCACATACAATGCTTGGCAAATGTCCCCTTTTCTCCCAAACGATAGCCATGATCTGACCAAAGCACTACTATGGTATTGTCCTTATAGGGACTGTTTTCAAGTGCCTTTAAGACTTCACCAACATAGTAATCCACAAAAGTGGTGCTTGCAAGATAGGCTTGCACTATGTCTTTCCATTGGTTGGTTTCAATTGCCCAATCCGTAGTAGGCATCATAGCTAATTCATCAACTTTTAATGCCATTTCAGGAAGGTCATCTTTATCATCCTTTTTGTAAGGAGGAAGTTGAATCTGATCCAAAGGATGCATGTCGAACCATTTTTGAGGAACATACCAGGGTACATGCGGCCTGACGAAACCTACTGTAAGAAAAAATGGTTTGTCATGCTTTTCGTTCAACCTGTCCATTGCCCAATGTGCTGAATTGTAATCAGGCATTTTTTCATCTGCATCGGGAAATGCCCCCCAATCCGTTGAGGTTCCCTGATTATCCCAATGAAACCGTTTTTTTCCTTCCGGTTTTGGACCAAAACCGCCTTCTCTTCCACCTGATTGCTGAAAAACTCCATCAGGAGCATGACCATGAAAAATTTTGCCTATTCCCATGGTTTTGTAACCATTCATTCCAAAATATTCCGGTAAAAATTTAATGCCTTCCATAGCACTTGAGGCAGTTCTGACATCATTGTCTTTGATTTGTCCATAAACTCCTGAAGTAGAAGGCCTGAGTCCGGACATGATGGAAGCACGGGAAGGCCCACAAAGTGCAGTCTGGCAATGGGCATTGGTGAACAATGTTCCTTGTGATGCTAACCTGTCTATATTAGGTGTAATAGCAGAAGCATTCTCACCCATACAACCAATCCAGTCGTTCAGGTCATCGATACAGATCATGAGCACGTTTGGTTTCTGCTGCACTCTCGGCTGACAAGCAAATTGTGACAAGCAAAAGACGATGCATACTATTTGGATGAAGTATAGTTTAGTTTTTATCATATTAAATGAGCAATGTATTTTCCAGTTGAACTTTCAGCTAATTTATTCACTTATCATTTCATTCTTTTTAGGTCTGTTATTTAGTCCTGAGTATTTACTTTCAACCACTCTTCATATTGCTTGGTAAGCTTCTGTACCAAATCGGGATGATTTGAAGCCAGGTTGTTCATTTCTCCGGGATCTATTTCCAGATTCACCAGAAAAATTTTATCATCATCGGTCAACGGTGCTTTGTTGGTTTTGTCCACGGGGTTACCCAAAAGTTTCCATTTTCCGTTTCTTGTAGCCCATTGTTTGCCATGTTGCCAGGAGAATATTTCATTATGCTGACTTTTGGCTTGTTCATCATTAATGACAGGCATAAGGCTTTTACCATCTAAGTCTTTAGTATCTAAGTTTATATCACACAACTCTGCCAAAGTCGGCATCCAATCGGCATTGACTGCAAACTGATCTCTGATTTGATTCTTTGGAAGCTTTGCCGGCCAGGTAATAGCAGCCGGAACTCTGTATCCTCCTTCAAAAAGACAAGACTTTGCTCCACGATAAGAACCTGCATTACCTCCTCCAAAATGCGCCCGTTCTTCAGTCGAATATCCATTATCTGATTGGAAAACGATGATGGTATTTTCATACAGATTCAGTGCTTTCAATTTACTGATCAATTCTCCAATCTTGTCATCCTGAGTGGATAAAAATGCTGCATACAAATCACGGGGATAGGCAACTCCTTTGTCCTGGTAATATTTGAGCCATTCGGGTGTCCCTTGGTAAGGATAATGCGGGGTATTGAGGGCATAATAAATAAAAAAAGGGTTGTCTTTGTTTTCTTCCAAAAACGCTGAAGCCTCTTTGACCATCAAATCAGGAAAAAACTGCCCGTTGTAAAAAACTTCTTTCCCGTTTCGGTACAAGTCATGACGGTTTGGCCCTCTCCAATAATAGAAATGTGAGAAATTGTCGATGCAACCTACATGATGGCCAAATGAATAGTCAAACCCCTGGTCATTCGGTAGCATTCCCGACTGATCCCCCAGATGCCATTTGCCAATGTGGGCGGTTTTGTAGCCAGCATCTTTAAACATTTCCGCCATAGTGTATTGTTCTGACTTTAGTCCTCTGGTAGTCTCAGGTACAGATGGAATATTTCCGGGTACTCCGGCTCTTTGAGGTGTTTTTCCTGTGAGCAAACCTGCTCTGGAAGGAGAACAAACTGGTGCTCCATAAAACTGTGTAAAACGCACACCATCTTGTACCAACGCATCCATATTAGGCGTTTGCAAATCCTTCGCTCCATAAATATTTAGGTCGATTGAACCCTGATCGTCAGTATATATAACGATGACATTAGGTTTGGTTTTAGGTGCAGCCTGAACATTCACCATCACCAGAAACAATGCTGGAAACATGGTTAAATATAGTACCGATCTTTTAAATACCTTTTGAAATTTCATTGACATACACGTTTTATTTCTTTGAATTTACCAATTCCCAAACCTTGAAGTTCCTATACCTGAAATGTGTCCATTTCATTTGCCTCAACCCTATTTTTCCTCCATCTAATACTGGCCCATATTCCTTACCATCATCAACCCAATCTATGATTTTCCTTCCATTGGCAAACATCTGTATCTTGTTGTTGTTTTTTATAAGCTTCATTTTGAATATCTCAGTAGAATTTGCCGGAATTCCTATCTCTCCTACCTGAACTTTATTGAAACCTGCATTTTTTCTAAGATGCGCAACTTCCCTTGCCCGGTTGTCTTTTCCGTTTGCATAGTAAGAAATATGGTAATTGTTCAAATCGCTTTTGGTGTAGCCGCTGAACACTCCATCCCTTTTTTTCAGTAAAGGGTCAAATATATCTTCCCCATTAGCTCCTTTCGCAGCAAAAAAAACAATGCAAAGCCCGGCATCCGGCTCAATATTTTGCAACTCCCATTCAGCAATAAAACTTCCCGGAAAATTCTCCGGACACCAAAGCACATGATGGCCTTCTTCATTAGGTGAATACATGTGCATCCAACCTTCTTTAAACTCTATATTGGCGGGCCCTTCCAATTTCCAATCCTTGATATCCCTTTCCTTTGACAGTTTGTTTTGGTACAAGAGTTTTCCTTTTTCATTAGTGTCACCCGCATACATAACAGTGGTCAAAATCAATTGAATCGATATGGCTAAACCAATTAGTTTTAGTTTCATGTGTTTTTTTATTTCATCCTAAAAATACGAACTCTCACATTGAGAATCCAATCTTCAAACTAAACCTGATAAATCAGCCAAATATACCTGTCTCCTGCCTTCTGGAGCACCATTAAATACCACTTTCTTATAGTCTCTGCTCCAGACAGGATGCGGATCGAGTTTGTAATGGCTACCTGTTTCCCCTTTTTTATAGGCTTTCCAATCATTACCTACATTGGTGCCTATAGAACAAATCATCTGTTCATGATTGTCTTTTAAATCAATCAAACGAATGGGTATTTCACCTTTAGGTGAAGAGATCCATTGTTGTTTGGGATAGGTATCTGCCAAAAGATAGGTAGAATCTGCATTTATACTTGGGTGTCCACTGCCAAGATGCTCTTCGGACAGTATTTTAAAATCAGATCCATCATGTTTAAACTGGCAAAACATCATATTCTCATAACCCAGCCAGTTTGGTATGCAATTCATAATGATGTGCTCACCATCAGGATGCCAATTGGGATGGTTTCCTCCTCCTCCGAACCTGGCTTTTTGATTCCAGTGGTTTCTACTCAGACATTGTTTAAGATTACCTCCCTCAGTATCCATGGTAAAAAGTGACGCATCCCTGCCTTCATTATCGATCAACCCCCTGAACACCTGCATGATCTTGGTATTCTGCTTGTTGTACTTAGAGTGAAACAGGTAATTGACACTTCTCTTATAGTATTCCTTGTCTTCTACCGGTCCTTCTACCTTTGCTACGAATTCCGGCATAGCAACCAACAGCTCTGTTTCGTTGGTATCCAGGTTGGTTCTCCAAAGCCCCTCTTTGGGCATATCCTCCATTGTGAATACACTCGGTTTTCCGTGTACCCTGTCCGGCACAGCATAGCCGTATTGGTGGATATTCATGGTCAGTAGATTAGGACTAATGATGTATTTATCGTCTGGTGAAAGGTCGTACTTAGCTCCGGAATAAGCCTTCACTTCGTCCGTTTGCAGGTCAATCCTTACACATACCGGTTTCTCATCGATGATGTCATTGGCATACAGATAACGATCACCGCTATTGCCCCACTGCACGTTGGCTCCTAACTGGAATGACCATCCTTTGGTTCTATATACCGTCTCTATGGTTTCGTTGTGCAGGTCGATCACACAAATCTCTGATTCATCACCCCACATGGGAGTTTTCTGCTGGTAAGGAAACTTAGTCACCGCCAGGTATTGCTGACTTGGACTAAGTGGGCATACGTCGTAGAACGTATGGAGGTAAAACCCATCGTCAGGTGTGACACACTGTACCGGAGCTAAAAACCTGCCCTGCCTGTATTGCCTGATTTTAAACGAACGTTTCTTTTCTTTCCCGAACTGAAATGCCATGATACCTGGTGCCAACAATACCGCTCCCAATCCTGTTGACGTCTTTCCTATAAATTCCCTTCTTTTCAAGTGTTTGTAAGTTTAATATAAAACAAATCTAATTTGAGTTGGATGAGTCCTAAAGGTACTATTGTATCATTTGCGGAGGTAGATGTGTGAAGGAGTAAATGGAATGAATTAAGGGTATAAGGAAAAGTGCTTCTCTATCATTGCGGTCTGGTTTGATACTTACCTATATAAAAATCAGTAACATACTAATGGTGGTTAAAATAATCACGGCTATTAAGAGCATTCCGGACTTTTGCCGAAATTGTCTTGCTTCTGTTCTCATAGAATCCTTGATCTCTTTTAGTTGTTCTGGTGTCGTCTCTTTGTGTCTGTAGCGCTTTACTTTTGTGGTTTTATAATAGGTTTTTTTGAAGTGGCCAGCACTGAACTTATCTAAGTAACGAAGATTTTTCTCCTGATTACTTCTTGAGTCTCGTGCAAATCCTGCTCCTCCTGTCATGAATTAGGTTGTTTAGTTGATCATTTAAATATAGCGAATGGAGTTGGTTTTTCCTTAGAAAATGGTGAAATGATAATTTGGGCTTATCTGATCTGAGTGAGACGTCATAGCAGATATTCTCAGTCCTTGATTGTAAGATGGAATACGCAAAAACTACTTTTCATCTTAATTACCGTTTGACGACAACAATTGTCAAATTGAGACACTTCGCTACCTGCCTCGCCGGCAGGCGGGCGCTCAGTGTGACAAGGAAGCAGCGCAAGAAATAATCAGGCTACAGCTGTAAAAGTCGATATTAAGCTCCAAACTCTCCTTGTCATCCTGAACTTAGTGAAGGATCTCCGCTGATCACTGATCTTAGCGAGGCAAACATTGGCGTTCAAACTATATTTTGGCCGTTTGCTTAAGCTCCTCTTCCAATTGCTTGGCATATTCTTCATGGGCTTTTTTATTTTCTTGGGCCTTATCAGCATAGTAAATGAAGCCCATGGCCTTCCTTGACCTGTTCTCACTTGAATTTCCATCGGCTCGATGAATGGTCAATGAATGATGTACCAGCAAGTCTCCATCTTGCATCGGAAAAAACACCTCATTCTCCACATCATTGGGACATCCAAAATCCGTAATCCCTTGAGAAAATCCCAAAGTTTTGGTTTTTCCATGGTCTCTCATGCCATACCTGTGCGAGCCTTTTACATACCTCACACAACCATTTTCTTCATCTACCCGCTCTAATGCCATCCACATGGTCACGGCTTCATT
Organism: Reichenbachiella sp. MALMAid0571; assembly: GCF_040151475.1. Lineage (NCBI taxonomy): Bacteria > Pseudomonadati > Bacteroidota > Cytophagia > Cytophagales > Reichenbachiellaceae > Reichenbachiella > Reichenbachiella sp. MALMAid0571. The sequence goes on along the minus strand of NZ_JBDKWG010000132.1, from coordinate 77,871 downwards.
AGGTTGCAGCATGAAATAATAACCGTCCTGATGTGCTGGGGTTGGCTTGCCAATCTTTGGAGGCTTATTGAAATACTGGATGTTTTTCCCATGCACTTGATCGTCCAGTAAAATAGATGCCAGTTTTTCAAACCTGCTGCCAAACATCATGTCAAAGAAAAACGCATCATGGTCAAAGAGTTTCTGCAATTGTTTCAATGTACTCTTATCATTCTTGTCTTCATAGTACACTTCCTTTTCCGGCATTCCAGCAACTTTCTTATCAATGAATTCAGTCACCTTCGTTTGAACTAACTTAATCTCTTGTTCATTCAAAAAACCTGGAAAAAAGATGAACCCATCTCGCACAAAATCCCCTCTTAGCTCCTTTTGAAAGTTCTTGTCATTGATATCTGCTAGTCTATTCATGATGCTTTAATCTATAACACAAGGCACAAAAAAGATCATATTGATATTCATTTTATTATGATTCACTTGTTTTTTGTTGCTCGAAATGTTCAATTGGTTAGAAATATAAAATGTTCTTCTGAGCCCCTTGATAAAAAACGTAGGGAATGAAAAGCACCTTGCTTTCCTAACCTACGAGCCAAGAGCGATATTTAAATTCTACTTGACAGACTTACCTGAATCGGATGAACTTTAGAATTTCAATTCAGCCCTCAATTTATTTATCTTTTGTTACCAGTTTAAAAAGTCACAAAAACTACAACTATTAAGTCATGCTATTCAAAAAGACCATCAAAATATCTAGCCCTTAATTTACCATTTCTCTTGTATTCCACCTTCGTTTTAATACTATCATAAAGATTTAGATAGAGTTTCAGTTGACCATTGTCATAATATTCTTTGAATATTCTACGTGTATCATTCTCATAATAAGTAGAATCCATTACGTATCCTTCATCATGTATTGTTATTGACCAACCAAACAACTTGTAACCTGTTTTATCTCCATATACTGAATACTGATCTTGACAATTTACTGTCTTAATGTATTGAGAGAAATACTTACTATTTCTTCCATTTGACTCACGGTCAACCGTATCACCATGATAAATAAATTTGTCAGATACAATTTTTTCAAGATCGAACCAATAAAGCTCTTGTTCCCTTATTAGACCATCATTTGTATAGTAGGAAGAATCACCAATTAACTGATATGGTCTATAATAAGTCCATGTTAGCATTTTAACAATCGCTGTATCGCCTTCAGCGTAACATCCAAAAAACTCTTGGTTATCTGGTGAGTAATATTTGACATCTGCAGAGTCAGGATAATTCACATATTGATTCCATATTCTGTTTTTTCCTTTTATTCTTCTCCCATTTTCTTTATATAGAAATGTCTTTACCTCTCCATTTTCTATATACTCATGACGTCCTATTTGACCATTGTTATGAAACTGCTTATATATTCTCATTTGATCATCTTGATGATAGATTGAATCTGTAATTTGACCAGAATGACTCTTAACTATTGACCAACCAAATAGTTTCATATCAGAATTAGGATAATTCATACTATCAAAACCTGACATCTTAATTGCTGAATAACTGTAAGAACCATGGAGTCCTTTGGTTGTTACAAAAACCGTATCATCATGATAAATTAATTTGGTTTTACTCATTTCATTTGCGGATTTCCCATATAAATTCTGCTCTTTGAACAATATGCCATTTACAAAATATGCCGAATCAGAAATGAGCATATAAGGATCATAATGAAACCATGTATGTATCTCAATGTTTGTCGAGTCCTTATAAAACACACAATCAGATATTACTTTCTCATCAGAAGGTTTTAAGTGAAATTCTGCTGAATCAACGTGATAATATCGAGTTTGGGCATATGAACAATATCCTGAGAGACCTAATAAAAAAAGCAGAGAAATTTTACTCATTATTGAAGTTATGGATGATAAAGATTGCATAATGCGCATCTGCATTATTTATCTAATGTCATTATCAAATTTAATGGATTAATTCTGTTTTTGAAACAGGTATTTGTGAAGTGACTAATGATGCTCTTGACCATACATATTTTTCATTTTTTTCATCTCTTGGTTTACGTTCCCACAATAGCCGTCAGACTAAGCAAATTGGCACGACACAGGAAGGATCTCTTCTGGTTTTAGCGTCTCGCTAAGACCAAAAAGTAATCAAAAGCATCCGTTGGGAAAAGTCTCAGCGAGACGCTAAGACTAGAGGTGACTAGAGATAACTTTGGATAAATACCCTCAGATACCTTCCAATTTCCCAAGAATGTCATAATACCCTCTAATATGTATTTTCGGTTTTCTTTCTTCCTTCTCAAGTTCAATATTGACTATTTTCAAACCATTGTATTTATTTGACAAATACCCGACATCTTCAGTTTCTTCGATCTCAATATAAATAAAGAATGACTGGTCAATTCTTAAATTTTCTATTTCACCGACCACTTTCCCGTTAATACGAAATAGGAGAGAATCACTCATAGAAATTTCAGTATGGGTTTCCAAAACCTCTTCCAGAGACAAAAACACTAAATCATTGCTATATAGATGCATACCTCTCATCTTTCCTACCTTATCCACTCTTATAGAGTCAATATTGACTGGATTTATATAGGTTTTACTCAGATTGATTTCATTTGAATTTAGAGACACTCTTGGTGTCTCCTTTTCTTGCCCTGATGCATGAAGGCAAACAAGAACCAAAAAAAGTGAAAGTGTATAATTTTTCATGTTTCCAATTTAATGACTTAATTGTGAATGGTCTGATTGGAAACAATTGAAACCCCTTACTCCCTAAGCTAAATCTTCACAAACAGCTTATTGCGATAGAGGATGTAAAGGAACAGCCATACCAACCCCGTCGCTCCAAGAGACACCAATATTTCATGCCATTTTTCATCAAAAACACTCAACAATCCGCCGAAAATTTTTTGGGAGGTGTAATTGAAATTGATGAATGAGTAAGCAAAGTATATCACCAATGAGTTCATTCCAATTACTTTGAAAAAGAATGCCCATTTCGAATAGCCCATCACATCTATGATCCAGTAAAAGAGCGTCAGAATCAAAAATCCCATTCCTCCCGTCAACAAAATAAATGAACTTGTCCAAAGGTGTTTGTTGATCGGAAAATGCAAACTCCATATAAGTCCCAAGGCTATCCCTGACACTCCTATCAGGATAAGATGAGATAGTTTTTTATTGCTTTCAGTACTTTGAGAGCGCAATATATCCCCTGCCCAAGCGCCTAATATAGTGAGGCACAATGCCGGAAACTGGGTAAGGAAAGCCAATTCATCATAGATGCCATCTTGCTTTAGCCTTCCGGGCATAATGGTTCTGTCCAGCCAGCCAACCAGATTGCCTTCAAAAGACAAGTCACCCATACCGTAATCGGGTACAGGGATAAGATAAAGGGCTGCATAATAGCTGAGCAATATTCCTCCTGCCCAGAGTAGTCGTTGCTTTTGTGAGTTATTCAGACAAATGATGGTGGTAACAAAAGTAGCGATACCGATTCGACCAAGGACACTTCCAAACCTGATATTGGAAGGATCAAACAACGGTAACGGAGCGTTTTTGTATACAATCCCGAGTACGATCAGGATCATCATTCTTTTAAAGGCTTTTTTGTACAGCTCCTTGTTAGAAGCCCCTGATGTAAGGTTTTTACTTAAAGAAAAGCTCAATGAAACTCCGGATATGAAAAGAAAAAGGGGAAAAATGAAATCGTAAAATGTAAAGCCATCCCAGGCTGGGTGCTTCATTTGATCGGCTATGGCATCCACCCAAGCCCATCCTGTCTTTCCATTGATCAGGTACAAAAATGTACCTCCACCGGAAATAAAAAACATATCAAAACCCCTAAGGGCATCTATCGAAAGTAAACGCCTACTTTTTTCTTTCATTTTATTGCTTTATTTTAAAAACGCAATATAATGAAATGAATTAATTTAAGATAGAAGAATCTATCTCAATCAAACAACTTTATTCTTTGTCCTCCTTATTAGGTTTTTCCTCTTGTTTGATGGCATCCCCTTCTTTCAGGTTTTTTGAAATTTCAAGGAAAGGACCTGTTACAATATCTTCATCTCCTTCTATTCCAGCAAGTATTTCAATGTTTTCAAAATCGCTGATTCCGGTTTTTACTTCTATCATTTTCACTTTACCATCCTCATTCACAAATACTACTTCCTGTAGTTCCTTGTCTTTCTTTACAGCTTTCTCATCGCCTTCTTTACCCTCTTTTTTATTTGGTATCCTGGTAGTAACCGCTCCCAATGGCACTGACATAACATCCTTTTTGGTTTCTGTGATAATATCTACACTGGCTGTCATCCCGGGACGAAACGGACTTCTGAATCCCTGCTTTAAGTCTTTAAAAGATTCATTCAATATCCGTATTTTTACTTCAAATTCTGTCACTGCATCTGCCGAAGCTTTCATATTGGCAGTATTGGCAATAGCTGTCACCACACCCGTAAATTTCTTATCCAGATAAGCATAAGAATCCACATCTATAATAGTTGTATCTCCCAGATTCACCCGCACAATATCATTCTCATTGACATCTACACGTACCTCCATCTGATTTAAATCCGCAATACGGAGCATCTCTGTACCTGCCATCTGAGAAGTACCAACCACCCGTTCGCCTTTTTCAACATCCAATTTAGAGACTGTCCCGGTCATTGGAGCTTTAATCCTGGTAAAGCTCAGGTTTTCTTTAGCTTCTTTAACAGTCGCCTCAGCACTTTGTACTGTATATTCGGCAGCTATCACACTCTGCTTGGCTGAGTTCAGGTCTTGTTTGGCAATTTTATAATTGGCCTCAGCCAATTGAAAATCTGCCTCCGATATTGCTTTAACATCGAATAACTTTTTTTGCCTGTTATATTCCAGTTCTACCCTTGCATATTGAGCTTCAGCCCTATACAATCCTGATCTGGCATTTGCCAGTTGAGCTTTTTGCTGATTAAGAGATGCTTCTACCCTCTCCATTGCAGAGATGAGATTGTCCGGTTTCAAATTGATCAATGGCTGCCCGATAACTACTGAATCACCTTCTTCGACAAACAGATCTATGATCTCTCCGGGTACTTCAGGGCTTATCTTTACTTCTACTACCGGCTGTATCATTCCTGATGCGCTCACTTTCTCCGTTATATCTGTTTTTTTCGGCTTTCCCAGTACCACTTCTTTCTCTTCACCTTTCCCAATCCACCCCTTCTTTTTACCAATAAATGCTACAACAATCAGCACCAAAATGACGCCAACAAGTATGTACAATAGTTTGTTGTTCTTTTTCTTTTTTGCCATAACTTTAGAATGATAGGGGTTTACCCATGTAGAAATCCAGTACTTTACTTTTGAAAATATAATCGTATTTCGCTCTCAACAAGTCCGACCTGGCCATAAACAAATTGTTGACCGAAACCTGATAGTCAACAAAATTTACGGCTCCCAAATTGTATTGACTTTCTATTACACGAAAAGACTCCTCCAGGGCTTTTACCTGTTTTTGAGAAGCATTGTAAGATTTTGAAGCAGACAAAAAATTATTGTAAGCTGTTTCAATAGTTTGCCTCAGCGAATATTTTACTTCTTCTGCATTAATTTCAGCCATTTTTCTGGAAATAATAGCCCTTTGCACCGAAGATTTTGTTCTCCATTTGTTAAACACAGGTATTGACAGGCTCAAGCCCAAATACTTGCTAAGATTCTCCTTAAACTGTTCCGGTACTGTAAAATCAGGATCCGTACGTACTTCATTCAGGTATTCTATTGGAGCCAAGACCAACTCATTCGGGTCTGACTCAAGAAATCCTATGGGAGTATCTATGATTGTAGAACCATCGTAAAATGATCGTGGACGATTGGCTGCTCCTGAGTAGTTGGTGCTAAAACTACCTCTAAATGACAATGTGGGATAGTAAGCACTTTTGGAAATCTTCATTCCAATCTCAGCACTTCTAATTCTTAATTCTGCGCCATTGATTTCGGGCTGATTTTTTTCTGCCAATTGATAAATTTCATTGGGATCAAAATTGACTAAATCCAATGACTCTACATCAATCTCCGGCACTTCTATTTCAAAAGGATCATTGGCAGCAATCAACAGTGCCTGCTTGAGTTGCAGTAGGGCCAGATTGTAATTGTTTTCTGCATTGATCAGGTTCAGATCGTTGGTGGCTTGCTGCGCCTGAAGGTCTAACAGATTTGTAACAGGCAATGCCCCCGCATCTACCAATTTCTTTGTCCTGTCCAGTTGTTCGTTTGTAGAGTTTAGCTGCACCTCAGCATTCCTTTGAAGTTCCTCATTGAAAATCACATTCAGGTAAAGATTGGCTACAGAAAGTGCTACATCATTTTTCGTTTTCTCCAGATCTTTTCTTCCTGCTTGCAGGTCAATAATACTTTGCTTGATGGTATTGGTCAGTTGAAACCCCGAATAAAGCGTAACATTACTTTGACCACTTAATCCGGCTGCATTGATTTTTCTTGTCAAAAAAGTATTGGTAGTTGGGTCAATAGATCGACCCCAGTTGCTGCCATAGCTCCCACCAAGGTTCAGGTCAGGGAGTCTCGACATTCTTGCCTGAGTGAGGTTTATTTCAGAGTTTTGTTGATCCAGTTTACTCCTTTGTACATTCAGGTTGTTCTCAAATGCTATCTTGATACATTCATCCAATGAATATACATTATCCTGGCTGTATGCGCCAAATTGAACTATAGCAATAAGAAGTGGTGTGAGTAGTTTGTTTTTGAGTTTTTTGAACATTATCTGACCTATTTATCTATATCAGGAATATAAATTATTTGATGAATCCATTTTATATTTCGCAAGTATTCCAGTGTAATCGGTTTTAATCCTGAATCCATTTCTAATATCTGGCATGCCATGTCATTTTTACCTTTTCTGGACACTGTCATGGTGGCGATATTGCAATCATCATGTGAGATAACATCCGATACAAAAGCTATGCTACCCGGAGAATCATCCGCCAAAATAATCAAGGTATGGGAATTTGCTGAGAAGCTCGCATTAAATCCATTAACTTCTGATACTTTAATGACACCACCTCCCCGACTTTCACCAACCATCTCTACGGATTTATCTCCTTTGAATAAATTCAATTTCACTGTGTTAGGATGTCTGGTAGATGCATTACCAACGGATTTGAATGTATATTTCATTCCCATTTCTTTGGCATGATCAAACGATGTTTTGATGCGAATGTCATCGGTTTTGAAATCGAGTAAGCCAGCTATAATAGCCCTGTCACTCCCATGCCCCTGATAGGTACGTGCAAATGAATTGTAAAATGTGATCTCGGCTTTATCAGGGATTCCTCCCAACAGCCTATGTCCTACTCTTCCTATCCTTACCACTCCGGCAGTATGTGAACTTGACGGGCCAATCATAATCGGTCCGATCATATCAAATACACTACTTTTTTCCATTTAGTTTAGATTGTGAGAGTTTTAGCACTATTGGAATGCTCATTAACTTAGTCGTAATTTAGCTTCGAATGTTACAAATTATTTGAAATAATTTCATTTCAAATATTCTATAACAATAAAAATAGGGTTATACGGCTACAGCAGCCTTAATATGAGGATGTGGGTCATAACTTTCCAATGAGAAATCTTCATACTTAAATCCAAAAATATCTGATACTTCCGGGTTTATTTTCAAAGTAGGCTTTGTTCTCACCTCTCTTGACAGTTGAAGTTTTGTCTGATCCAAGTGGTTGGAATATAAGTGGGCATCACCCAGTGTATGCACAAAATCTCCGGCTTCCAGACCACAAACCTGAGCTACCATCATGGTAAGCAAGGCGTAAGAGGCAATATTAAAAGGTACACCAAGAAAAACATCAGCACTACGCTGGTAAAGCTGGCAGGAAAGTTTGCCATTGGCTACATAAAACTGAAAAAATGCATGACATGGAGGCAAAGCCATATTTTTTATATCAGCTACATTCCAAGCACTTACAATAAGTCGCCTGGAATCAGGGTTGCTTTTGATGTCGTGAATCAACTGAGAAATCTGATCTATTTTTTCACCTGATGATGTTGGCCAACTCCTCCATTGTACACCATACACAGGCCCCAACTCTCCATTTTCATCTGCCCATTCATCCCAAATTGATACCCCATTTTCCTTAAGATAACTAATATTGCTGTCCCCTTTCAGAAACCAAAGCAATTCATGAATGATAGATCGGAGGTGAAGTTTCTTGGTTGTAACCAACGGAAACCCTTCGCTCAAATCGAACCGCATCTGATGACCAAAAACTGAAATAGTACCGGTACCTGTTCTGTCTTCTTTGTGGACACCTTCGTCCAAAATGCGTTGCATGAGTTGGTGGTATTGGATCATATTTTCAGGAAATGTTTATAGTTATTAATGAATAACAAAATTACTGCTTAACCTATAAACTACCAAAGACGAAATATTTAAGAAACAAAAGATAATAGATCGATTAGCAAGTAAGCTTAAAAGGGTTAGACACTCAATTCTGATCAAATTAATCCAAATACTCTGACAGAGATTAACCAATACTTACCATAATCAAACCCAAAAAGATGCAAATCAGGGCAACCAATTTTGGAAAATAAAGCGTTTCTCGTAAAACAAATATACCCAGTGCCGCTCCTATCGGGATACTGAGTTGGCGAAAAGCCACAACATAACTGACATTGGTCACATAAGGCATGGACAGTAAGATCAATCCATAACTAACGGATAAGATTATTCCGGTGTAAACGGGATGCCAGTTAAAGCCTTTAATCAGATGCCGTAGGTTGTCCTTTTCATTCTTAGAAAACAACAAATACAGGCCAAGCCATGCGGTGGACAGAACAGATTGGAGCACCCAAAAGATGGTCGAACTACTCGTTTTGCTGAGATTCAATTGAACTGATTGTTCCATTGTGCGAATGGCCTGATCATCTATAATTGAATACCCACATGTTCCGATAGCAGAAATAAGAGCAAAAAAGGTCTGACGATTCTGGTAATTCTCAAACCGAAAGTCTTTAAAATCTTTCATAGGAATAATAATACAACTTACCCCTATAATCACCATACCGGACAAACCCAACCAACCGATTTGATACCCTTTTCCCATGATCAAATTACAGACAGGAACCAAAAGTACGGGTAAGGCCCGAACTACCGGATAAACTATGGACATTCCTCCGGTTTGATATGCTTTTGCCAAACCAGATATATAAACAAACTGGAAGACACTTGATACCAGAAGCAGTAGCAAAATATCAATTGGTATTGAAAGCAAAATATCACCATGATAAACCAAAACAGGAATTAAAGCTATCGAACCTGCACTCATGGCCACAAAAAAGAAAGCTACAGACGGTGATCGCTTGCTGCGCAAATTCCACCAGGCATGCATACAAGCAGAAACTATGATCAACAATATAGAGGTTACGGTCATAGTTTATGACAATTCGCCAGTTTAGCCATTTTTTCTACAAAAGGTCGGTATAATCATACATCAAAACTCAAATTCTGCCATGACAGGATAGTGATCGGACAAATAATATGTTGCTTCCTTATTCAACACTTGGGCACTATAACAATGGTCTGCAATAAACGGTGAAGTCAGGATATAGTCGATGCGCTTGGAGTTATCATTTCTCCCCTGTCCACTTTGCTCTTCAAAAACCTGCGTAGGGCAACTGACCCGTTCGTCCCAGCCTGATGTGTATTTCTGTGTCACATCAATCAGAGGAAAACTCAGAAACTCAGACAACACTCCAAATTCGAGCTGGTCATGAAATAAATTGCGTACGTGATCATGCTCCACTTCAGACTCTCTAAGAGATTTCAGTAAATCAGGTTTGTCTTTATACAAATCAGCATCAAAAGGAGATACCGCATTAAAATCTCCCAAAACAACATATTTATCCTGTGATTGCGCAATTTCTGCAAGTTTGCCTAGTACTATCTTTGTCTCCTCTCGTCTTTTTTCAAAACTAAAAGGCGAAAAATGTACTACAATAAAATCGATCCCGGAGATTTTGCAATGCAACACACCGTGATGCATGTTGTCCAAAATCCTCTCTTTGATTTCTATGGGTTGGTTGGAAGTGATCCCAACAGGATATCCGGTAGTTTTAAGAATCTCTGCATAAGAATGTCCCCATTTCTTTGCGTCTTCCCGAAGTTTTTCCAAGGTATAACCACATAGTTCCTGAAGAGCTAGTACATCAGGTTTTTGAGAATTAACCCATGAGACCATATTCTCTTGGCGCTGTTTGTCTTGTCCCCAATCAAAGCCATTCCAAATGTTGTACGAAATCACTTTGATTTTCTTTGACTCGTCAGGTGGGTTAAGTTTACCCCGAAATGAAATCACCAATAAAACCATCGTCAATAACAGAATGGTTTTCACAATACTCACAAAAAAGTTTTTTATGTGCTCTATGTTCATATTTTGCTATTTCAGTAATAAAGTCGAAGTGACAGCCGGATGATCGCTAGGCCATATACCCTTGTATTTGAAATGCATATCCGAGTCAATGGCTTTTACACTCTTTCCTTTGTAATAAATATAGTCGATGTGGTATGTCAATTGTTTGGCAGTCATGGTGGATGATGCATAGTTCACATCTGATCTGATTTCTCTAAACGAATCTCTAAAACCAGCCTCCATCATTACTTTGCTCACAGGCCATTCTACAACTAATCCATTGTGCCATTGTGAAGTCTCTTCTGTCCAATCTTTATGTGTAGGGCTATTGAAATCACCACCAATGATAAAAGGAACTGTATTGGCATCTTTGATATAAGGATCTAAAATAGCAACGATTTCATTGATCTCTTTATGACGGGTTTCGCCTTCTCCAAGTATTAATTTCTCTGCAGTGGCATCCGGTTTATTACTGTCTGATCTCCAGGCTGGCAAATAATGTATCCACAAACTTGCCAGATTGATTGTTTGTCCCTTGCTCAATGCTATAGTTGTGACCCCACACCTAAAGGCATCATATACTGTCCGGGTTTTTAATATTGGGTATTTACTGATGACCGAAATATTGGTACTAGCCAGGTAAAAGTAGTACCCTAAAGCATCAGCGATCAATGCGCCAGAGCCATAGGTTTCCTGCATCATCACTATATCTGTATCCGTATCTTTGATGAAATCAATCACTTGCTGAGGGCCTATTTCCCTGCCATGCCTCCGTCCTCCATGCCAAATGTTCCACGCCATCAAATTCAATTTGTCTATTCTTTTATCTGACAACTCCGGAAGCTTTGCAGCCAGAACAAACTGCTTATATTTTCTTGCCACTTCCTCACTACTTACCACAATATCATAGACACTAAACTCATCTATTGCTCCTTCAAATGAAGGCTTGTTATTGTTACCATTGGCATCATTGCCCAGGCAAACAGCCAGCATACTGTTAAAGTCACTGATATTTCCAAGATTATATATAGCCACATTTCTACCATCGAAATACATACGTCCTTCTTTTGCTGCTCTATCAATGGAAAAAACAATCTGATGCCATTCCCCATCATTTATTTGCTGACGTGGTGAAGTTGGCCGATAGTCCAACCTGTTTTTTCCATCCCCAATATTCCACGCCCAGCTTCCGTCAGGTTGACAAACTATAGCCCATCCCTTGTTTGAACCACTGGTACGGCTAATTCCAAAACTGGAATTGGTAGTGAAGTCTTTGATTTCTCCCGAATTCCAGTCTTTGTTGGATGCAATGACAGGATAGTCTTCATTCTTCGCTTTGGTCTGCACCCATACTTCCACTGAAAAATCATTGCCATTCCATAAAGCAGAAAGTGACTCTTGATGTTCTATTTGAAGATAACTTTCCTCTTTAAAAAACCGGGATTTTCCTGATATCCCTTCTACTAAAGAATCTATTCCAAAAACTAAAATACCAGTTGTTTCAATTGATTCCATGCCCAAATGAATGATAGGATTATCTCCATTTGTTTTCGAAAAAATATCTGACATAAAGATATTTAGGAGAACAAGTAAAATAATAAGACTCTTTTTCATCGTTTTCGAAAATTGAATGATTGGAATCACAATGCTTTTTTAAATATCAACCCAAAGGTTTCTCTTCCCACTTGCCATTCCAAAGGTGACTTGTCACTCTATAGCCGGCTGCTTTTACTTCTGATGCTGCATACTCGAAATTACCTGTAAGTTCACGAGGATGATGGGCATCTGAATTGATCGTCACAGGTATGCCCAACTTAAAAGCTTCTTTCAACACCCATAGCGATGGATAAGTTGCATCACATTTCTTTTTATACAAACCCCGTGTATTTACCTCCATGATAATACCACTTGCTGACAAGACCTCAAGTGTATGCATCATTTCATCCCTATACCATGCGGCATTTTCATCAAACAAAACACCATCAGTATTTTGGATTTTAATTTTATCTAAATGTCCAAGTATCGTCGGAGTTGAGGTTTTAAGCATCATCCGAACCAACTCAAAATAACGCTTAACCAACTTCTGAATATTGCCTTCAAAAATCTCATCAATTGCTTTGACAAAACCCTGACGGCTTCCGTCTGCTTCAAAATGAGTGCCATCGGGAAACTGGTCAACATAGTGCACAGAACCAACATTATAATCAAGCAATAGCTGCTTGATGGAATCATGTTCCGGCCCGATCATATCCGGGATAAAATCAACTTCCAACCCTGTATAAACCTGAATGATTCCTTCATATTTTTTTTTGAGCAAAACTATCTCATTGATATATTCATTGATTCTCTCCTGCGGCATTGCCCAGAGGGTTTCAAAAGGCAATGGAGCATGTGATGATATGCCAATGGTTTCCATTCCCTGCTTCAGGGCTTCTTGTATATATTCTTCTATTGCGCCTTTTCCATCACAATAGTGGCTATGTCCATGATAATTGCTCCAAATCATGTTGTTATGTTGATAAATATTACAAGGAAATATTTTTCAAAGTTATTAAACCGACGGGTATTGTTTATGATTCTAAAAATTTGTGTTTCTTATAAAACCCACCCTATCCCCTCCAAGGAGGGGAATTTGATCCTGCAAACATCTGAATTTATCATATTTAAAACCCGTCGGGTTAATAACAGGCGACTCTAACAAAAACTATTCCTTTATTATCAGCTCCTCATTTACTTCAACATGTGTAGCAAATTTCCATTTGCTTACAGCTAAAAAACCTCCTATCACAGCAAGAACCACAAAACCATAAAACAAGGCATTCCATCCAAGTGTTTCTGAAAAATAAGCTGCTATAAACGGTGAAAGCAACTGGCCTGCTGACCCTACTCCATTGATAATACCAGCAGCTGTAGCTGCTCCTTTCTTTCCACCGATATCCATAGCAGTTGCCCCGCATAATATGGAGTCAGGTCCATAGGTCATTATCCCAATAAGGCCAATATTGATACCAATTGCCAACATCCCCCAGGTAGCAATGATGGGCTGAACAAAACATAAAATTGCCATTAAAAACAACATAACAGCAACTACCGGAAATCTTTTGGATTTCATCAAGTGATCAGAAATATATCCCGCAGCTATAACCCCAAAAAAACCGACCAGTTCATACACAGATGACAGGTAACCAGAATCCTGATTGGAATAATCCAGTGCCTCCACCATATACATAGGAAGCCAAAACAGAAAGACATATCTGGTCAATTTCAATACGAAATAGATAAACGCTGCAATCCAAAGCTCGCTTTTCACAATCAACCCTTTAATAATATCATACTGTTCACTTTTCGTTTGAGTAGCATTATTCTCTCCTGCTTCCTTTACCAAAACAGGTAAGCCAACATCCGGAGGCCTGTTTCTGACAAATAAACCATATAAAATGGTAATAACTGCCAATACTAATGCTGGCATTATATAAGCCCTTTTCCATCCCAGCTCTGCAAATATATATTCGTTAGTAGCCCAATAGGTAGCGAAAATAGTAGCTAAAAAAGCTCCTATTACATAACACGTACTCCACCATGACATTACAACCCCCCTTTCATTGGGCATGTACCAGGGAGTCATATTTTTTATCAACCCGGACCAGCCGGTAGATTGTCCAAACCCATTAGCACCCATTAAAAAGGCAAATGCCAATAAACTACCAGTCATTCCCATAGTGAAATTTGCAACAACCGCAATAGAAAGCCCGATCGTAACAATCAATCTTGGTCCCAACCTGTCAGACATGTATCCACTAATAAACTGTCCTACCATATAGGTAAAACTGTATATCGTGAGCACAATTGCCATATCATTTTTAGTATAGCCTAATTCATCTATGATGATTGGCATGGTCACGCTAAAGTTTTTCCTGCAAAAATAAAAACCCGCATAAGCCAGCCATGTCAGAGTAAAAACCCTGAAGCGCCAATGTTTTAAAGTCTTATCAATCAAAATTATTATTGTTTATAAGTTTATTATTTGTCAAACATAAATTATATATTGTAATATAAATCAATATTTGTGTATAAAATTTTCATATAAGTAAATATATAAATAGTTTTACAGCCAGTAGCATAATGTATAAAAAATGAATGTTAAGAAATCATGAACAACGATAATATTCCTGATAATCCATATTTTTTATTGACTCCAGGCCCATTAAGTACTTCCAAATCTGTGAAAGCTGTAATGCTTCGGGATTGGTGCACCTGGGATGAAGACTACAACCTTGGGGTAGTAGAAAAAATCCGTACAGGGTTGATAAAACTTGCATCAGATTCTGGTGAATATACTTCTGTACTGATGCAGGGAAGTGGAACTTTCAGCGTAGAAGCAGCAATTGGAAGTGTATTGCCTCCAAATGGTAAGTTACTGGTACTCGCAAATGGTGCTTATGGTAAAAGACTGGCACAAATTTCAAACCGACTCAAGATTGAAACTATTGTTCATGACAGTGGTGAAGTAAAACAACCAGATTTGGAATTGTTGGAATCAACATTAAAATCTGATCCTGCAATCACTCATGTCACGGTAGTTCATTGTGAGACTACAACAGGAATGCTCAACCCAATCGAAGAAATTGGTAAAATAGTAAAGTCTCATAAAAAAGTATATATCGTTGATGCGATGAGTAGTTTTGGAGGCATTCCTATTGACTTGCAAAAAATAGGGATAGACTTTTTAATAAGTAGTGCCAATAAATGCATTCAGGGAGTTCCGGGGTTTGGTTTTGTAATAGCCAAAAAAGAAGAGCTGGAAAAAACCAAGGGTTTTGCAAGATCATTGTCACTCGACCTGTATGACCAATGGAAAACAATGGAGGATGGACATGGCAAATGGCGGTTTACTTCTCCTACTCATACCGTGAGGGCATTTATGCAGGCCATGATAGAATTGGAAGAAGAAGGTGGGATAGAAAAACGATACCAGAGATATTCTGAAAACCATTCTATACTAGTAAATGGAATGAAAGAAATAGGAGTTAAATGTCTGCTTTCGGAGGAAATGCAATCACCGATAATCACTTCATTTATAAGCCCTGGTAGCCCCACATACAATTTCAATCAACTATATTATACCTTAAAGGAAAGAGGATTTGTGATTTATCCGGGAAAAGTCTCTGTGGCAGATACTTTCAGAATCGGGAACATAGGACATATATATCCTGACGACATGCGCAGTTTGATCAAAAACATGCAGGAAATAGTATTCTGGTAAAATATTTCATACAATAAGAATTTAAAAAGTAAGGTGCTATTAGAAACAAGAAATTCTATAGCACCTTACTTTTTTTATGCTTTTCCTAAAACGAAAAAGTAAACCTTAAAAAGAACAGCCTGAGTTTTATCATTATTCTTAACCGAATGGGGAAAACTACCATCGAAATAGAAAGTATCTCCTTCTTCCAGTACTACCTCTTCATTATCAAAACCATACGTCACTGTACCACTGATGACGTAGATAAGTTCCATAGCATCCGTTGCTATTGGTTCTCTATAGCAATCAGGCCTTACACGTACAATATTTGCTCTAAAGTTGATATCCGAAAGATCCTGATGAATCAAGGACTCATAAGTCAGTCCTTCGGAATCTTCTCTTTCCTCTATACTCCCTTCATCCTTTTTCACTAACAAATAAGACACTTCCTTGTTGCTGACTACATTTTCAACAAGATCAGCCATGTTCACGTCGAGGGCCTTTGAAATATTTAACAATACTGGCAAGGAAGGTACTGCTCTGAAGTTTTCTATTTTAGACAACAAACCTGCGGTAATATTGCTGCGTGAAGCCACCTCTTGCAAATTCAAATTTTTGTTTTTCCTTTCCTCTTTTATCTTCTTTCCAATATTGCTTAAGATGTCATCTTTTACCATTATCTATTTTTTAGTTGAAACTTCAAAAATTGCAATCATCAGGTTAAAAAAACACACTAAACCTGACTCTTTTAACAAACCAGTGACAATTTAATAACACTTGTGTGATGTTGCCGATGTTAAATTGAATATTTATTAAATATATTTACTAATAGTTAATATAATTTCTTAATTTTGACAAATATTACAATTCCATAAGAAACTAAGACATGATCAAAGTAAACGGTAAAAACTACAACACCAAAAACAAACCAGTGGTTGCTATTTGTATGGATGGCACTTCTTACGACTATTATGAAGCGGCAAAAGACAGAATGCCAAACCTCCAAAGATTTATTAAAGATGGCTCTTTAGGCTTTGTAAATTCTGTAATACCATCATTCACCAACCCAAACAACATGGCAATAGCCACGGGTGTTACTCCAGACATAAACGGAATTTGTGGTAATTTCTACTACGACAAAGCACTTGATGAGGAAGTAATGATGAATGATCCGAAATATATGACCGCAGAGACTATATTTTCAGCATTCGCTAAAGCTGGTAAAAAAGTGGCTGTAGTCACCACCAAAGACAAATTGAGAAAGATGTTGAGCAAAGACCTTTCTGAAGGCATTTGCTTTTCTGCCGAGTTTTCTGTGCAAGCCACTATTGAAGAAAATGGTATCGAAAATGTGATCGAATTGATGGGCAAGCCAAATCCAACTATCTACGACCCCAATATCTCTGTGTACTGTATAGAAGCCGGAGCAAAGCTTCTCAGCCAAGAACATTTTGACCTACTGTACTTAACTACAACAGATTTTGTACAGCATAAATATGCACCAAATGACCCGGAAGCAATCGAATTTCTGGCAAATATCGATCACTGGATCGGTGAATTAGACAAGCTGGGAGCGATTATAGCAGTAACAGCCGATCATGGCATGAGTGCAAAAACCAACCCAGACGGAAGCCCTAAAGTTCAATTTATAGAAACTATACTGGCTGATGCAGGCATCAAATCACGTGTGATTCTTCCTATTACCGATCCTTATGTGGTACACCACGGTGCGTTAGGTTCTTATGGCACAGTGTATTTGGCAAATGAAGATATTGCTTCTGCTAAAGAAGTATTGTCTGGCCTGGAAGGTATAGAATATGTACTGTCTAATCAGGAAGCCGTTGAAAAATTCAATTTACCAAGCGATCGTATTGGAGAGTTGGTAGTACTTTCTGACGAACACACCGTAATAGGCCGCTCAAAAGACTGGCATGACCTGGATAAAGTAAAGAGTGGTTTGAGATCTCATGGAGGACTGCATGAAAGTGTAGTACCTATGATTTTGAACAGAAAGCTGAATCCAGAATACACAGCCAAATTAGCTTCTGGCAAAGCAAGGAATTTCAACATTTATGACTTTTTGTTCAACGGAACAGTAGATTAATTACATCATGGCAAACGATTCAATTATAGAATTTGGCAGCATCATTGGTGGCCAGGAAATAAAGTCTGGTGAATGGATAGATGTATTCAATCCTTTCACAAAGAAAAAAGTAGGCCGTGTTTCTTCCATTTCTCCTGACAAGGTAGATCAGGTAATAGAAGATACTTACAATACCAAGCTCACCCTCACCCGATACGAAAGACAGGCTATATTGAACAAAATGGCTGACGCAGTTGATGCAAGAGTGGATGAAATCAGTAGAATGATTACTGATGAAGCTGGTTTAAGTTTGAAAGACACTCGTTACGAAGCTAGCAGGGTAGCTGATGTATTGAGGTTTTCTGCTATCAAAGCACTAGATGACGATTCGCAGGTATTCCCTTGTGATGTATCAAAAAATGGTAAAAACAGAAGAATTTATACCACAAGGGAGCCTTTGAAATTAATTTCGGCAATTACCCCGTTTAACCACCCGATGAATCAGGTGATACACAAGATAGCTCCTGCTATTGCCACCAACAATACTGTAATACTAAAACCTTCGGAAAGAACTCCATTGTCAGCGTATTATCTGGCCAAGTTAGCTCTGGATTGTGGACTTCCACCACATGCGCTTAATGTAGTAAATGGCCCTGTGACAGAAGTTGCCAACAAATTGGTAACAGACGATAGAATTAGTCTGGTGTCATTTACAGGAAGCAGTACAATCGGTAAATTGATTGCACGAAATTCAGGATACAAAAAGGTGGTGCTTGAATTAGGAGGAAGTTCTGCCATGCTGATATTGGAAGATGCTGATATCGACGAGGCAGTAGAAATAACCATTAACGGAACATTCAAGAATTCAGCACAACGGTGTACTGCCATTCGCAGAATATTGGTTCATGAATCCATAGCTGATGAGTATGCTAAAAAGCTAACAGATGCAGTGTCCAAAATTACTTACGGTGATCCATACAATCCAAACAACGACATGGGAACAGTAATCCATGAAGATGCTGCCATTGAAATGGAAAACAGAGTGAATGATGCCATTAAAAACGGAGCAAAATGTCTGATCGGAAATAAAAGAGAGGGTGCGGTGTATTCTCCAACCGTTCTTGATTATGTGGACAATAGCTTTGAAGTGGTAGCAAAAGAAACCTTCGGGCCTGTTGCTCCAATATTAAGGTTTAAAACCTTAGACGAAGCAATTGATATTGCCAATGAAACACCTTATGGTTTGTCAGGTGCTGTAGTGAGTAACCACTGGCCATCCATTCAGAGAGTGATAACTGAACTGGAAACAGGTACAGTAAATGTAAACGAAGCTCCGAGTTACCGCCTGGAATGGACTCCTTTCGGTGGAGTGAAAGACTCAGGGCTGGGTTATAAAGAAGGAGTGATAGAAGCAATGAAAGCTTACACTTATGTCAAAACCTATTCTTTGCCCTGGGCTACCCCATAATAATGAAATTGAAGTAGAATCCAATTTATATACTCTTTCTCTAAAATGGCAACCTATTAATCACGGTTGCCATTTTATTAATTCAAAAATTATAGAGCCACTTGCATTTGCTCTATGAAAGCCTTTTCACTAGACAAGTCTTTCTCCTGAAATGTTGGATATGGCAATTGCATACACTGTACTATATCATTAGCATTGCTCAAATAATCCATTATTTCTCTACTTATACCCGGAGAATCCATGCTAGTTTGGTAATAATGTGTTGGGATTTCATTGAATTCATCGATACTGCATTCCTCACCCACTTTTCTAAGTACAATTCTTCTTGCCACCGGCATTTTAGCAATTGACAGATTCATATAGATTCCTTGTAATATGACGAAAGATCTCGTGAATGGCAGAGTTAAATGGATCAATCCTGTTTCCTGAATACTTTCTTTCGAATCAATCAAATGAATGCTTATAAAATGACTGCCTCCTAAAAACATAAAACCTTCAAATGAATGTTCGGTCATCTGATTTCCCTTTCTTACTTCGATTGTTTTTTTGTAGCTATTGTTCCTGATCAAAAATGGTTCTTTCTTTATTTCAGGAGAGTTAGCAGAATGCGTATAGCACTCAAACAAACCAGTAAAAGATTTGCACATTGATTCATACGAGGCAGCAATTGCATTTTTATAAGGACTAAAAATATCTTTTCCTGATTCTATTACCCCCTTCTCTTCAGGAATAGATTTCAGGATATTTATATAACCCTGAAGTTTTCTTGTTGTCTTGTCTTTGGAAAGATTGTTCACCAAATCAAAAGCTGCTTCTAGTATTGCTTCTTCTGTATTTAAACTCGGTTTTGGATTGATTATGGCTGGAAATACTGTTTTGTACATACTGGATAAGACGGGAGAATGCAACTGCAATATCGCTGCAATCTCATTCATCTTATGCCCTTTAAACCTCAACTTGTTTATCAAATTGAGGAACTCATTAGCTTGTTCTCTTACTTGTCCCATGTGCTGCTTGCTTTCAAATATTTTCTTGTACGAAGATCCTTATGAATGGTCATTGACACGGATTTTCCTCATTAATTAATCATTATTAATAGATTAAAAATTTAACGATATGTTAGCAATAATTTTAATAGTTTTATCTTTCTGATAGATTAGTTACTATCCAATCAAATTCTACTGAAAACATGAAAAGAAGGTCTTTCATTAAAAATACTACTCTTGCAAGTGCTACTTATGTGCTACCCTGGCAACTTAGTGGGCATAGCTCTGTAAAAAAAGAAAAGTTGAAGTTTGGTTTGATTGCGGATGTGCATCAAGACATCATGCACGACGGAGTGGAGCGTTTGCAAGCCTTTATTGACGAATCCACCAGCAGAAAAATGGAATTCATCATGCAATTGGGAGACTTTTGCCGGCCTTACGATTACAATCAACCATTTTTGGATGTTTGGGAGCAGTTCAAAGGGTCAAAATACCATTTACTGGGCAATCATGATACAGATGGTGGTTTTACCCGACAGCAAGCAATGGACTTTTGGGGAATGAAATCCAGGTATTATTCTTTTGACAAATCCGGGTATCACTTTGTAGTGCTGGATGGCAATGACCCCAATCCAAAGCCCTGGTCGGGTTACAACAGATACATCGACAAAGAACAACAGGAATGGTTGAAGAATGACCTGAAAAATACAAGCCTCACCACATTTGTATTTTCACACCAAACTTTGGAAAATGAAGATGGCGGTGTGGACAATCAAAAGGAAATAAGAAAAATACTGGAAGATGCCAACAAAGATGCCGGATTCAACAAAATAGTAGCCAGCATCTGCGGTCACCACCATACGGACTATATGACTCAGATCCATGACATCTATTATGTACAAATAAATAGTGCTTCCTATCGATGGGTAGGTGGTGATTATCAGCATATCAGGTACAGCAAGGAAATCGATGAAAAGTACCCCTGGATAAAATATACTATTCCCTACAAAGACCCTTTATTCACATTTGTAGAAATCAACCCAAAGGGTTATCTAACTATCGAAGGAAGTAAAACAGAATTTGTAGGTATGGGGCCAAAAGAAATGAACGGCCCTGTTACTGCCGCTAACGACCCTATTGTTCCAAAAATATCGGACTTTAAGATGAGGTTTTAAGGTAAACCTCATCTGATCACTTACTCTTTTTTATTACAAAAGAATCCAAAACTTCTCCATTTTGCACACTAATGGTTTTGGCATCAAGTATCTTTCCATTTACAGCAATTTCCAGATAAGCCCAGGTATGATTATAAAATGCAACCAAATCCAGGTATTTACAGTTTGACGGATCGGGAGTATAAGCTGTAGGATCAGAACCAACACCTCGTAATTTCCCTCCACTACCAGCTGTAATACTGATAAAGCCTTCTGTATCCTGGTACAAGTCATGATTCTTTTGCTGATTAGCCACCTTACCTTTTCCGTTCATAGGCTTCAGACGCTCATAAGTATGGGCATGTCCATTCAACACCAAATCCACATTGTATTGATCGAATAGAGGATATAAACTTACTACCGCATCATAATCGTCTTTGTAAGTACAGGATTTGCCATTATGATGCAAAAACACCACGATCCAATCATAGTTTTGCTGAGCTTTTTTCAGGTCATCTTCCAGCCAGGATTTCTGTTTTTCGTATTCATAAAACTCCCCTTTTTTACTATCCAATCCTATAAAATGTACATTACCCTGATCGAAACTGTAATAGTGCTCATTGCCCGGCAATTTCCATTGTTCAGCATAATTGGTTTCTATATCGCTACCCCAATCGTGATTACCTGGAATAGGCCAGACAGTAGTTCTGGAAAATACATCTTTAAAATACGGAAACAAATGGATGTCATAACCTGCACTTTCTCCAATCGGGTAGATAATATCTCCCAACAGCAAGCCTAAATCATAGGCAGAATTTCGTTCCCACATAGTCTTGGCAAGTTTGTCCGGTGTGCCTCCATCTTCTACAGACTCACCAATATCTCCGGCGGCAAAAAATGTAAATACTGAATCTGTACTTGCAAGTGCTGTTCGAAATTGCAAATCCTTATTCGAAGCAAGTTGCATCCCATCGGTATATATACTATAAGCATACACTTGCCCTCTTTCCAGTCCCTTTATCGTTACAATATTTTCCTGAACCAAATCATTCTTCGAAAGAATGACTCCTGCCTGTTGCTGCCAACCTCCCCCTTGTTTCAGTTGGTATTTTACCAAACACTCAGACCCCAGATTGGTTCTCCACAAAATACTAATACTGTCAGCCAAAGCACTCTGCAGATAAGGCATTCTTTGTAAAGTAACCTTTGTTTTTTCCTTATGGTTATTTTCTTTAGAAGATGATTTACACCCCGCAAAAGCGTAAAATAATACAGCACTGTACAAAATACCTTTAACATAAGATTTCATTTCTTCTACTTTTTGATTTTAAATTAACACAAACTTGTCGGTCTTATTTATGTTAGAAAAACTCAGTTAGCCCATACTATCTTCAGTCTTTACTTCATTGTCCAGATGCTTGTACCAATTGAAATAAAGCAGTACCGAAGTAGCTGCAAATACCAGCATCAGAATCCCGAATTTTCCCCAATGCCCCAATACAAGCATCATTCCTGACAAAAACAATGACAATTGCCAAACCATGGCTATTACTGTAGAAACTATATCTCTATTGTTTTCTTTTTGGATTTGTAGTTTTACACTCTCAGGAAAAATATTTTTAATAGAACCCCAAAGACCAAAAGGCCTGGTAGTCCGGTAAAAATTTTCCAACACTGCCCTATCCGTTTCAGCAGTCATATAGGTACCTATTACACAACCCAGCAAAGAACTTACACTCGCTATGATAAAGAAGTAATATTCTGGAATTTCACCACCAATCAATCGCAAAAGGACTGCAACCACTACACCTGTAAAAGTACCAATGGCATATCCATATCCATTGAATCTAGCCCAGTACCACCTCAAAATCTGAGGAACAAATAATCCTGCACTGATACCCATAGAAATCCAGCCCCAAATGTCATTGATATTGGATACAGTAAAACTAAACAGCAGTCCTAATACCACTATTGCAACAGACCCTACCCTGCTTTGCACGATCAATTTCTTTTCAGAAGCGTCAGGGTTGATGAAAGCCTGATAGAGATCTCTTACCCAGAATGCCGCCCCAGCATTGACCGTGGAGTCAAAAGTGGACATAGCTGCAGCCATAAATGCTGCTATTAAAAGCCCTTTAAGACCAATAGGCAAATAATTTTGCAACACCGTCGGGAGTACAAGTTCCGGATCAGCTATGACTGTATTGCTCATACCATAGTGGATGCCAAGCATGGCAAACGAAATCACTAAGGGCCATCTGAATGCCAAAAGAAGCGTCCACAGCAGTGTCAACAAGCCTGCCTCTTTATCACTTTTGGATGCTAAGTAACGCTGAACCATATAGCCATTTCCTCCGCTACTACCTTCCAATACAATTTTGAATAAATAAAAAGTAATGGCCAAACCAAACAAATTATACATAGAATAAACTCCGGGCAAATCCAATGTTGCTGGTGGTGTAATCCTCGACCAATCCGACAGTTTCATTTGAATAGTTTGAAAAGTACCGTCTGCCAACGGGACAGAAGTTGAAAATACATCGGGAAGCGTAACCAGTGTAATCGCTTTAAAACATACAAATAAAATAGCTCCGAATATGAGAATGCCCTGAAAGACATCCGTCCAGACTACTCCATACAACCCACTGGCCACTGTATAAATCATTGCCAAACCTGCCATAATTATAGCGGCCAGTTTCCAATCTATTCCTAAAAACTCACCAGCAAACTTACCTGCACCTATTGCAAAATAACTCACCATAGCAATGGTGAAAAATATATTTGATATAGCACTCAACAGCCTGGCTGTATCCCCTTGTTTCCCGGAACCAAACCTGTATTTCATCCATTCGGCAGTGGTCATTACTTGTGATCGCCGGTTCCATTTTCCCATAAAAATCATAAAAAATGCCAATACCAAAACTACTCCTCCCCTGATCTCAATAAAAAAACCAGCCGTACCTAACGCATACACCAATGCCACACCAATCATAGTGCCGGCAATGTCTGTATTGGAAGCCATTCCTGAGGCTCCCAGAGCCCACCAGGGTATATTTCTACTTCCTAAAAAATAGGATTCAATACCTGATGACGCCTTCCCTTTGAGGTAAACCCCTACCAGAACAATACTCAATAAATAAACTGCAACAATAGAGTAATCAATGATATGCATAATGTATAGTTTTTGTATAGTGAATAGTATATCCGGAAATTTCCGGACGCATAAAAGTTCAAATAGGAGTCATTTACTTTATCCTCTTCAGAAAATTTATACTAGTGTTTTGTATTTTCTTTTAGTACCCGTAAAATCATTTGAATTTTAGTTTCAATGTATTGATCTCAAATGGATTAAAGTGTAATTTCAATGTATCATTCTGAACATCAATAACCTTTTCATCTTCTTCCATTAAATTAGTTATCCAGACCTTGTCAATATTCTCGGCACAGGTCAACTCCAAATCCGTATCTATCCCGGAGGATTCATACAACCTTAGTATGAGGCTATCAGAGTATTCTGCCTTTTTCAATGACTCAATAATCACATTTTCTTTACTCAACCTAATTCCGGAATAATCTGAATCTCCTCCACCCAATTTACCTGAAAAGGGTAATACCCTCATTGGAAAGTTAAATTGGTATGCCTCTTGCACCACTTTTCCTTCTATATGATCACCTGTATGTGGAAAAAGGGCATAGCTAAATTCATGAACATGCATATCTGCCTCAGCATCTGGCGATTTTGGCGAACGTAACAAATTGAGACTAATGATATTGTCTTTTATTTTGTGCCCATACTTGCAATCGTTGATCAATGCCACACCATAATTGGGTTGTGATAAGTCGGCCCATTTATGAGCTACTACCTCAAATTGAGCCATATCCCAGCTTGTATTGCTATGGGTATTTCGTTTTACATGGCCATATTGAATTTCGAAAGTAGCTTGTTGAGATTTGATCTTTACAGGAAAATCCACTCTAAGCATTTTCTGATCTTCATTCCAATCTACTGTGGTATGAAAATCAATGCGTTTAGACCCCTCCGACAGGCTTATGATCTGATCCAATTCGAATTTTTCTCCCTTAAACTTAATGGCAATGGATGCCCTAAGTTTTCCATGCTCCATTACATGCTTCGACACAAGCTTCGGCAACACTGGCGGGATTTCTTCATAATAAATATCAACATCCCATGCCTCATAGGTAATTGGTTGGTCTTCATATAGTTTGAAAACATTAGCCAATTGACCTTCCTGTAGGATTTCCCTGTCAAATTCCTTATCATATATTGACTCAACATAGCCCTGATCATTGAGTACTACCCGAATCAAATCATTCTCCAACTGACAGTCGGTAACGCTTAAATCAGCAAACAGGTCAACAGGATCGTGTACAACAGCATACCCTAAAGAAGGAACTTTTACCTTTGTGATTCCTTCGGGAATTTCCACAATTTCTTCTCTGTCCCAACTCAGGCTATTGTAAACCAGTAGTCCATTTTTGCCTTCCAGGTCATGACTTTCAGCATTTGCCAGTAGTCTGGATTCTCCTTCTTTGAGCAAATCCAACAATTCCAATCTCGCTGCATCATATTCTTCATGACACTCTTTATAAACTCTATTGATAGAGGATCCGGGAATAATGTCATGAAACTGATTCAATAATATCACTTTCCATAACCTTTCCAGTTGATCCTGCGGATAGATTTCCATTCCAAACATAGAAAACAAGAACTCTACTTCTCTAATCAAAATCTCCAGTTTTCTATTCTTCTTCTTCACTAAAGCCTGAGTAGTGAGCGTACCTCTGTGATACTCCAAATACAGTTCTCCATTCCATTTTTGGAGGTCTTTGGCAGTGGCTTTTATTTTTTGGAAAAAATCTCTTGCAAATTCCATCTCGACCTTGGGCATGTCTTCCAAATCCGCCATTCGTCTAAGCCGTTCGATATGCTTGCGGTCAGGACCCCCTCCTCCATCGCCTACACCATAAAGCAGCAAAGAATGCTCTGTTCGGTCAGCATCCTGATTGGCAGTTTCAAACATCTTGATATTATCAGGAGCGCAATTGGAATTGTAAGTATCGTTGCATAAAAAATGAGAGAAAATCTCCGTACCGTCTAACCCCTCCCATATAAAAGTATGATGTGGAAATCTATTAAATTGATTCCAGGATATCTTTTGAGTCATAAAGAAATTGATACCAGATTTAATCAGCATCTGGGGCAAAGCAGCACTGTAACCAAATACATCCGGAAGCCATAAATTATCCACATCCTGATCAAATTCCTCTTTGAAAAATTTCTTACCATAGAGAAGCTGTCTTACCAAGGACTCCCCACCACTCACATTGCAATCAGCCTCTACCCACATACCTCCCTGACACTCCCATCTACCTTGCTTTACAGCTTCTTTTATCCTTTCAAACAATTCAGGATGATTGTCCTTCACCATTTGATACAAATGAGGTTGGCTTGCTCCAAATTTATATTCCGGATATTCCTCCATCATTTTCAATGCTGTAGAAAATGATCTCGCTGTTTTCCTTACTGTCTCACGCAACGGCCACAACCAGGCAATATCAATATGAGCATGCCCTATGGCACTTACTTTCATAGCTGAAGCATTAGCTCTTTTCTTCAATTCAACTGCTAATACTTCCCGGCAAGACTGAACATTTTCATCACTGCCATCACCATACAAATTGATGACTTCATTCAGCGCATATATAATTGTTTTTTTATGTCTTGACTTTTCTTCAAGCAGAGCCTGAAACTTAAACAGTAAATCATAATCTAAAAAAAGCTGCCACTTATTTCTATCAAATATGGCCATCTCCGCCTGGTTGACTGTGCCATCTGCTATGATTACTCCATTGAGCTCTGATACTCCCATAATGTTGTTGGCACCAGCATCCATCAATAAATTGATCTCTTCATTCCCATTGGCTTTATCAGTCAGGTAAACCCTTCGTTTAATCTCAGCTTCATCAAACTCATTCCCTATTCTCTTGTTTGTAAGCCCCTGAATAGCCTTACCTTCATGGTCATAAATACATACTTCTCCTCCCAGATTGATCAAAGCCACAACTTCATGGCCTTTAAACGATTCTGGAATTGTACCAGTAAGCTTAAACCAGGCACAGTCAAAGTTGCTGCCCCAATTTTCTCCAACTGCTATGGGTTTATATGTGGCTTTTTTCTGCTCTTCAAATGTGGTGGGTTCAGCAGATTTAAAATAGCTCAATTTAAAATCTACGGGGCTTTTATAATATGCTTTTGTCAGCTTTTCCAGAAAAGCTTCAATCCGGCTAAGTGTAAGTGTTGAATGTTTTCTCATAATATGCCCTACAGTTATATTTGTTTTTAAGGATAGAATCAATATTCAGGCTTACGAATATTGTCATTTTAGGCGCATAACCTCATGTTTTGCTCTGGTTATTTTATGCAAAGCTTTGCATCTCATCCATATTAAAACTGAATGAGTGTTGTTGAATTTTGAATACCTATGCATTTTTTATCTCAGTAATGTAACAGAGTCAACTACTGAACTTAAACAAAAATTCTCCTGTCTCTAAGCTCTGTTATTTAAAGAGCAAGTGAACAGGAGAATTTTGCTATCTATTAAGATTACCTTTAAAAATCAATAAGTTAAGGTGCAATTTTAGTCAACGTTACGCTGTACTCACCGATTCCAGACGTTCTACCTTCTTCTTCACCATTGTAAGTAAAAGTCAACCTGAAACTTTGGCCATCTTCTGCTACATTAATTAGTGTAACAGGTGAAACACCCACCAGCTCTATCTGAGTAGTTGATCCATCGACCCATTTCCATGTGCCACTCCCGGGCTTGAACAAATAGTCCATGGCAACCTCTCCTGATGCTACAAATGTATCTGGCTCATAATCATCGGTAATGGTAAACCTCAATGAAAGTTTATCCAGCACACCTTCAGTAGTGCCTGCGGGTAGTACAGCATTAGATGCCTGCCCCCAGGTGCCTCTCATAGCTACTGCTGCCAATTGAGAATCT
This sequence comes from Reichenbachiella sp. MALMAid0571, assembly GCF_040151475.1. Taxonomy (NCBI): domain Bacteria; kingdom Pseudomonadati; phylum Bacteroidota; class Cytophagia; order Cytophagales; family Reichenbachiellaceae; genus Reichenbachiella; species Reichenbachiella sp. MALMAid0571. The sequence goes on along the minus strand of NZ_JBDKWG010000132.1, from coordinate 49,472 downwards.
ACCAGTGTAATCTCTATTTTCCCATCATCAACATCCTCTCCACATCCGGTAAGTGCCGAAATGCATACCAGCATGATCAATTGAAATATAATTTTTAAGTTTTTCATTTCTTCGAAATTTAAATTAATTAAATAAACAACCGCCAATTATCTGACAAGAATAATCTTACCAGACTGCTGAATATTAGCCCCCTGCAATCTGTAGTAATACATACCAGACTGATTGCCGGAAGCATTCCATTCGATGGTATGGTTTCCTGAAGGTAAATTCTCATTCACACGGTTTTCCACAACCATCCCTGATTGATTGTAAATTACAAGGTTCACTTGTGAAGGTTGATCCAAACTAAAATTGAATCTGGACCATCCATTTCTAATAGGATTAGGATATACACTAAATGGTTGTTTTTCTAATTCTTCTATATTCAATACAATTACTTCTGACCCTTCGTTTACTGTAGCTCCGTTTCCTGTATCTTGTGTGAAAATAGTCATCACTTCTGTAGGTGTAATGACCCTGTTCCAGATACGCACATTATCCAGCCATGCTGCAAACTCACGAGGATCATTATAAATGCCAGAACCATCTTGCATAATATTAAAATGTAAATTAGGATCATGAATATTACCCGGCAAAATCGTAAGGTTCTTTGATCTGTCAGTCTGGTCAATTTGTTTCAATTCCCCATCAAAATAAACATTCAATGTAGCATCCCGGTCAAACGAAACGGCTACAAAATGCCAGGTATTATCCACCAGTTCTGTATCACCATTATCTTTTGATTCCCAATCATTCCTTGCATTATTGGCATGATCATCTGCCGCATTTACTGTCCAACGGTTACTCCCAGCTATAGTAGCACCGTCCAAGGCAATCACAAATCCCGGATTGCTTCCTCCATCCCAATTTTTGTTTCCCATTATTGCAGGATCACTATCAGTATCAAGAGTTGCATCATCTATTTTCACCCAAAAAGCAACTGAAAAATCATCAGTACCAAATTCCAATTTTGGATCTAAGGGAAGCTGAGCAAATGCTGTTTTTGGAAAGAAAGCCACGTCACCCCTTTCAGCATCTACTACAAATTCTGTAGAAACCACACCTACATCTGTTGCATTCAATTCATTACCACTGAAGTCCTCTAAATTATTATTAAATGGCAAGAATACACTCGCTTCATAGCTCTTATCATAAGGGCTATAAATTTCAAGCACTTCAGTGGCAGTAAGAGCCTTTCCTTTCCAGATTCTAACATCATCAAGCCTGGCAGAAAAATCACGAGATTGATTGTAAGCACCAGTGGCATCATTCATGATAGTAAAAGGTAAAGTAGGATCTGAGAGATTTCCTGGCAACAATGATAAATCTTTTGAATCCTGATCAGGGTCACTTTGTTTCAACTTACCATCAAAATAAACATTCATCATATTTGCACCACTTCTATCAAAAACAACTGCTATAAAATGCCAGGCATTATCCACCAAGTTAGGCGTATCATTGTCGTCTGCATCCCAATCCAACCTGTCATTTAAGGCATCATCATCTGCAACATTTACCGTCCACTGATGTTCTCCTACAACTCCTGCTCCATCCAATGCAACGACAAAACCTGTATTTTCTCCACCACCCCAATCTTTGTTACTGATGATCGCAGGATCACTAGCAGTTGCCAAAGTAGCAGCATCAACTTTTACCCAAAAAGCAAAAGAAAAATCTTCTACTCCAAAATCCAATTTGTCATCGAGTGGAAGTTTAGCATGTGATGCCAATGGAAAATCAGCCACTAAACCACGTTCAGTATCATTGACAAAAACAACATCTTGTGTTCCACCATTGATGGCATGCAAGTCGTTTCCACTTTCATCATTTAAGTTTTCATCCAAAGGGAGATAGACATCAGCACCAAATACCATATCAATTCCTCCATCATCTGCTACAAAATTATATGTATCCATTACCTCAGTGGCACTAAGTGCCTTACCAGACCAAATGCGTAAGTCGTCTATCCATGCCTCAAAGTCACGGGATTGATTGTATGCGCCTGTTGCATCATTCATAATGGTAAAAGGCAAAGTAGGATCTGACAAATTACCAGGAAGCAAAGACAAGTCCTTAGAATCCTGCGCCGCATCCGTTTGTTTTAATTCTCCATCAAAATAAACATTCATTGTATTTGAACCACTCCTATCAAAAACCACTGCTACAAAATGCCAGGTATTGTCAACCAAATTAGGAGTGGCATTGTCATCAGCATCCCAATCCAATCTGTCATTTAAAGCATCATCATCCGCAACATTTACCGTCCATTGGTGCTTACCAACAACACCTGCTCCATCCAAAGCCAACACAAAACCAGTATTTTCCCCACTACCCCAATCTTTGTTACTGATGATTGCAGGATCACTCTCAGTATCAAGGGTAGCATTATCTATTTTCACCCAAAAAGCAAAAGAAAAATCAGACGTGCCAAAATCAAGCTTTGGGTCTAGTGGCAATTGCGCATGGGATGCCTTTGGAAAGAAAGCTACATCTCCTCTTACTGCATCACTCACAAACTCAGCATCGGCAGTTCCCCCATTGGTTGCATGAAGATCATTACCACTAACATCATTCAAATCACTATCAAATGGCAGGTAAACAGATGCTCCCAATGCTGGATCTATGGAATAACCATTAGCATGTAAATCCGCCACTTCATCGGCAGTAATCACCCTGTCGTATATCAAGATATCATCTAAAGATGCTTCGAAATCACGGGATTGATTGTAATTACCTGTACCATCATTCATAATAGTAAAAGGCAAAGTAGGATCTGACAAATTACCAGGAAGCAAAGACAAGTCCTTAGAATCCTGCGCCGCATCCGTTTGTTTCAACTCTCCATCAAAATAAACATTCATCATATTTGCACCACTTCTATCAAAAACGACTGCTACAAAATGCCAGGTATTGTCAACCAAATTAGGAGTGGCATTGTCATCAGCATCCCAATCCAATCTGTCATTTAATGCATCATCATCCGCAACATTTACCGTCCACTGATGTTCTCCTACAACACCTGCTCCATCCAAAGCCAGAACAAACCCTGTATTGGTTCCGTCTCCCCAATCTTTGTTACTGATGATTGCAGGATCACTCTCAGTATCAAGGGTAGCATTATCTATTTTTACCCAAAAAGCAAAAGAAAAATCAGACGTGCCAAAATCAAGCTTTGGGTCTAGTGGCAATTGCGCATGAGATGCCTTAGGAAAGAAAGCCACACTTCCTCTTTCTCCATCATTCACAAATTCGGCATCTGCAGTTCCTCCGTTGGTTGCATGGAGATCATTACCACTTTCATCGTTCAAATCACTATCTAAAGGAAGATAGACAATAGGAGCCTGAGCAAAACTTATCTGTGTCAGTAGCATAATAATGCTACCAACTATAAATATTTTATTTTTCATAATTCAAAATTTTAATGATTAATCTACGTCCCACCAAACCTTGGTCTGAGTATTATCTGCACCTTGTCTTGCGACTGCTGCATCATAATTGGCTTTGTTCAGCCCTTGCTCAGTAAGCGGATATAAATGTCTCACAGGTACGAATCCAAGACTTGCCGGCCCGGGTACAATATTCGGCACACCTGTTCTTCTCCATTCAAACCAGCCTTCATAACCGTTGTTAAACAATGCCAACCATTTCTGAAGTGCTATTTTCTCCAGTTTCTCCTCCTGAGTACCACTATATACTACATCAGCCTGTGTAAAGTAAGAAGGGTCAGGTTGAACATCTGCTACAGTAGGGAATGTGAAGTTATCCGGAATTCTACTCGCATAATAGTCAAAATGCGCCTGAATACCACTGATATAATATGCTTCGGCATCTCCGGTGATAAATCCTCTTTCTGCAGCTTCAGCCAAGATCAACTGTAATTCAGCATATGTCATCATAAGGCTTTGTGCTGCAGTAGGAGAAGCAAGATCAGGGTCGTAATCATAAGGAGCCCACAACAATCCCGCTATGGATTGATTTGCTTCGCCACCATTATATAAACTTTCATCAGCAATGCCATTTGGTACTCCTACATACTCCGGATTAGCACTTCCTGCTGTGCTTGCAGTAGGGAGAGCAAATACATACAATCTTGGATCGTCCATAGCTGTGAGGAGATCAACCATGGTTTTAGAAGCATGTGTAGATGTAACATATTGACCCACTGCAGACCTAAACCTCGGATACTCATTTCCTAATTCATTCAGGTATTGTAAAGCAGCCTGATCGTCATTGTCCTCAAAAATCGGATAGGTTACCGGATCGCCTACTATTTGTTGCATTGCTGATGAAGGATCTTTTCTGTCAGAAATTCTCAACAAACACCTTAATCTCAAGGAATTGGCAAACTTTTTCCATTTAGTGACATCACCATTGAACAGGATATCTCCGGTAATCGCCCCATTACTTGTAGAAAGCAAGGTATTTGCCAACTCCAAATCACTCAAGATACCAGCATATATTGCTTCCTGAGTATCGTATTTCGGATAGTTGATCCCTTCACTTTTTGCTTTTACAGCTTCAGAATAAGGTACATCACCATAAATATCCGTCAGGTTCTGAAAGAAAAACGATTTTAAAACCAATGCTACACCCTGAAAGTTTTTCAACCCCTGGGTTTCAGCAATATCAGCTACACCTTGCAGGTCTCTAAGTCTATCATAGAATGACCAAAGAAAATATTCTGTTGCTTCATTTGGTGTCCAATCAAATGCGCTAACGAATTGATTTGCCATATAATCAGCAACTACATTTCCCCGTCTCCAAGAGCCTGTGAAATAATCATCCATACTACTCCTAATCACACCGGGCAACAATAGTCCGGGATTAGTCACTACTTCCGTTTGATTTGGATTGGTATTTATCTCTTCAAATCCATCGGTACAACTTGTTGATACTAGTTGAAATACCAACAGAACAAATATTGATTTATTTATTACTTTTTTCATGATTGGTATCTTTTAAAGCCTAAAATTGATATTCACACCCCAACTCCTGGTAGATGGCAAACTCATGTTTTCAAATCCGGGAATCAACCCTCCACCTGTAGTTGCTACAGCTCCTTCCGGATCAATATGAGGGTTATCCGTCCAAAGTTTCAGATTTCTCCCTGATATGGAAATTCGGACATCTCTAAAGGGCAAATTACCCATCAGGCTATTTGGCAAGTTGTAGCCAATGGCTACTTCTCTCAACTTAACATAAGAAGCATCGAATACCTGAGATTCTGAATTGTGGTCATGGTATCTTTTGTAGAAGTTTCTGGCAGTTGTACCATATATTCCTTCACTGGCTGTACCATCAGTACTTATAAGGTTTTGACTGTAAGTACCATCTCCATTGTCTGCAGCACCTGCGTGATAATATAAACCATCGTATTCTGTACCCGGAGCTCTTGCACCTCTTTCGATAGCAGTTTCTTCCAACTGGCCAGCTCCCATTGCTTTGTTGTAAAATCTGGAAATAAATATTCCTCCCTGACGAATATCAAATAATGCTCTGGCATAAAAGCCTTTGTAAGTGAACTCATTGGTAATACCTGCAGTCCAGTCAGAATTGAAATTTCCTAAATAAATAGGGCTGGTTGTCTTAAGGGGGTCGCCATTGGAAGAAATAATGATTTCACCCTTCATAGGGCCACTTTGAACCCTTTCAAAGCCAGGACCATAAAGTGCACCCATTCTTTCACCAATTCTTGCTTCCAAAGTAGCATCCTCACCCGGAGCAGATTGAACAATGGCACTGATCCCTTCTGTCAACTCAACCACAGAACTCCTGTTTCTGGCAAAATTCACATTTATATTCCATTTAAACCCATTGGCCAACTTAAGCGGTGTTCCTCTCAACATTACCTCAATACCCTGGTTTTTAATTTCCCCGGCGTTGATTGCTCTGGAACTATAACCGGATGTACTGGATAAAGGAATATTAATTACCTGGTCACGAGAGCGAATGTCATAATAGGTAAAATCTAAGCCGACTCTATCCTCAAGAAATGACAACTCCAACCCTAACTCATAGGTATTAATTGATTCCGGTTTGAGTCCCGGGTTTTTAAGTCCTGAGGTTTCTGATAAAACAGGTGTGCTTCCAAATGGATTCTGTGTATTGTATGCGTTATACAACTGATAAGGCCCTGTGTCTTTTCCTACTTCAGCCCATCCTGCACGCAACTTAACCAAATTGATGAAGGATGGCAATTCAAATATTTCATTGAACAAAGCACTAGTAGAAACCGAAGGATAAAAATAAGAATTGTTTCCTGCTGGCAATGTACTTGACCAGTCGTTTCTGGCGGTGACATCCATAAATAACTTGTTTTGATAATCAAACTGTGCCAAACCATACACACTATTTATTTTTTTCTTAAACCTTGATTGACCAACTACCAAAGCCGATCCTGCATTGCTTAAGCTATAAATACCGGGAGAAAGAAGTGATGGAGCAAAACTATTAGTAGAATTTCCCTTTTGTTCCATTCTATTAGCCCCTGCGGATATTTTAATCCCAAAATCACCCACTGCCTTGAAATCATAAGACAATAACATGTCTGTATTTCTCTCTTCAAAAAAGATGTTTACCTCACGATATGAACCATCTGGTACATTGACTGTACTTACGGCATTTCTGGTCGGTCTATTGTCGTTGTAAAAATCTGTACCCGTACGTACTGTCAGACTTAAATTATCTGTAAAGTCATAAGTCAACGAAACATTTCCGAGTACCCTGTCTTTGTTTTGTGCACTTGTATTTTCATACTGATAGAAGAAAGGATTGTTATGGTTTTCTCCATAGTTGTACTGAAACTGTTGTACACCTTCTAATCCCGGCTGCCAGTAGTCTCTCAGGCTATTCATATTTGTCTGACGAGTCATCCACAATATAAAATACATTGGAGTATTTCTACCGTACCCCTGATCCGGCCGGTTGGTACTTTCTGTCTTGATGTAACTCATCTTAACTGCCGCTGTAAACTTATCGGTAAGCTTATAGCTGGTGTTAATTGCGAAAGTATTTCTTTGTAAATCATTGTTGGGAACTATGCCTTTTTGATCAGTACGGGTATAAGATGCTCTGAAAGACCCACCATCACTACCTCCCGTAACAGCTACGTTGGTAAATACTGTATTCCCTGTTTCAAAAAAGTCATTTACATTATTAGGTTGAGATACCCATGGTGTAGGAATTACATGCCCACGATCACTCAAATGCACATCTCCACCTCGGTAACCTCCTGTAGTTGGTGAGTTGAATTGGGCACGATTTGGTCCAAAATCTAACCTAGGGCCCCAACTTTCGTCATATCCATCTTGTACTCCATTGGGATAAATCCCAGCAGAATACCCAAAATTGGAACCTTCAAACAATCCGTTGTTACCTCCACCAAATTCATTCTGGAACTTAGGAAGCCTCAACACATCTTCTGAAGTAAAAGAAGTATTTACTGAAACCCCAATTCCTCTATTTTTCTTACCTGACTTGGTAGTGATTACAATAACACCATTAGCGGCCCTGGAACCATACAGTGCAGCTGCACCCGGCCCTTTCAAGACATTGACACTTTCCACATCCGCCGGATTGATTTCCGAAGCTGCATTTCCATAATCTGCTGAGGTGTAATTGCTGATTTCATTACTAATAGGTACACCATCAACCACAAATAATGGTTGGTTACCATTGATCCCCAAAGAAGATTCACCTCTAAGGATAAGGCGAGTAGAACTCCCCACACCAGCATTTGATTGTACATTTAATCCGGCAACCTTACCTGACAAACCATTTGTAAAATTACTTTCCCTTGCCTGATTTAAATTGTCGCCATCAATTTCCTGAACAGCATAACCAAGAGATTGTTTTTCTCTTTCGATACCTAGTGCCGTAACCACTACTTCATCCAAAGACTCAGCTGAAGCATTGAGTTTAATATTGAAAACCTGACCTGTATTTCCTGCAATGGCTATTTCAGTTTCATCATAACCTATATAGCTCACTACAAGGGTGAGGGCATCATCCGGTACACTCAATTTGAAATTGCCATTGATGTCAGATACAGTACCAATTTGTGTGCCCTTGACCTGCACAGTAGCTCCAGGCAATGTATCTCCATTGTCTGCGTCAGTAATAGTTCCTGATATTTCGATATCAGCTTTTACTATTATTTTTAATCTGTCAGCATCATCTGCCGAGTCAGATGGTTCCATCTTAGAAACCGCAATTACATTATTAATTTGTTTGAATTTAAGCTTGGCTCTTTTCGAGATTTCCAATAAAATATCGGAAACTTTCCTTGAACCTGACTCATCCAGAGTCATTCTGACATCTTTATCCAAAACACCCTTTTTATAATAAAACTTAAAATTGGTTTTGGTTTCAATTATCTCGAAAGTCTCCAAGATAGAGTTGTCTTCAACGGTAACGTTGATCATCGTCTCCTGAGCGCTGCTATATTGGGCGTTTATGTCGTTGGCATAAACCATGCTCAAAAAGAACACCTGGATCATCAAACCATAAGTTGATAGTTTTATGGCCATAGTTATTAATCGTACAAGTTTAATTTTCATACCTTTGTAAGGTTTTGTGAAACAAAGTTTTGCAATTCAATATTCCCGAACTCTCATTTTGACGGATGTACGTTCAGGAATAGTCTCAGCCCCGGATATCTTATATTCGGGGTTTTTTATTATTCGGTATTTTTTCTTTTATGTATCATTAATTAGAAATTTATGTTTACAGTATTATCATCTATAGTATATTTAAATTGAAGTGAGTAACTCAGTGCTTTCAATACATTTTCCAGGCTTTCATTTTTAAATGTTCCTGTACCTTTTAGGCTGGAAATGTCTTTGATGTTGTTTATTTCAAATTTGACATTGTACCATCTTTCAAGAACCCTTACTGCATCAGTGAAACCGGTTTCTTTAAAGTAGATGATGCCGTCTTTCCATGACAATACTCTGTCAGTATCGAATTTTCTTTTGATCAAATTATCTTCATTCAATTGAATTTCCTCATCCGGCATCAGGAAAATATTTTCATCTGAATTTGGTGTATCACCGTCTATCCTCGAAACTTTTACTTTTCCTTCTGCAAGAGATACTTGTGAACTATTCTCATCATTGAATGCCCTGACATTAAAAGCGGTACCAAGAGCGGTAGTCGATAACTTTTTGGTCTTTACTATGAAAGGTATATCAGCATTTTTAGCTACTTCAAAATAAGCCTCTCCTTCCAAATAAATTTCTCTGAGTTCCACACCATATTTTTCGTCCGAATAGCTGATTTTACTTTCAGCGTTCAAAAATATTTTTGTCCCATCTCTCATCACAATTTTAGATCTATGTCCTGAAGAGTTGACTTTTTCTATATTCGATGTAGCTGCTACAGGAACTTCTACAGGTGGATTTAAGTCAAAAAGTGTATATGAAATACCTAAGGCTATCAACACCACTGCAGCAACACTTAACCATTTTTTACTTACTCTGACTCTCTTTTCAGGAGATTTAACTGATTCTACATTTTGATTAATTGAAACAACTGGCACTTCCCGTTCATTTCTAATATCATCTACGATCTCTTGAAACAGGCGTGTTTTACTACCTGCTATTTCAGCAGATTCTTCCGGATTATTCCAAACACTTTGTGAAATCATCAGAATACTTTCCTCATCATCAGAATTTAAGAGGTATTCATATACCATCTGCTCTTCTTCCTGAGTGCATTCGTTTCTTAAAAATTTATCTATTATCTCTTTATCCATAATATTTGGAGTCTATTTTGAATTGATTCCAATCAATCCAAAAGCAAGGTGTACATGTTGAAGTTGAAGCAACCAAATTCTACTAAACCCTTGCATATTATCATATTTTAATGTTCGTGTATTACATGCCTTATGGGTAGTACACAAAAAAGGAAAGAAATGGTTATCTATGAATTATATTTTTCATAAAATAATTATAACCAACTTATTTTCAGATAGATGGAATTGAAAAAAAATATCAACTTTAGTTGATATTGACTAAACTTACCTTAATTATTTGTTACTTAAAATGATACTGAGATTGCTATATAAAGTCTGTCTATAATGTGCTTTGAGAAGCCTTTCAGGATTCTTAAAGCTTACTGTTTTAAACAGCTTTACCAATATAGTAAAGCGTGGATCGTACTTTATAGACGACTCTATATAGTTGCAGCAAACTTTATAGTAGCCTTTAGGGTTTTAGTGGCTTTTCTTAATTGGCCTGCAACAGTATTTGTAGAAATGTTTAGTTCATCGGCAATCTCCTTATTGGAATATCCTTCCAACTTACTTAACATGAAGATTTGTCTGCGTTTCACTGGCAATGCTTCTATAGCACCTGTCAGGCTCATCTCAATTTCATTTAAATGCACGTCAATTTCCGTTTTGTTAGAAACAACATCGGATTCCTGAATGGTTTGAAAATATTTAGGTTGCTCTACCTTCACCCGAAGAGAATTAAGCATCAGGTTATGTGTGATCTTAAACAAAAAAGCATTGATGGATAAATTAGAATCCAGTTTTTTTCGGTGTTCCCATACTTTCATAAAAGCATCGTGGACAACTTCTTCTGCCAATTCTCTGGATTTCAAAAACTTAAATGCAAACCCCATCACTCTGCTATAAAACCCATCATAGAGTTCACCAAATGCCTTAAGATCGTCTTGCTTTATTTTTTCAACAATCCCTGCATATTCTCCATTGCTATTCGATGACATCAAGGTTTTTTGCATTCTGCTATTACTTTTTTTAATCGTGTTTTTTTTAAAGTGTTTATGTAAAGTTAATTTTTATAACACTCAAAGAGTTTACGAGAACTTTAAGTAAAGTTTAAGTTTTAGTCATTCCAATTTTTCCTCCCAATTTAAATGATTTTTATATAAATACTATTCCCACATTAGTAAAAAGTACAATAGTAAACTCAGAAGACTTCAACCAGATTAGAATCAACGTCTTACAAATAATATGATCGTAGCACTCAAAAAACAGACAATGGCTGTCACCATGAAAACAATGTTTTCCTGCCCTGTGGTATCTGCCATATAGCCAATGAATGGCTCTCCAGCTCCGGCAAAGGCATAAGCGAATGTATTCATAACTCCCACACCTGTACCTGAACGTTTAATTCCTAACAAATCAGGACTTAATGGCCAGTAACAAGACTGAGGACCATACACTAAAAAGCCTGCAAAAAACATCAATATCAATCCACCCATTACATTGTCCTTGGGAATAACATAAACCAACAATACCGTGAGTCCTGCCAAAGCCATAGATATGGCTATTGGTTTGGATCTGTTTGATTTGAAAAACCGATCTGACAGTTGTCCGAAAAATATGGTACCAAGTGCCATCCCGATCGGTAGGGCCAAAGCAATCCAGACATTAGAAGATTGGTTGATTTTTGTTCCTAAATAATAAAGCGGCACCCAAACCAAAAGCCCATAGCGTGCCATATTTTGAAAACCTATTGAAAGACAGGCCAAAATAAATTTCTTGTTTCTAAGTACTTTTATATAACGCTGAAAAAAACCTTCCTCTTTTGATTTGTTTGAATCAACGGAATTGTCTTCCGGTAATGGTGGAAATCCACGGTCTTGGGGTTTATCTCTTACTACCAGATAAAAAACTGTACATCCCAACAAGAGTAGCAATACAGGAATTCTAAAAATCCACCTCCAATCCAAATCATAGACATCCAACATTACTATTGACAACAAATAAATCAATATAGATGAACAACCTGCTGCAAATACATAAAATCCAAAGGCTTTGCCTCTTTCACTACCTCCCCACCAGTTGGCCACCAGCTTACTTCCTGGAGCCCACCCAAGAGATTGACAAAAACCATTCAATGTCCAAAAAATCAGCACCATGATATAACTGGTTGCCAGGCTGGTTGCCCAGTTCATTACGAATGACAACACTCCGCCCAAAACCATCATGCGCCGGGCACCAAACTTATCTGCCAGATTTCCATTAATGAATTGACCAATACCATACGCCCAAAGCATACCAGCACCTGCCCAACCTATGTCTTGCTTGGTGACATTGAATTCTTCACTGATTCCCATAATTGCCCAACCAAAATTTTGCCTGCCTGTATAGAAAAACAGGTAACAAAACATAACAGCAAAGAGCATCTGCCACTGGGCTTTTCTAAAATCTAAACCTTGTGTATGTAATTTATCCATCAAAATCTTATGGCTTTACAGATACCCGAGCCCACTTTTGCTGTTGGGCTTCATGTACAGCCTGACTTAGTTTTTCCAATTTATAAGGCGGACTCACTAAAGCATCAAATGGGAAATTGTTATGGTTTCGTTCTAAAAATGCAACCGATTCATCCAAATGCCATGGAGCATAATTATGCACTCCTGTTATTGTAATGCATTTTCTTATGATTTGCTCTGCAGTAATACCCAATTCAGAGTCCGGATGTACCAAGCCTACCAAAATATAATCTCCACCGGGACGAAGCAATGCCAGACCTTGCGGGATCAATTGCCTGATGCCAGCTACTTCGAAAACGGCATCAACTCCATCACCAACCTGATCCAAAATATATTGAGTTGCTTTCTCTGCTTCTCTGGCATCTACAGCTATGGCACCAAATTGCTCTATGAGCTCAAAACGTTCTTCTTTTACTTCCAGACAAAAAATCTGTGGAACTCCCATTTCTTTCAAAAGAGCACAGGCATATATTCCCAACACCCCCCCACCTTGTATGACCACTCTTTTAGGTTGTTTAGACACTTTAGAGATAGCGTTGACCATAGTAGCCAATGCACAATTTGCAGAAGCCACGGCCTGATTGCTGACCACATCCGGTACTTTCACCAGATGTGTACCCCTTCTAATATGAATATGTGTAGCATAACATCCATTCAATCCACTTCCTTTGTGTATGGAAGCATGCCCGTATTTAAACAGTTCGCTGCATTTTTCAGGAAGTCCGTATTCGGTACATGCAGGGCACTTGCCACAACTGTCTGCTATTGTCCAGGTCACACGATCTCCTATCTCAAAACCATCTCGTGAATTAACAGCGATAATTTCACCTACCGCTTCATGTCCCAATATGCAGGGGGTATCTTCCTTTCTTTTGCCTTCAATCGTATGTAAGTCTGACCCACAAATTGTTGACAATAAAATTTTGACCAGTACTTCTCCCGGTTCTAATTTTTGTCGAAATTCTTTGTTTTCAAATAAAAAGGGTTCACCGGTTTTTTCGAAGAGTTGGAAATGGGCAGAAATAGAGTTTTGTTCAGGCATCAGGTCTATTTATTTTACAAGAATAGGAAGTTGAATATTTTTACAAGTGACTTTAATGTTATCTTTTTGATAAATAAGAATTACGCTCTCTTTTCAGAAATTTCTTCAAAGCAACTGTCCAAAATATTCAGAGCCTGATCCATTTCTTCAAAACTAATGGTCAGAGCAGGACTAAGTGTAAGGATATTTCCCATAGTCAACTTAAAATTCATTCCCCTTTCCAGTGCCATATACATCATTTTTTCTGCTTCATCCACAGCCTTTTTCCCGTTCATATCAGACAATTCCACTCCTATCAACAGACCAATTCCCCTTACATCTTTTATCAGCTTGTACTTACTTTTCAGTTTTTTCAACCCTTCCAAAGCATACTCACCTATTTTTTTTACATGATCAATAATGTTCTCATCCTCTACGTATTTTATTGCAGCCAGTGCAGCTGCACAAGCCACCGGACTTTTTTCATGAGTATAATGACCCAATGCTCTGTCTTGCATCACATTGAGGTCTTCTCTGGCTATGAGTGCTGCCAATGGGAAGATACCACCACCTAATCCTTTTCCTATGACCAGCATATCAGGAACAATTCCATAGTTTTCTACGGTAAACATTGCACCTGTACGCCCCAGGCAATGGGGTATTTCATCCAATATCAAAAGTGCGCCGTGACGGTCACAGGCTGCTCTCACTTTTTGCCAATATTCCTTTGGCGGAATAAATGGGGTTGACCGTACTGTTTCTGCTATCACGGCACCCACATCGCCTTCTTTCTCTAAGACATATTCTATATAATCGGCACATTTCAACTTACACTCTCCGGCACAATCCCATGGGCAGTTTTGTGCATCCGGTGGCGGTACATGCTCAGTACCGGGCAAAAGAGGCCCTATCTCACTCCTGAAAACAGCTTCTCCTCCTACCGATATCGCATCCAATGAAGCTCCATGAAAAGAATCCCACATGGAAATGGTCTTAAACCTGCCTGTTTTGAATCGAGCGAGTTTCAAAGCCATACCTATAGCTATCGAACCACTTGGAGCAAACAATACCCTGTTAAGATCTCCGGGAGCTAATTCCGTTAATTTTTTGGCCAACTCAATGGCTGGCTTATTGGTGTATCTTCTGGTGCAAAACGGGAGTTCTTCCATTTGCTTGGTAATGGCTTTGATCACTGCCTCATTCCCAAAGCCTACCTGATGTACATTGTTGCCATGAAAATCGAGGTAGGTTCTGCCTTGCGTGTCGGTAATCATTGATCCTTTGCAAGATTCCATTACATTGAGACATGGAGTAGAAAGAGACTGGTGCAGAAAGTACTTATTATCCATCTCCAACAATTTGTTGGTCTCTTCATCAATATTTGATTCCCAGTAGTCAAGCCGGCTCCCAGTTATATTGATATCACCTTCCGATCTTAGTTTGTCTTTATCCATCCTTAAACACTATTTTTATTACCTCAAATTACGCTATATAATCTGTATTTTATCAAACAAATCTAAACTGTAATTTTACAAATGTTAAATATAATTGCCTATATATTTGACTAATATTATATTTTTACCCTCATAAAAAAATGACAATAAGAGTATAAAGCCATAACCATTATAAAAGATGAAAAAGCTAATATCTAAAGAACAAGGAGATAACAATTCTACGGAAAATAGAAAGAAATACCATGAGAACTTAGATCAGGAAACCAAAAATTGGATTGAAGAAGATGCCAAATATTTTCTTCATCAAGCTTTGTCAACTCCTGTAATGAACGTTCTGTCTAAAACCGAAGGTGCTTACATAGTTGATTTAAATGGTAAAAAATACTTGGATTTACATGGCAATGGGGTACACAATGCCGGTTTCAGCAACCCAGATATTATTGATGCTGTCAAAGCGCAATTAGACATGAGCCTTGCTTTCACGCCTAGAAGGTACACGAACATCCCTGCCATTAAACTCGCTAAAAAGATAACCGAAATCACTCCTGAAGGATTGGACAGGGTATTGTTTTGTCCGGGAGGATCTGAAGCCATAGAGATGGCTGTCATGCTCGCCAAGCAAGTTACTGGCAAATGGAAAACCATTTCCTACTGGGACTCTTACCATGGCACTGGGTTCCAAGCATCCAGTGTTGGAGGAGAGGAGCATTTTACCGTTGGGCAAGGACCAATGGTGCCAGGGGCATTTCATGTTGAGTTTCCCAATTACTACAGAAACCCATGGGGATTCACAGATCAAGAAGCTGCCAATCAAGAATACATAAGACAAATAAAAAACATCTTACACCGAAACCCTGATGTTGCTACCATAATAGCCGAGCCTATTTCAGCCACTCCTGTAGTGCCTTCAGGCGAATATTGGCAAGAAATTCAACACCTATGCGAACAATACAACATCCTACTAATTTTCGATGAGATCATTGAAGGTTTTGGAAGAACAGGAAAAATGTTTGCCTCAGAGCATTTTGTCACTCCTGATGTGTTGGTCATGGGGAAATCATTGGGAGGTGGCCTGGTACCATTTGCAGGCATTGCCACCAAAGAGAAATACAACGTATTGCAACATAGATCTATTGGGCATTTTACGCATGAAAAAAATCCGTTGTGCTCTGTAGCTGGTCTTGCCGAAATAGAATACATTGAAAAACATCAATTGGTACAGAATGCCGAAACATTAGGTGACTATCTGATGGACAGACTTCAGGAGTTAAAGGAAATTTATCCATTGATTGGAAATATAGCAGGAAAGGGTTTTCACATTGGGGTTGATCTAGTAAAGGACAGGAAAACCAAAGAAAGAGCCGTAGAAGAAGCCGAACAAATCATGTACGACTGCCTGGAACAGGGAGTGGCCTTTAAAATCATAGAAGGGAATATTATCACCATGAGGCCATCATTGGTGATCACAAAAGACGATTGTGATTTGGTTATTGATTCTTTAAAAAATGCTTTGGAGAAAATCGGGTAGTGGTTTTCAAGCCGAGTTGAAGTCATACGTTTTAATTTTCCCCTCGGCTTACAAAAAGGACGCTATTCTTTCTTTATGGGATACCTGCCTCCGCAGGTATGACGCACTCACAATCGGTTTTCGTCATTTCTGCGGAGGCAGAAATCTCATAAAGAGTGTTTTGTTGGTTCGAATTAATTCTAATCCGTCTTGCGTGTTACGTCGAAATGGCTAAACACGTGCTTTGGGGGGGGCAAACCGTTAATTATTATACCACTTTTTCAACAAGTCGATATTTTTATTTAATTTAATGCTAATCGACTTCCTCTCCGCTACAATCATTGAAACAAGTAGAATACATGGTAATATTTGAATCTCAACTTCTCCATTCAAAAATCCAAATGATCCTTCAAACCCATAAACTAAATTATATGGAAGAAAAGTCAATAAACTAAAAGCTCCCAGAGAAAGAGAAATAAAAATTACATAATTAAGCAACTCAACTTTCAATTTCCATATTACTAAAATAAGTATAGTAGAAAACAAGCCAAAAAACCTAGAATAACTATAAAGATAAGATTTATCCAAAATTTCATACATCAATGAAACAAAGGATGAAACCAACAATAAAGCAATAATAATTTTTCTTGTCATATTTTAGTCAATTTCTCGTCTAGCCTCAAACTTAAATTAATTAATCACTCTCACAGGCACGCATTTGGCCATTTCGGCGTAATGAGTAACCCATTCCAATAGTACCACTTCCAACTGTCCTCACAGATCGTGAGCAATAGAACACACCAAAGATACTTTTTTGAGCGGGGAAAGGGGAAATTTGGAGTGCCACTTTTCAACCTCTTTGAAACTTAGCTTTAATTGTCAATACGACTTATAAAAAGAGGCTATTCTTTCTTTATGGGATACCTGCCTCCGCAGGTATGACGCACTCATAATCGGTTTTCGTCATTTCTGCGGAGGCAGAAATCTCATGCCCCAGTTTTTCTATGTTTCAACTAAAAGACAAAAGACAACCACCTCTTTTTTGAAGCAATACTTCTTATTTTGAAGCTTTCAAAAACAATTTATCAGCAGGAATAATTTGCTTTGGAATACCAGGTCCTTTGTAAAAAGCATCGAGCCATGCGCCACCTCCTGCATTCAAATAATCAACCGTAATTTTATGAAGTCCTTTCTTCAAATCGATACTTCCTGCTCTTTCAATAGTACCATGGTCTCCGTCATTGTCAACAACAAGTTCATCGTTAATGTACAACTTACTGCCATCATCAGAGTTGGTGTAAAATTTATAAGACCCATCCTTATCGATTTGGATATAAGATACAAATCTGATTACAAACTGGTCTCCTCTGTCATTGATGTCATCAATTCTAAATTCAAATTTCTTACCTGATTTTTTGGCTTTCAAACTCGAAATCACTGGTATAAATGACCAACCACTGCCTTCATAGTAGCTGTAGTTGACACCATTCTTACCTCCGCTTTTCACCACCCTGAAATACGCTTTGGTCGCATTGCTTTCTTGTGACCCGTCAGTACCGGTGTAAAAAGCTTTGGCCAGTACCACAGCACTTTTATCAAGTTTAAATTCTTTTGAGTACAAGTTAGATTGACTGGTTGGTGTGCTGCCATTCAACGTGTACCTTATTTCTGCACCTTTTACTTTACTCTCTATTTTTACAGTAGCGTCCTTGTCAACATAAAGCCCACCAGCCGGATCAAACAGCTCAGGTTTAGGATAGATTACCGGCGATGCAATCAAAGGTTTCTTATCTCCCATATCTGGTTCTGGCTCACCTACAAATGCACTCTTCACAGGTCTTCCAATCCAAGTATATGGAGGCTTAACTCCTAAGATATAAGCCACTGTAGCTGCATTATCATACGTCATTACCTGATGTTTGATCAGGTAGTTTTTCTTGATACCATTTCCGTATAGTATAAATGGTATTTCAATTTCATCGAGGGTTTCACCTCCATGACCATATCCTATACCGCCATGATCAGCCGATACTATAAAAATGGTTTCGTCAAAAACACCTGCATCTTTAGTAGCTTGAACAATTTGCCCAATCAATTTGTCAGCTTTTGATACCGCTTCATAAAATTCAGCCGTTTTGTGCCCGTCATGATGCCCTGCATGATCTACATGGTCTAAATGCACAAACAAAAAATCCGGTTTTTCATTTTTGATGTAATCCACTGCCAGTTGGGTAGTTTCATTCTCATCGATCTCCTCTTTCCCAGTAGCCTCATATATATCATAGTCTAACGCACTTCGTTCAATCAGCCTCCCAAATCCTCTCCAGTTGTATGCAGCACCAATTTTCAATTCAGGCCTTTGCTGTCTGGCAATCCCAAATATAGTAGGCTGAAAATCTTCTGTTCCAGTATTTACAGGAGGTAAAGTAAAGTCGTCTTTTTCCCAATTGTTGGAAGTGACCCCATGATGTTCGGGACCTGTACCGGAAACCATAGATTTCCAATTGGTACTACTCGATGTAGGCAGTACTCCCCTGCCATTCAACGTATATGCACCCTCCCTCATCATCATGTCCATAACTGGTGTAGAAGCGTTGTTAATTCCGTCAGGACTCATAGCATCTACACCTATTACTATTACCCTTTTTCCCCTTAGACCTGATGACTGATTTTGAACAGGGCTACATGCAAAAATCATCAAACATATTGCCCCAAAGAGAGCCGCTTTTTGCTTTATTCTAAACATTCTATTTTGTATCTATTTTGAAAATCATTTGTAAAAACGTATTGCTATTTAATAGCACCTGAAATAGGTTTTCCTGCTTTCGGTTGATTGTATTTTTCTCCCAGAACAGACACCACAGTAGCAGCTACTTGATTTTGGTACACCTGTCCATCTGACTTCAATTCACCCAAAGATGGAGAATCAGGCCCGATCACAGCAACCCAGATTTGACCAGCTCCTTCTATTTCATCTCCATGATGCTTCCAGGTCGATTTTGGCTGAGTTCCCCTTCCATGATCTGTAGTTACCACTAATGTTGTTTTGTTTTTATACTGCTCGTCCGATTGCAGGTATTCCCACATTTCTTTGATGTAGGCATCTGTCTGATGAGCAGATTTCAAATATTGATCATATTCACCGTCGTGTGCATAATCATCCGTTTCGCCATAAGAAATATACAACACCCTGGGTTTGTTCTTTTTCAATTCTTCCATAGCATAGTGATGGGTAAAAACATCCAATCTTACGCCACCCCATGGCCCTCTGATTTCATCTTGTATTTTATTTAAAAACAGCTCTCTTTCTGTCAAATCTTTCTTTGCTTTCTTAAACCCTGCATTTACATATATCCCACTTCTTTCTTCATTGATGATATACGGAAATACGTCCCAAGAACCAAATGCAGAAACTTTACCTTTGTAGTTTTTTGTATTGTTCAAATATTCCAAAAATGTGACATTAGGATTGTTGATTTTGCTGTTACTTGTAATATTTACATCATCCGGATATCCGCAAAGTATTTCACTATACCCTGGATAAGAAAACCACATTTTATTGGAGCAATCTACCTTATTACCATATTTTCTATTTCCATACAACTGACCCTTCTCAGCCACTGTACTCCAGAAGAAAGGCATCAACATTTCTCGTCGCTTTGCAGGATCAGTATCCCAAAACTCAGCAACAAGTTCGTCAGGGTTTTCAACATATCCAGAATCATCAACAAGCAATGAATCTGCACCTGTGAACACTTCCTGCCACCTAAGGCCATCAAGTGTAATCAATATTACGTTTTCTGTTTTTTGTGCGAAACCAATCGTACTGATCAGTAATCCCACAACCAAGAGTATTTTCTTCATTGTCAAAATATTTGTTTTCTTAATAAATATAACCTCCATACCCTGTATTGCATCTTCCCAATAAAAGCCACATTTCAACTTAAAAATGATATCACTTTTACTAACCAATACTGTACCATTTTTCATATTTATCTACATTTTTTGAATATATGTAAATAAATATGGCAAATTAACCAGTTGTAGCTTAAACTCTCTTCACTTTAACATTTAATACCCAACCCCTGGCAACATTTGCTGCCACACTGTTTCTATATCGTTTCCAACACCAGATTGTCTGGTGGCTTCCCAATAACTGGTATTTTTAAGTTTCAGAGCCAGGGTAGTTGTGATAAAACTCTGAGTCCAACCGGTAAGTGTACCCCATGCACCCCAACCGTGATCCGCATTGGAGCCATAATATTCCCAGTTTTCATAGTCAAAAGCCCGGAACCAACACCCATCCAAATCTGCCCGTCCGGTAGAGGCACTTTGAATCCTTACCATAAAATCAGCAAGTTTGTCAACTGCTTCTATGTATTTAGGATTTTTAGTAGCCTGTGCTGCTTCGTTCAATGCAAAAAATGCAAAATTGCTGGTGTATAACATATCAGCAACCGGATCGCCATTGGTATGGATTACTGGTGCTTCATTATGTCCGTAGTTTTCATTCGATTTAGGTGCACCATATTTCCCTTTGTTATTCTCCCCCAAGTTCTTCTCTCAATGCCCCCGATTCCACCTGATTCTTTAAAAGTGCATCACAGATAGTGCTCAACCATTTCCGGTGTTCGGCAGTATCTTCGGCACGAACCAACCACGCCAAAGGCAGGATCATTCTGGCACGTTCCTGTTGGATGCCATTGGTCCATATCCAGTTGTCGGGATAGTTATCCATCGTAATTCTAATACCTCGTTTAGCTTTCTCTAACAGAGGTTTGTATCCGGTTTTATCATAAAGCCATATATAAGTAGCCCACAACCAAGACTCAAAATGAGGAGCAGGGTTTACCAATTGTCCCTTCATCAATGTTTGCCAGGTTTTCTCATCTATATCCCAACCATTTAGGGCATTGCTGCGAAAACCTGTTTCACCGGAAGTCCTGAAGTTTGCCAGGATCAATTCAAGAATTTGCTTATCCCATTTACCATTTCCTGAATATTGAGCTGCCAAAACAGACCCTAACAGTACACGCGCATTGTCATCCCCATAGTATCTGTAGGGATGTGTGCCAGCCCATCCAATCAAACCATAAGAAGACATTTTAGGATTCTTACTGTCTGGCGTTTTGAAAACATCGGTATTAAATAAAAAATCCATGAGATTTCTCGTGATTTTCCTGCTTTGAGCATTTCCTTTGATGTTGTCTGCCATTGCAAAAGTCATGGCAGTTTCTGCCACACAATCTGCCCTCAGCCAATACCTATATGGCTGGCTGCCATCTGGATTGATGTATGAATAATGCCCTTCCAACACACCAAGTGAACCATCACCTGAAGGTAAGCTTAAATCCATTGGAGGCCCAACAGGAAGTTTTAGTGTATCAATAGCCTTCCAATGATCTTTCCATTCAGGATGGATGAGAAAGCGACTTTTAATATACCATTCCGCTCCTTTTTCCACCGCCAATCTATAAGCATTTTCAGGAAGTGAAGCAGATGCCTCGTAAGTTGGTTTTACAATTGGTTCCCATTTCATCTTCTCAACTTCTACCTCTACTGATATAAAAGATAAAATACTTCCAATTGTTTTTTGCCAGGCACTTAGAGGTGAATAGCGGCTTTTGTTGAAATCACTTAATTTAGTGGTTGAGACAAGCACTTGTCCTTCATTAAATAGTATCGGGAAATTCGGGGTATTATCCAGCCCGTAAACGGCTTTGTCAAAACCCGCAACACTAGCACCCCTGATGTGGCTGGTTCTTTCCGGCACATCAACATAGGAAAACAATCCAGCATCCATAATAGTCATTAAGGCCAGATCGTTTCCAAAGAAATCCGAAGTTGTAACCAGACGTTCTTTTTCGGTAGGCTTAATTTCTCCCGTGGCATCTGCTTCCAATTGATCCGGAAATTCTAGATACACCTTCAGTTTCTTTTCTTTTACTGTTTTGTAAAAATCTTTAGGCAGCACTGTTTTTCCAGAAGGGTAATCCTTTGCTAGGATTAGTAAAATCCCGTTTTTGTTGGTCTCGGAAATGGCAGTCGCCACTTCCGAGAATTGTCTGCATTGCAAACCATTTGAGACCAGTAATTGATATAGGTCATTGTTTTGATTGCAATAGACATTTATTTCATGACTTTTTTTATTCGAGCCACCTCCACAATACCCCGCTAAAAAAGAAAAAAATAAGACAACCAATACCAGGATTTTTCTACTCAATAAAGTCCACATGAACAAAGGTTTTTAAATTATGTTGGTTAAAAAAACACACACAAGTTAACGTTTCACACAATAATCCAGCCAGCACTTTACTTCTTGCGTGTGTATTAAATAATTTGAAACGCACTCAGGCAGTTCACCTGGTTTCTCAAGTTTGAAAACAAAATTTTCCAATGCTTCTTCCTTATCAAACACCCCTTCTTTAATTAGTATTTTTGACATATACCTTGCAATAAATGTCAAATCTGAGATCATAAACTCGGGATGATATTGTACTCCAAAAAACTCAGAATTTTTATAATTGATCTTCAAAGCTTGTACTTTGGAGTGGGCATTACTTGCCAAAATTGTTGCATTCTCAGGAAGTTTGATTACTTCATCCAAATGGATACAGAGTGCATTAAATTCTCCAATCCTACCTTTAAAACCATCATAATTGACACCATCTGTGGTAAGGCTGATCGGGCTGGTAACACCAAACTCCCTACCCTTTTCACAAGTACCTACTGTGCCACCAGCGACTACTGCTGCGATTTGAAGTCCCCAACAACTGCCATAAAAGGGCACGCCACTTTTGAATACATCTTCCGCAAAAGTCAACTGACGGGCGACTGATGGCGAGGGGTCATTGACGTACAATGAACTCCCTGTCCATAAGACTCCATCGTATTCCTTTATGGTCTTTAAAGAAGGCAAAAGAGCATTTTCATCCGCAGGAAAAGCCACATCCACTTTTGCTTCAGGGCATAGGATTTTCAGCATTACCTCAAAACGCTTGTGGTAAGGCACTCCCCCACTGGCTTCTCGTTTACTCCATAATTCCCGTTTATTTCCTTCTACTACAAGTAGATGCATAATTTTATAATTTGATCATGGCTCATCAATCCAAATACAATGAGCACAAAATGTATCTTACAATGCTCCCAAATCTCCGACCAAAGCCGCAGTAAACAAATACTGTAAATCTTGCGCCGTAACGGGTTTTGCATTTGTAGGAGTAGAAGGATCTAGAAATGCTTTCTTTCCTATTTCAACTGCCATTTTGCCATCAATATTAACCTCACTCAGCGTATTAGGGATATTGAATTGCTTTCTAAGATCAAGTATGTATTGGATAAACGTATCGGTTCCGGGATTTCCCAATCCAAGTACAATACACAAGTGTACCATTTTCTCTTCAATGGCAGAAGCATTTTGCTTGATGCCATAAGGCAATAAAATTGAATTTGCCAGACCATGTTGAATGTTGTAAAGAGCACCCAATTGGTGTGCAACCGAATGTATCGATCCCAATCCTTTTTGAAAAGCTACAGCACCCATAGAAGAGGCTGTTAGCATTTGGCCTCTGGCTTCTAAGTTTTTACCGTCAGCAAAGGCAATGGGTAAATATTTGGCAATCATACGAATCGCCTCTATCGCTATGCCCTCAGCCATTGGATGGTATACGGGAGCACAATATGCTTCCAAGGCATGAACCATAGCATCAATACCCGTCCAGGCTGTAATGTGAGGAGGCAAGCCAACAGTCAGTTCCGGATCTGATATGATCAGGTTTGGCAACATGCCCGGATGAAAGATTATTTTTTTAGAATGAGCTTCTTCATCTAATATAACCGCTGCACGTCCTACTTCCGAACCTGTTCCCGATGTAGTTGGAATGGCAATTATTGGAGCAATACCATTCACATCCGCTCGTGACCAATTATCACCAATGTCTTCAAAATCCCAAAGAGAACGGGTCTGACCGGACATAAAAGCTATGGTCTTGGCTGCATCCAATGCAGACCCACCTCCAAATGCTATCACACTATCGTGATTGTGCGCTTTATAAAATTCTACACCCTCGGTTACGTTTTTTCCGGTTGGGTTTCCCTGCACATCGCTATAGATGTTAAATTTGACTTCTCCTGATTTTAATACCTCAGTAGCGATTTTAACAATATCCAAATTAACCAGCCCTTCGTCAGTGACAAAAAGTGGATTTTTAACATTTAACTTTTCACAGGCTTGAACCAGTTCATTGATTCGACCATTACCAAACCAAACGGTTGTAGGAAAATTCCAGTTTGTACTTTGTGTTTTCATTTTTTAATTAAATTAGGGGGCAGTGTTTTAGTGATCAGTGTTTAGTGATCAGTTGTCAGTAATTAGTTTAATGCTTTTATAAATCCTGTAATTATTTTTGAAGTCTCAGTACACTTATCTTTTAAAACAGTTGCCTTTTCGCTGTTCACGTAATCCAATCTTTCTGCTAAATAGAGCATTGATTTCACTTCACTGCAAGATGCCAATGCTATATAAAGAAATCGTTTAAAATCAGCATGACTGCTCCTATCAAAACCTTCTGCTATATTATTGGAGATAGAAACGCTAGCTCTACAAATTTGATCTCTAAAACCATAATCCTTTGATTTGCTAAATAAAGCATATACTTCAACTGCCAAATCTTGAGCTTTTTTCCAAGCTATTATATCTTCAAATTTTTGTATCGCCAACGTTTCAAATTTTATAAACTGATTTTATTAGTCTTAGAAATTCCTGACCACTAATTACTGTCCACTGTTTCCGATTTGCTTACTTTTTAGTTCTTAAATGATATGATTTGGCATGGGTTACTTGTTGGTAGCCCAAAGCTGAAAGTGTAATGCCCCTTCCTGTATTTTTTACACCAGTCCAGGCCAAAGCCGGATCCAAATAGTCACATCGGTTCATGAAAAGTGTACCTGTTTCTATAGCCTTTCCAACTGTCCGAGCACTTTCCACATCTTCTGTCCAGAGAGAAGCCGTCAAACCATATTTGGAATCATTCATCAAACGAATAGCTTCTTCATCATTACTCACCTTCATGATGCCTACTACCGGACCAAACGATTCTTCACTCATCACATCCATACTGTGATTTACATCTATCAATACCTGAGGAGCAAGGTATGCCGTTCCTTTTTTTGATGCTTTGAACAGCGACTCATCGATCAGAGCCTTTGCACCACCTTTTACAGCATCTTCTATTTGCTTGCGTACATAGTCAGCTGCACTGGTTTTCACCATAGGCCCTATATTTGTAGCTGCATCCAACGGGTTTCCCAGTACATACTTTTTAGTCAACTCAGTAAATCCATCGACAAATTTATCAAACAGACTATCGTGTACATAGATTCTCTCAATCCCACAACATGACTGGCCACTATTGAAAAAAGAACCATCCACCAGGTTGTTGACGGCATAGTCCAAATTGGCATCCGCACGTACATAGGCAGGGTCTTTTCCTCCCAGTTCCAGCCCACATGGAATAAATTTGTCTGTCAAAGACTTCTGAACAGCTTTACCACCTTCTACAGATCCTGTAAAAAAGACTCCATCAATTTGCTGATGACCAATTAGTGCTGCGGTATTATGATGATTAAGGTGCAATATCTGAAATACGCCTTCAGGTAAACCGGCTGTTTTAGCTGCTTTGAGATATCTTTCTGCAACCAAAGGAGTTTGGAATGAGTGTTTTAGAATGACAGCATTTCCTGCCACCAATGCCGGAACTATGGCATTGACAGATGTAAGGAAAGGGTAGTTCCATGGACTCAATACAGCCACTACTCCAAGCGGTATGTGCTCGATCCATCTTTCAAAGCCATCTTTTTCTTCAGGCATGTAGGGATTCAAAGCCGTTTCTGCAATTCCCATCATATACCTTGCCCGCTCGACAAATCCATTGATTTCCCAAGGCGACTGACTCAATGGTCTTCCCATCTGCCAGGTAATTTCATTTGCAATCTCTTGTTTATCTTTTTCTATTGCATCCACAAAATCAGAAACGTATTTCAATCTCGATTTTAATGGCAACTTTGACCATTCCTGGAAAGCTGGCCTGGCCAGAGCAATGGCACTATCGACATCCTTTAATCCATGTTCCTCACATGAATAATAAAGAGAACCGTCGATAGGTGTTATGGTTTGAACTTTGGACATGTTATTCACTTATATAATTTCAAAATATCTATTCAATTGCCAATCTGTAATGGCTTTTCTTTGTTGTTGGTCTTCCCACTCTCTGGTATAAGCAAAATGCTCAACGAACTGATCTCCAAATAAATCTCTGGCGGCATCAGACGCCTTCAATGCCATAGCAGCATTGGTCAACGTGGTAGGCAACAAAAGGTCTTTTGCATATTGTTTTTCGTAAGCGTTTCCTTCTACGGGTTCTGTTGGTTCTATTTTATTTTCAATACCCCACAAACCCGAACCCAAAGAAGCAGCCAGAGCAAGGTATGGGTTGATATCTGCCGCACTAATCCGGTATTCCACCCTTTGAGATTTTGGAGTACCGGGAATTGCTCGAATGGCACAAGTACGATTATCAATTCCCCAAGACGCTACCGTTGGAGCCCAGAATCCTGGGATCAAACGTGTATAGCTATTGCAAGTAGATGCCACCATTGCCAATATTTGTGGCATCAACTGTTGTTGACCACCAATAAACCAACGCATTTCATCGGACATGCTATGAGGATTTTTTTCATCATAAAATGCACTAGAACCATCGCTGTTTTTCAGTGACATGTGCAAATGGCCTGACTGTCCGGGATAACTCGCAGACCATTTGGCCATAAAGGTTGCCATCAGGTCGTTTTGTTGAGCCAATACTTTAATGAAAGTCTTGAATAAAACTGCATTATCTGCGGCTTTAAGGGCATTACAATGCTCAAGTGCCGCCTCTATTACCCCTGGGCCTGTTTCAGTATGCAACCCTTCAATCGGCATATCCATAGCTTCTGCCATCTCCATAATCTGATGGTATAAATCTGCATGAGTAGAATTTCTAAGGACAGAATATCCAAAATTCCCCGGAGTGATAGTTTTTAGATTTTTATACCCCTTCTCTCTGATGCTCTCAGGTGTTTCGTCAAACACGAAAAACTCAAACTCAGAAGAAGCAGTAGCAGTATATCCATGTTTGTTCAATCTGGCCAATACTTTTTTCAAAATTGACCTGGGGCAAACTCCTTCTGCCGTGCCTCCAGAAAAATCAGCTAAAAACAAAATGGATTGATTGTCTTCCGTCGGAAGCATTCTGGCACTTGTAGGATCAATTTGAGCCCATGCATCAGGAAAAGCAGTCTTCCAACCCGTATATGAATCTTTACCATATAGCTCATCGTTCGAATCCCATCCAAATATCACATCACAAAAACCGAATCCGTTTTCCAAAGCTGACTCAAACTTTTTCTTCTGAACATACTTACCTCGCAATACCCCATCACTATCGGTTACTGCCAGTTTTATATTTTCAATCTGATTGTCTTCTATAAATTTTCTTGCACTCTGAATGTCACTGAGATTTTCGGGCTTCATAGCATTTATTGTTTTGAATGTTTTCAGGTACTATTAACTACACTTTAATGTCAACCGTTTGAGTTCTGGTTCATTGCAAACTCTTCTTCGGGTGACAGAATCAAACGATGGCGTCCTTGTATTGCAAAATATAACAAACCAACAATTAAATAAGCAATAGCACTAAAAACAGCAACCCGGTAAGATGAATCCTGTAATTGGAAATAGATAGTAACCAAGGCGATAACAATAGTAAGCCAGGCACCTCCTTTACCCATCGGACTAATATAGGGACGCTCCAAATCCGGTCTTTTTATCCTCAAAAGCAGGAATGAAGCGCACTGCAATACATAGGATAGCATTGCACTAAAAACAGCCATATTGAGTAGTGCCCCACCTATAAAAACACCACTTTCCTCTGCTCCGGACAAAAATCTCGTCAACATCAAAACACCAAAACCAATAACCGAACCAGCTATTAAAGCCATGTATGGCGTTTTACGTTTGCTATGTGTTACTGATAGAAATGTCGGGAAATACCCGGCTCTTGACAAAGAATATATCTGCCGTCCAAAAGCAAAAATGATAGTATGAAAAGAAGCAATAAGACCAATGACTGCCACCAAAGTCAATCCTTTGGCTATACTACTTCCAAATAATTCCTTAAACCCATCTAATAGTGGTTCTCCTGATTGAGACAGAGCAAATGCCCCAAGTGGTATTGAAGAGTTTAACCACAAAATCATAAAAGCAGAAATAATCAATGTAACCATACCATAAGTCAATCCTTTAGGCATGTCCTTTTTTGGATCTACTGATTCCTCAGCTGCCAAGGGCAATTGTTCTATGGCTAGAAACAACCAAACTGCAAATGGCATAGCACCCAAAGCTCCTACAATACCCATAGGTAAAAAATCGCCATTACCTCCATTCAACAACTCTGCTTTACCTGATGCTCCTGCTTTAATATTCAGTGCATTCGTAAAAAAATCAATATTACCTATTGAAGAAATCCAAAATACGACCAAACATAACAAAGCAAGAATGGTCACTACAACAGTAAGACGAAAAGACAACTCAACACCTGCTATGTTTAGAATAGTGAAAAAAGTATAGAATCCGAACCACCAATAGGGCAAACTATTCGGGCCGGTATCGAAGATTCCACTCATATAAGAACTGATAAAAAAGACAATAACAGCAGGTGTCAACACAAATTCCAGATTCTCCACCAAACCAGTAAAAAATCCACCCCAGGGCCCCATAGCCGAACGAGCAAAGGAATATGCTCCTCCTGTGTGTGGAAGTGCCGGAGACATTTCCGCCACACTTTGTGTTAGTCCTATATACATTATCGCAATGATAACTGTGGCTATAAACATACCGCCCCAGCCTCCTGATGCCAAACCCAAATTCCAACCTGAAAAGTGCCCTGAAATCACAGCACCTACCCCTAATGCCCAAAGCGACCAAACTCCTGCGTGGCGTTTTAACTCACGTGATTCAAAATACGACTTGTCCATTTTTTTGTAGGACACTCCTTTCACCTGATTGCTCATAGATAAAGTTTCAGTTGATAATAAAAATACCCGATTGTTTATTTGTTTCTAAACTCACTCACGAGAAAAGATAAAATTACATTTATTTTTCATTTTTAATTGTAAATGATATTTTTTTTTCATAATTTCATGAAATAAAAATATTCCACTACATGAGCTGTTTTGAAAAAATCAATAAAATCTTAGTTTCAGGAACCAAATCTGAAAAAAGAATTGCCAGCTACCTGCTTTCCGATTTTCCATTTTCCGCTGTAGGTAACCTATCAGAAATATCTGAGAACGTGGAAATATCCATACCAACCATACAGCGCATGGTATTGAATATGGGATATTCCGGTTTTCCTGAATTCAGAAAAAATATATTACTAGAACTTACTCAGGAACAAGGTGCCAGTCCCTTGGCACGAATGAGTAAATCTAAACAAGCACCACAGGAAGAACATACCTATCAACAAACCATCAAAAACATACAAGCTACTTTTGCTAACATAAAACCAGAAACTCTGGAAAAGGCTTCATCTCTTCTGGCTGATGAAACATTAGGACTTTGGTGCATAGGTGGAAGACTTACCGGAACTTTAGCAACTCTTTTTGCCCGACACCTTAAAACGATTAGACCAGAGGTGTACGAATTTATCTCTTATGAAGGGGCTTTAGCAGACATCTATATTAATGCCGGAAAAAAAACACTTCTTTTTATCACAGACATCAGACGATATGATACCTCAATCTTTGAATTGTGTAAAGCGGTGAAAGAAAAAGGAACGAAAATAATATTGGCTACTGACACGTGGGGTTCACCATCCAAAGCTTATGCGGATATCGTTATTCCCGTTTACACTGGATCTCCATCGGGATGGGACTCTAATGCTTCCATGATGGTAGTATTGGAAGAAATAATGGCTCAAACCACAAAAAAAATAGGCAGTAAGGGACGCAAGCAACTCAAACGTCGGGAAAGTTTTGGAAAACTTATTTCAGAAAAAAACCAATTGCTTTAAAGGCCATTGATGCCGTTAATTGGAGTATTTCCTCTGCTCAAAGCAACCATGTGAAACCATAAGATGGTACTTACCAAAGAAATCATTTTTTTTACAAGCATATTTTGATTACCTTTTCCACGGATTTTTTAGAACAAATAAGGCTAACAGCCGTTTTCACTCTTACGCACATTGATTGTGCATGCTTTTTTTAAGTAAATTATAACTATCAGATAATCAGATACAAAAAATCGAGCATAATAAGAGTGTTATGTTGCTTAAAAAATGCTTTTTTATATTTTATGTAAGTTTGCAGGAAATATAAAGACAAGAAAATAGTTCTATTAACAGGTAATAGGAATAAGTAGTACAGATAAAATCAACAGATGCAACAGAACAAAAAAGGAAGACCACCGACCAAAAAAGTGGAATTAAAAGAGGGATTTTATATAGAATTAAGGAATAAAGATTCTAATTCACCTATCAAGTTAAGAAGAAATAGCATGCCTGAAATTGAAATGGCAATTAAACAATACGAGAAGAGTAAAATTGTCACGTATTTAGGCCAAGTGAAAGGTGGAAAGTGGATGGATGGTAAGAATCAGGGAAAAAAGACTGCATAATGTCTCTTTGAGTTGAACTTCAAAAAAGTACAAGAATTCAATTAACTATAATTGTTTAACAGAACTCACCCGTAAACCCTGCAAATAAGGAATTATGGGTGAGTTTTTTTATTCAGGCTACACTTATAACTCGCTAAAACTATAGATTTTGCAGACACCCAATTCCGAAAAAGGATCATGGTATTTGGATGTCCTTAACCCAACAAATGGTACTTGAGCTTCCAGGGAAGCATTATAGTCAACCATGGTGTCTCCAAAAAATACCATGTCTGTTCCAAATCTATTCTTAATACTGAGCAGCACATCTGATTTTCTTTTCACTCCCCCATGTAACTCAACAAACAAATTATCGAGATTGTGCCTTTTCAAGTGAAGGTTTACCTCATTTTGAGAAGAACCGGAACATACGAATTTCTTGTTCTCACTATGCTCCACAATAAATTCTCTCGCACCTTCTACAAAATCAACATTTAGTATTTCAGGATCCATTTCGGTAAAAGATTTCTGCATAAGCTCTTCTACAAAGTCATCCGCATCATTCATCTGGATGATATCGCTACATATTGTTTGAAACCTTGCTTTTCTTGGTGTACCACCAGATCCTACCAAATAAGACTTAATCTGCTCTTGATGTTCACTAAATTCTTGAAACAAATCAAAAAAATACTCAAACTTAAAATCTTCGGAATGAAAAATAACTCCGTCTTTATCAAAAACTAAAATAGTATTGTCCGTGATCGACGGCTTTGGAAAATGAGTCATAACTGTCTTAAATACTTCAACGATCTATGGTCGCATTTCTTCGGTTAAACTCCCAAAAATATATAAATCAGGATGGTTACAATGCATAGAATGATGGACAAATGCCTGGCATATTTCCAATGTGTCATGTCTAGTAAATCAATTTCACCTGTATGAAGGTCTTTGACGTTTGGATAAAAATGAGATACTCCAAACATCACAGCCATATTTAGTAAAAACTCAATACCCCATATATGAATAAAGTGCATATCCACTTGTAATATAAAAGTGCACATGATATAAAAAACCAACCCAACCACCAATGCGGCTTTGGCACCAGCAGCCGATATTCTGGGAATGAAAAAACCAGCCAACATAATAGAGGCTACAGGAATGAAAAATATTCCATTAAGTTGCTGGAGCAACTGATACAAGCCATCAGGAGCATTGGCCACCATAGGTGCTACCATAATGGCGAACACAGCCAATATAGTTGATGTCCATTTTCCAATCATCACCAGTTTATGATCTTTTACATCCGGCTTGATATGCCTTTTGTACACATCAACACTAAATATGGTGGCTGCACTGTTGAGCACACTATTGAATGTACTGAGAACCGCTCCCATCACTACTGCGGCAAAAAAGCCTATAAACCAGGTAGGAAGAACTTTTTTGATAAGCTCTGGATACACCATATCCTGTGTAGCATACATACTGTCACCAAAGTAATAGAATCCAATCACACCAGGAAGAATAATGATCAAAGGAACCAGTATTTTTAACACCCCTGTGTATAAAAGTCCCTTCTGAGCTTCAACCAGATTTTTTGCACCTAATGCCCGTTGAATGATGGTCTGGTTCATACACCAGAAGTAAATCTGATTAATTATCAATCCTGTGAAAAGTGTCTCAAAAGGCATAACAGAATCTTTTGCTCCAACGACGTTGAATTTTTCCGGCACTGCCTTATAAACAGTAGAAAGCCCTGTGAATATATTGCCATCTCCTATACTGATCAAAGCCAATACCGGAACTGCCATTCCGCCAATCAACAACCCATAGCCATTGATGGTATCAGATACCGCAACAGCCTTGAGTCCTCCAAATATTGCATATACAGAACCTATGATCCCGACAGCCAAAACGGTAAACCACATTCCCTCGGATTTTGACACTCCCAAAACTTCAGAGATGTTAAAAATGCTCTCTAAATTAATGGCACCAGTATATAACACTATAGGTAGCAATGTTACTACAAAAGATACTATAAGAAACAAAGCTACTAATGTACGGGTAAAGCCGTCAAACCTGTTTTCCAAATACTGAGGAATAGTGGTCAATCCCATCTTCAGGTATTTGGGAACAAAATAAATAGCCGCACCAACAAGTGCTAAAGCGGATGTGACTTCCCAACCTATTATAATAAATCCGTTCTTATAGGAAGATCCATTCATTCCGATCAGGTGTTCGGTTGAGATATTGGTAAGTAGCATAGAACCAGCTATAACCACTCCTGTAAGACTTCTTCCTCCCAAAAAATAACCATCCTGAGAATCTAATTTTTCATTTTTAAGTCGATACCATGAATAGATGGCTACAAAAGCTGTAAAAGCCAAAAAGGTCAAAAAAGTGTACATGTATAGTTGATTTAGTTAAGTCAAATATTTTCGGTTTCCCGAAAAAACAAACTGTCAACCCTCAATAGGTTGACAGTCATAAATATATCGGTTTAATTCATATTCTCATTAAACATATTGAAAACAAATTGTGGTTGTGCATTTTCAACTGCTTACTGAAACATTCTTTTCAGTGATTTCTTCCAATGCCACTACCCGGTTTTCTTTCATGGAAATATTGGCAGCTATACCAATAGCCAAAGATACCATTCCATCCTTTGCTCCCACATTAGGTTTTTCATTCTTATTGAGACAATCAATAAACTCTCTCATTTCATTATAATAAGAATCAATGTACCTGTCCATGAAAAAGTTCAGTGGAAGAGGCCCGGATTGCCCATTTTTATCATAATAATAATGATTATCCGGAGTATTGTTGGTTGTACCGGCCATGCCTGCCGATCCGAATACTTCCACTCGCTGATCATAGCCATATACTGCTTGCCGGCTGTTGTCGATGGTAGCAATACATCCGTTTTCAAAAGTAAGTGTGATCACAGCAGTGTCGATATCACCAGCCTTGCCAATTTCCGGATCAACCAGATTTTTACCAACTGCAAAAACCTGCTTTACTTCACTACCCGCCATAAATCTGGCCATATCGAAATCATGTATGGTCATGTCAACAAACATGCCTCCTGAACTTTTGATATAAGATACCGGAGGTGGTGCAGGATCACGGCTGGTAATCTTCACAATGTGTGGTTCTCCTACTTTTCCTTCATTTATCAACGATTTAATTTTTTTGAAATTAGGATCGAACCTACGGTTGAAACCGAGCATAAATTTCACTCCTGACGCTTCGATAATATCTTCCAGTTCCTGAACCGTTTCAAGTGAAAGATCCATTGGTTTTTCACAAAAAACCTGCTTTCCGGCTGTTACAGCAGCCAGAATGTTTTCAGCATGCCTGTCCGTAGGAGAGCATATCACCACAGCTTCAACATCAGGATTGCTTATCAAATCCCTATAGTCTGTATAAAAGTTCGGAACGTTATATTGTTCAGCCAGAGACTTAGAAGATTCTAAAACATCTGAAATTGCCACAACATTTACTTCCGGGAATTTCAATACAAGGTTGTCCAAATGGATTCGTCCCATTCGTCCTACTCCAATGATGCCTACATTTATTTTGTTCATTTTAATTCTTATTTTTTATCAGTTAAGTATAAATCGACTCTTATAAACCAATTGTTTTAAGGTAATCACGATTGGCTTGTGCACAATTTTTAGGATTACCCATACCAGGAAGTACATCTTGCTCTACTACTACCCAACCCGAATAATTTTGATTGTTAAGCTCCTTTAATACGCCTTTGAAATCAACTGCACCCTTACCCAATTCACAAAAGACACCTTCCTGAACTGATTTAAAGTAGTCCCAATCATTCTTTTGTGCCAGTTCAGCAATAGCCGGATCAAAATCCTTGAAATGCACATACCAGATTCTTTCCTTATACTTTTTGAGTGCTTGTAATGGGTCTCCACCACCAAACTGATAATGACCAGTGTCCAGACACAGGCCTAATAAATCTTTGTCTGTATGTTGCAATAACATTTCTACTTCTTCCGGGGTTTCCACATAACCTGCACAGTGATGGTGAAAAACAGTTTGAAAACCAAAAGCTTCCTTCACTGCAAAAGCAATTTGGTTGGCACCTTCAGCAAAAACTTTCCACTGTTCTTCGGTAAGCCCCATAGAGCCTGTAATTCTTCCTGCGTTTTTAGCTCTTTGCTCAACAGAGCCATTGTCATCAGCCAATACTATTCTAGCCCCTTCGTACCCTGCATAGTACATCAATCCTGCAATCTTTAGGGCTTCAGCTATACCTGCAAGATGATTTTTCCTATCAACCAAAGCCACAGGAACAAAAGCCCCTAACAACTCAAGATTTCTATCAGAAATGTCTTTAGACAATAAATGAGGTTTAGTCGGCATAAATCCCCAGTCACCAAGCTCAGTGCCTTCATAGCCTGTTTCCCTGATCTCATCAAGTACTTGTTCGTATCCGGCTGTTTTCCCATCCAAATCGAATTCCAGGACACCCCAGGAACACGGTGCATTTGCAATTTTTATCATTGAAATTGTTTGTTTATAAATAAGGTTAAGTTGTTTAGAATTTCCTTGACCATTCTTTAGGCCATCTTTCTATTACCACTTTGGTTTGTGTGAAAAATTCGATGGCATGCCTTCCTTGTCCGTGTAGATCTCCGAAGAAGCTGTCTTTCCAACCGCTAAACGGAAATTGAGCCATAGGAGCAGCTACTCCGATGTTGATTCCAATATTTCCTGCCATAGCCTGATTTCTGAATTTTCTGGCGTTAGCTCCATTGTTGGTAAAAAGACAAGCGGAGTTTCCGTATTTGCCATTGTTTACAAATGCAATTGCATCATCAATAGTATTCATGTGTAGCAAACTCATCACAGGTCCAAATATTTCCGTTTCAATGACTTCACCATTCAGGTTAACATTCTCCAATATGGTTGGAGCAATAAAGTTTCCATTCTCAAAACCTGATATTTTAGCATCTCGACCATCAAGTAATATATTGGCACCTTCGTCAACTCCCTTTTGTATCAGGTAATTGATTCTATCCTTACTGTCTTTGGTAATAACAGGCCCCATTTCTACCTTTTCGTCAAGTCCAAAACCTGTAATCTTAGCTTTAGAACTTTCGTACAATGCATCTTTGATTTCATTGTTTTGATCCCCTACCGTTACGATGGTAGAAGCTGCCAAACACCTCTGGCCTGCACATCCATAGACACTATCAGAAATAATTTTTGATGCCATTTCCACGTCAGCATCAGGAAGTACAATCACAGGATTTTTAGCTCCACCTTGCGCCTGAACCCTTTTTCCATACTGTGTCCCTTTGGAATAAATGTACCTGGCCACCCCTGTACTACCTACAAAGCTTATAGCCTTTACATCCGGATGCTCCAACAAGGCATCTACTGACTCTTTTCCTCCATGTACCATATTAACCAAACCTTCTGGTAAACCAATCTGGTCTATCAACTTAAAGATTTTAATCATAGTCAACGGCACTTTTTCCGAAGGTTTTACGATCATGCTATTGCCGCAAGCAATGGCATAAGGCAAGAACCAAAAAGTGATCATACTAGGGAAGTTGAAAGGAGCTATACAAGCAGTCACACCTAACGGTTGTCTGATCATAAATTCATCAACTCCCCTCGCTATATTTTCAGAAAACTCACTTTGCATGAGCATTGGTGCTCCACAGGCGGTCTCTACATTTTCAATGGCACGCTGCAATTCTCCCTTGGATTCTGCCAACGTTTTGCCGGACTCAAGCGTAATGGTTTCTGCTATATCGTCCAGGTTTTCTTCCAGCAATCTTTTCAATTTGTAAAGGGGCTGAACACGTTGCATCACAGGCACATCTTTCCACTCATTATAAGCCTTCACACCTGCCTGAACAGCAACATCTATATCTACAGCAGTACCACTTCCATAAGGAACTTGCGCCAGTTCTTCCTGATTCGCTGGGTTTATCACTCCAATCGACGACTGGCTTTTACTTGCTACCCACTTATTACTAATATAATTTTCTAATACACTCATTATTCCGGCTTATTAATAATACAATTTTTGTTTTTTCTTATTTTCACTATAATCCTTATAGGCCTCTTGTACCGTTTCCATTTCCGAGCATTCAGCTACTGGCACTTCCCACCATGAATATCCATCCACTCCTTCGTACCGGTCACATTCGGTATAGATCACGGTTGTTTTGTCTATATTTTTTGCCTCTTTCAGTCCAGCCTGCAATTCGTCAAAATTGTTGCATTCTATGACATGAGCACCAAGGCTTCTTGCATTGGCAGCCAAATCAACAGGCAATGTCTTTACCACCTGCCCATTTACCGAATCAGTCACTACTTGTCCTTCATTTCGCTCTACAAATCGGGTACCATAGCCCTGGCTTCCCAGCGACCTTGATAGTGATCCAATGCTTTTGTACCCATCATTATTAATAAGTACAATTGTTAATTTGTAGCTCTCCTGAATGGAAGTAACGATTTCCTGAGCCAACATTAAATAACTCCCATCTCCCACCATTACATATATTTCCCTATCTGGGTCTGCCATTTTAGCTCCAAATCCACCAGCTATTTCATATCCCATACAAGAGTATCCGTATTCAAGATGGAAACCTTTGCTACTCTTTGTTCTCCAAAGTTTGTGAAGATCACCAGGCAAACTCCCCGCAGCACAAACCACCACGTCGTTTTCGTCTGAAAAATCATTTACTGAGCCAATGATTTCTCCCTGACTCATCAATTCTTTATGCCTTTTACCATAAATCTCCGAAACTTTTGAGTCCCAAGACAGATTGTAATTCTTTACTTCATCCTGATATTCTTTGGGCACCTGAAAGTCTCTAAGAGATTCTAATAGTTCTTCCAGTATCACCTTGGCATCTCCCTGAAGCATCAATCCATTGTGTTTGGCTGAGTCAAATTCTGAGACATTAATGTTTATGAATTTGACATTTGGGTTTTGAAATGCCGTTTTAGAAGCAGTAGTAAAATCACTAAACCTCGTCCCTATGCCAATCACTACATCTGCTTCTTTTGAAATTTCAACAGCACCTGGAGTACCAGTAGCACCTACTGCCCCCAAATTATGGGGATCATCATATCTCAAAGCTCCTTTTCCTGCAAATGTTTCCGCAACCGGGATGTGAGTAGTGTCAACAAATGTTTTCAATACACCTAAAGACTCGCTATAGTGTGCTCCTCCACCAGCAACAATCAATGGTTTTTTGCTGCTTTTGATCAATTTTATCGCTTCAGAAAGCAATGAACTATCCGGACGTGTACGTTGAATTTTCCATACCTTCTTTTGAAATAATTGTTCCGGAAAATCGAAAGATTCAGCCTGTACATCCTGCGGTAGTGCAAGTGTTGCTGCTCCGGTATCTGATGGAGATGTCAAAATCCTCATTACCTCAGGCAAAGAATAAATCAATTGTTCTGGCCTGTTGATTCTATCCCAATACTTGGAAACAGGCTTAAAGCAATCATTTACTGATATATCCTGCGATGCGCCTGATTCCAGTTGTTGCAATACAGGAGAAACATTTCTTTTGGCAAAAATATCACCGGGAAGTAATAGCACCGGCAATCTGTTGATAGTAGCTCCGGCTGCTGCAGTGAGCATGTTAGTCGCTCCTGGCCCTATAGAAGTAGTACATACCAATGCACTCATTCTATTTTTCATTTTGGTATAAGCAGCAGCTGTATGCACCATCGATTGCTCGTTTCTGCACTGGTAATATTTCAGATCGTTTTGTTGTTGAATGGCCTGTCCCAGACCAGCCACATTGCCATGTCCGAATATCCCAAAGCATCCGGCAAAGAATTTATTCTCAGCACCATCTCTTTCTACATATTGGTTGTTGAGAAATTTGATGACAGCCTGAGCTACAGTAAGTTTGATAGTTGACATAGTTAAAACCCTCCTCTGTTTTCTATAAATTTCATTGACTCTTCCAGAGAAGGCATAAAGTTTGCGCATCCCGGCTGAAGCACAACCTGTGCTCCACTTGCATTGCCCATACGGCAAGCCTTATATAAATCCCATCCTTGCAGGTAACCATAAATAAATCCACTTGCGAATGCATCTCCAGCACCAAGAACATTGAGTACTTCAACAGGAAAGCCAGGCACTTTTTGAGCTGTGCCATCCGCATTGTGAATGGTCACGCCATCAGCTCCACTTTTCACAATAAGGGTTTTCACTCCCAATGAAAGTATCTCCTCTATTGCTAATGGTAAATCTCCTTTAATTTCAGGTGCTGAAATTTGCTGGTCTTTAATAGTCACCTGATCACTGGAGTGAAGCATGGTAGCCAGTATTTCTTCTTCCGTACCAATAGCAATGGTGGTTTTAGGCAGAATAGATCTGGTCATCAGACCAAAAGACCTTACATCCTGCCATTGATCAGCTCTAAAATCAAGGTCAAGTAATACCGGAACTTTATGCTTGTTTGCCAATTCTACAGCATGGAATACCGCACTACGAGTTGGTTCTACATTTAGTGCAGTTCCTGATATTTCGAGCAAACGACTGCCTGCAATATTGGCTTTGTCCACATGATCAACTGTTATTTTATTATCAGCACAGTTGTCACGGTAAAAAACTAAAGGAAATTTATCAGGTGGTTGGATGCCCAACACAACGGCACTGGTTCTGGCATTTTGCAACTTAGGGATGTAATCCACATTGACGTGTTCCTTTCTTAAAAAAGAAAGAATAAAATCTCCAATCTTATCTTCACCTACTGCGGTGAGCAAAGCGGCATTCATACCCAATCTGCTACACCCTACTGCTATATTCAATGGAGATCCTCCGACATAAGCGTCAAAGCCCTTTATATCTTCAAATTCGGCTCCAACATTTTGGGAATAAAGATCAATAGATGATCTTCCCATAGTAATTACATCGACAATATTATTATTGCTACTTGTTTGCATTTTCGTGTTTTAATTTGCTGTAACCATAGGAATTCTTGGATCTTTCCCCATCCATGAATCATAAATCCATTTATGATCAGGGTCATCAGTAGCTGCCAGAGATTGATCACTTCCAGTTAAAAAATTCAGATAGTAAATATTGTATCCATGACCTGCTGCTACAGGATGATACCCACTAGGAATCATCACTAAGTCATTATTGCGTGCTACTGCCAATTCATCCAAACTCCTGTCTTGTGAATAGATTTGCTGTATGGCATAGCCCTGTGGTTTATCCGTTTTATAAAAATAAGTCTCTTCTAATCGTGCTTCTCTCACCTTGCCGTTTTCATCCAAAATCCGCTCATCATGCTTATGAGCAGGAAATGAACTCCAGTTTCCAGAGGGAGTATATACCTCAACAGAAACCAATCTTTGACATCCAAAACCCGGCTCTATCAGGGAATTGATCTGACGGGTGGCATTGTCACCTCCGCGGATTTCAATGGCTACTTCATCAGGAGTTTTAAACCTTGCAGGAAAATCCTGATCGGCTTCAGACCATCCACAGGCAATATCCAATACCTCACTTTCTGCTGTAAGTTCAAACTCTGTATGACGTGACAAGTACAAAGTATGGGCAATACCAGTAAATACACTTTCTCTACCGTTTACTGTTTTCCAACTGCCTTTATCTGTTTTTACCGAATAATTTCCAGATAAAAGAATAATCCCGTATTCATTGTCTCCAGTATATCCTTTCCACACTTCTCCCTTTTTCATCAGTCGGGCATTGAAATTCAAATATTGCCATTCGGCATCTTTTGCCAATACTTCCTGATATATTCCAAAGCCTGAGTTTCCTTTTACCAACAATGGGTATTTTTTATCTCTTTTCATAAATCTTAATTTTTATTCGATTGCAACTTTTCTTTTGAATAAAAGACCTGACCGCTGGTTTCTGGCCAAAGAGCCAGCGGTCAATAGTCTTTAGTCAACAAAAGATTTTAATAGTCAATTATGAATTGACATATATTGTTATATGACTATAAAAAGTCACTGTTTTTTCGTGCAGAACCCAATAATTCAAACTTCTCCATCAAGAAGTCTTTTTGCTCATCTATATAGACTTTACCTGGTACTATGGGATCAAACTTATCAGGGTAGTTATTGAAAAATTCTCTATGTACTCTGGTCCAGATCAATCTGGTATCGGTAGCAATATTTACTTTGCAAATACCATATTGAATGGACTCCTTTAGTTGCTCAGGGTCAACTCCCTGAGCCGAGTTATTCAGTTTGCCTCCGTAAGAATTGATGGCTTCTATTTCTTTGTGGTTTACTGTAGAACCTCCATGAAGCACCAAAGGAAAACCCTCTAGTTTTTGCCTGATTTCTTTTAAAATATCAAACTGCAAGCCCTGACCTCCTGAAAATTTATAAGCCCCATGCGAGGTTCCAACTGCTATGGCCAGACTGTCACAACCGGTTCGCTCTACAAACTCTACTACATCATCGGGATTGGTGTATTTTGCGTATTTATCTTCAATGGAAATATCGTCTTCTACTCCACTCAACACGCCGAGTTCTGCTTCTACGCTAATGTTGGCTTCATGTGCCTTCTCTACTACTTTAATGGTTCTGGAAATATTGCTTTCAAAATCTTCGTGAGAAGCATCTATCATTACAGAGGTATATTGCCCAGACCTAATAGCATCAAATGCATGGTCTTCTACACCATGATCTAAGTGCACAGCAAACACAGTATCGGGATAGATTTTTGATGCCGCATCAATCATAGCCAACAGCATCTCTGCATTGGCATAATTTCTTGCTACCGGGGTAGTCTGAACAATAAAAGGAGATTTACTTTCCTGTGCTGCAGCAAACAATCCCAGTACCTGTTCCATAGTAAAAACATTGACAGCCGCTATGGCATACTTCCCGTAACAGGTTTGAAATAGTTGATCTGTAGTGACTTTCATTGTATCAGTTTATAGTCTTTTTCATCGACTCATTCCGCCAGACAATTCTATATTTTTTACCTTTTGGAATTATAAATTTGAAAGTAAAAAGTGGATTTACAGCGTGCTTTGAAGGATAATTTAATGCAAAGGTTTGCAATCCATTCCTGCAAAGGTTTGCATTTTGAGAGGCATTAAAAATACAGTAGAAAAGAAGTTAATTCATCTGAATTGCAAGTTGATGTATTGTTTGATCTACGATGAATTTCAACTTTAAAACACCAGAGACTTAGGCAAAAAGGAATCCAATAAAAATTATCTTTATTTTCTTCGGGATGAATCCCGAACTACCAATTCTGGCTTTAAAACCTCATGACGAAATTCTCTCTCCTCATCGGGGCTGCTTATGGCTTTGAGTAAAATCCGTGCCGCCAGCATTCCCATCTCATAAGTAGGCTGGTCAATAGTAGAAAGAGATGGATATGAAAAAGAAGAGAAAGGATCATTGTCAAAACCTATTACAGCTATTTCTTCTGGAACTCTGATATTGCTTTCTCTCAAAACAGATAATGTACCTATTGCTATCCCGTCATTTACAGCAAAAATTGCATCCGGTTTTTCTTTCAATTTTAACAATCGTTTAGCTGGCTCTATTCCATCTTCCATTTGAAAAAACTGACTCTGTACAATGAGGTCCTCATCAATCTCAATATTATGTTTCTTCAAAGTGTCAATGTATCCGTTTTTGCGATGCTCGGCTATAGATAGATTTTTAGGTCCGGCAATGTGAGCAATTCTCTTGCATCCCATGCTGATAAGATGCTCTACTGCCTGACAAGCACCATCGTAATCATCGACAAGAACTTTGTCTGCCTGAAGTCCTTCACAGTCCCTGTCAAATACCACGAGTGGTATATTGTTTTGGCGAAGCTTTTCAAAATGAGAATAATCAGTAGTATCAAAAGTACTGGAGATCAAAAAACCATCAACTCTTGACGATAGCAGCGTATCAATCCCCCTTTTCTCGGTCTCATAGGATTCGTTAGACTGGCTGATTACTGCATGCTGTCCTTCCGGATCTAAAACATCCTGAATGCCACATATAATACTTGAAAAAAAGTAGCTCGTAATTTCCGGTACAATGATTCCTATGTTATTGGTCTTGCGGTAGAGTAAGCTTAATGCCAGGGCATTTGGTTGATAGCCTAACTTTTTTGCCAATTCCTGCACCATTACTTTAGTCTGGTCTTTGATGGCAGGATGGTCCCTCAGAGCCCTTGACACAGTGGAAGGAGAGATTTTTAACTCTCTGGCTAAATCTATAATGGTCACTGATCCTGACATAGGGCTTTCTTTAAGAAGGCGGTAAATATAGAAAAACCATTCATCAAAAATTTTACTTTGAAAACTCTTTTGGTTTCTTTTATTATTTTAAGATTAACTAAATATTAAAAGATT
Source organism: Reichenbachiella sp. MALMAid0571 (assembly GCF_040151475.1). Classification (NCBI taxonomy): domain Bacteria; kingdom Pseudomonadati; phylum Bacteroidota; class Cytophagia; order Cytophagales; family Reichenbachiellaceae; genus Reichenbachiella; species Reichenbachiella sp. MALMAid0571. The sequence goes on along the minus strand of NZ_JBDKWG010000132.1, from coordinate 6,166 downwards.
CGTTTCCGTAACTTTGCGAGCTGTAATACATAAAGAGAGATAATGTCAAAAATTTGTACGATTGGCCATATTACAAAAGATAGGGTCGTAACAGTTGGTTCGGAAAGGTATATGCCAGGAGGAACGGCTTTTTATTTCAGTAAGGCGTTGAACCAATTGAACGGAGACTTTAAGCTGTTGACCGCAGTGGGCGAAAAAGAAAAAAGTGTAGTAGAAGGCCTTGAAAAAGAAGGCATCAAAATCGTGTGTCTGCCTAGTGAGCATTCCGTCTTTTTTGAAAATATATATGAAATAAATCAGGACAATCGGGAACAAAATGTGTTGGCAAAAGCTACTCCGTTTACCACTAATAATGTACCAGGTACCTCTGCAGACTACATCCATTTGGGACCCTTGCTGAATGACGATATTACACTCGAATTGATTGAAAAACTAGCAGAAAACGGTAAAATATCTCTTGATATTCAAGGTTTCCTGCGCTATACAGAAAATCAAAAAGTGAAATATTCTGATTGGGTTGACAAAAAAAAGGGACTCCAATTTGTTCACACCTTAAAAGCAAATGAGAAAGAGACTGCTATTATATCAGGTAAAAAAGACTATAAGGAAGCGGCTTATGCACTGGCTGATTTGGGAGTAAAAGAGGTAATTATAACTTTGGGAAGTCATGGTTCGATCATCTATGCTGAAAATACTTTTTATGATATTCCTGCTTATACACCCAACCAAGTGATAGATGCTACAGGATGCGGAGATACCTACATGGCAGGCTACCTATACAAGCGAGGGCAAGGTGCTTCTATAGACGAATCCGGCCGTTTTGCAGCAGCTATGGCAACTCTGAAAATTCAATCTTTTGGCCCTTTTAGCAATACTGAACAAGAAGTATTGGAATTGGTTGAAGGAAATGAAGTACTAAAATAATTCCGAAACTGTTTCATCAACATAATCGGGATTAGAAATCGGAAACTGAGCATTGGTTTCGACTTGCATTTGTTTTAGTCTGCTTTTTAATTCTTTTACTTTATCCGGATATTTCTCTGAGAGGTCTTTGGTTTCACCCAAATCATCTTTCAGGTTGTACAATTCTGTCTTATCGTAGTGGTAGAATTCGATCAGCTTCCAATCTCCTACTCTAATAGCTGCCCCTGGAGTCCATGTGCTTCCATGATAATGAGGATAATGCCAGAATATCGCTTCCCTTTCTATCCCTTCTTCTCCTTCTAATAATGGTACAATACTTAATCCATCCAAAATCTGATCAGGCAGCAAAGGTATCCCTACCAACTCCAATATTGTTGGATAAAAGTCATTACTGATTACAGGCACATTATTCGTTCCATTAATCGCCATACTTTCCGGAGCTTTGACAATAAGTGGCACACGGATACCTCCTTCGTAGCACCACCCCTTCCCTGCTCTCAAAGGCTTCACAGATGTCGGTGCTTTTCTATTTTTACCTAAAGTAGATAACCCTCCATTATCACTCGTAAATATCACAATTGTATTATCAGAAGATTTTCTATTTGATCCAACAACCTGCCAACATTTTCATCCATTGCATATACCATAGAGGCGTAACTTGGATTGTACTGTTCAGAAACCGTGCTTCCTTCATGTTCATCAAGCATTTTGGGAGCATCTTCATCCAACAATTCACTCGCTTTTTTCTTAAACTCTTCCAAATGCCTTTTACTGGCTTGAATAGGAGTATGAACTGTGTAATAAGAAAGGTATAACAAAAACGGATTTTTCTTATTTTCTTTCATAAATTGAATTGACTCATTGGTCAGACGATCTGGAAGATACTCCCCTTCAGGCCCATCTTCTAATTTCGGGTTTTTATATGGAGAATAATACCCACCGGGGGGAAATCCTTTGTGGTGTCCCCCTTTATTGATATCAAAACCCTGATCTTCAGGAAAGAAGCCCTCGTCTCCCAAATGCCATTTACCGGCAAAAAAAGTCTTGTACCCGTTTTCCTTTAGTCTCTCGGCAATAGTCAATTCTTCCAAAGGAAGTTCATCCAAATCTTGTGGACCAATTAGTTTCGTGTTTTTTGGATTCTGCCCGGGAATCCAGTCAGTAATATTCAACCTTGAAGGATATTTTCCTGTCATGATAGAAGCACGTGTAGGAGAGCAAACGGGACAAGAAGCGTAAGCATCTGTGAACATCATTCCCTGAGATGCCATTTTATCCAGATTGGGTGTTTCATAAAACGTACTGCCATAACATCCAAGGTCGTTCCAACCTAGGTCATCCACCAAGATAAAGACGATATTGGGTGGGCGATGACTGGTGCAACCCAAAACAAACAATAGGGATAGGATTACGAAAGATTTTATTATGTTAATATTCATTTTACTAATGTAACAAAAAGCAAATAATAAAATCGACTCAAGTTTGCTTGTTTGCCATTCTATAAGAAGAATGTTCCCAGAGAAATGCATCAGACAGAAACCACAGATTAAGCAAACATTTCAGCCCTCAAAAATTCACGAGCAAAACAAAAGCCATTAACTTCGCTTCATTACAGAATTTAATCCACTAAGATGAATAAATATTTTCTATGCTGTCTGACAGCAGTAGCCTTTATTTTTAAAAGCCTCGCACAATCCCCGATAGATTATGTTAACCCTTTTATCGGAAGTTCCAATTTTGGAGCGACTAATCCGGGTGCTGTCGTACCTCAGGGTCTGGTTTCAGTGGCACCTTTCAACGTAACTGGTTCGAAAGAAAATATTTTTGACAAAGACGCCCGATGGTGGTCCACTCCATATGCTTATGAAAACAGCTATTTCACCGGATTTTCCCATGTCAATCTGAGTGGTGTTGGTTGTCCGGAACTTGGCACTATTTTACTGATGCCTACCACTGGTAAAGTTGAGGCTGACATTACAAAATATGGCTCTGCTTATGAAAATGAAACCGCCTCTCCAGGCTATTATTCTAATTTCCTTTCAAAATATAAGATAAAAACTGAAGCAACGGCCTCTCAACGTGTAGGACTTTCACGGTTTGTTTTTCCAGAAGGAAAGTCAAATATTCTCATTAATCTTGGTGATGCACTAACCAACGAAGTGGGTGGCAGCATCGACATAGTGAACGAAACAGAGGTGGAAGGCTGGCGAATGACGGGGAGCTTTTGCTACAATGATGGATCGGAGCGTCCTGTTTATTTTGTAGCAAAATTTAGCAAACCGTTCAAATCAAGTGGGGTTTGGAAACAAATGCCCGAAATGCAGGCAGAAGCCAGTTGGTCAGCTACCAGCGGAAAAATCAAATACTATGAAGGATACTCAGCTCCAATAGCAGGAGATAAGGTAGGTGCCTGGCTTTCATTCGACACAAAAGACAATGAAGAGGTACTGGTGAAAATAGGAGTTTCTTATGTGAGTATTGACAATGCCCGTGAGAATTTGAAAGTTGAAATGCCAGGTTTTGATTTTGATAAAATACTTAGTCAAGCAAAAGAATCATGGACAAAAGCACTATCTAAAATAGAAGTAGAAGGTGGAACTGACGAACAGAAAATCATTTTTTACACCTCACTCTACCACATCAACCTTCACCCCAATGTGATCAGCGATGTAAATGGACAATATCCAAAAATGGAATCTTACGACATAGGACAAGTAAAAAGTAGAGAAAGATATACTGTATTTTCTCTTTGGGACACCTATAGAAATGTTCACCCATTTATGTCTCTGGTTTATCCAAAACAACAGTTAGACATGGTCAACTCACTCATAGACATGTACAAAGAAAGTGGTTGGCTTCCTAAATGGGAACTTAACAGCAAAGAAACTCACGTAATGGAAGGCGACCCATCTATCCCCGTAATTGTAGATACTTACTTCAGGGGGTTAAGGGATTTTGACCATAAAATGGCCTATGAAGCGATGTTTAAATCAGCTACGGCAACCGGAAAAGACAACAAACTACGTCCGGACAATGATGACTACTTGTCCAAAGGGTATGTACCTCTGATGAAAGAATTTGACAACTCCGTATCCCATGCGCTGGAGTATTATATAGCAGATTGGAATCTGGCTCAGTTTGCTAATGCCTTAGGTAAAAAAGACGATTACTCTCGTTTCTTCAATCAGTCTTTGAGATACAAGGAGTATTTTGATAAGGAATTCAATATGATCCGTCCAAAATTAGCTGATGGTACTTTTCTACCAACTTTTGATCCTAAACAAGGAGAAAATTTTGCTCCATCACCAGGCTTTCATGAGGGCAATGCCTGGCAATATACGCTTTACGTACCGCACGATATCAACGGCATAAAAAAGCTCATGGGTGGCAACAAAGTATTTGTCAATACGCTTCAAAAGATTTTTGACGACAAGCACTTCGATATGGCCAACGAACCCGATATCAACTACCCTTATTTGTTCAACTATGTAAAAGGGGAGGAATGGCGAACCCAACAGCAAGTTAGAAAGCTAATCAACACCTATTACAAAAACAGCCCTGATGGCATCCCTGGCAATGACGACTGTGGTACATTGTCCACATGGGCAGTATTCAGCATGATTGGCATCTACCCTGTCTGTCCGGGAAATATGGATTTTGCCATCACTTCTCCCATATTCGACAAAGTGACCATACACCTTGATTCTGACTATTATAATGGAGAAAAGCTAGTGATCAATACAAAAAAGTCTGATACTAAAGATATATATATTGATAAAATGATACGCAATGGAAAACCGTGGAACAAATATTTTATTTCACATCAGGAAATCACAAAAGGCGGTATCTTCAATTTTGAATTGAAAAACAAGCCATAAGGATTACGGAAAAAAATCTCACACTTTCTAACCAACGAATTATGAATTTTTTAAAATACCTAAGTCTCGCTATTGTATTTAGCCTGCAAGTTCTAAGTCCGGCAAAAGCACAGGAAAAATATACCCCTCTTGCTCTTTCCAATCCCGATTCATGGACTATGATCATGCTACCCGACCCACAATCGTACGTGAAATTTGGCAGAAACCAGGGAATTTTCGAATTGATGACAGGATGGATTGAAGACAACCTTGATCGATTGAATATTGAAATGGTGCTGTGTACGGGTGATCTGGTGGAACAAAATGAACTTTTAGTGCCTGACAATGTGAATGGCAATGAGCCAAGCAGAAGTCAGTGGATTGCCGTATCAAGGGCATTTGAAAGACTGGACAACAAAGTGCCATATATCTTGGCTGCAGGCAATCATGATTTTGGATATAAAAGCGTAGAAAACAGAAGTTCGAACTATAACGAATACTTTCCTGCCCATAGAAACCTCTCCAACGTCAAGATCTTAAAGGAAGCAGGAAAAAACAAGGAAGGCAAACCAACACTCCAAAACGCTGCTTTTGAATTTATTTCTCCTCACAACCGTAAATTCCTATTCATGAATCTGGAGTTTGCCCCGAGAGACACTGTGATCTATTGGGCTCAGAATGTAGTAAAAAAAGAGACGTACAAAGACCACACTGTCGCAGTACTTACTCACTCTTACCTCAACTCAAAAAACCAACACATAGAAAAAGAAAACTACCCTATAACAGACGGTAACTACGGGAAAGCCATTTGGGAGAAATTGGTACAGCCTTCAAAAAATGTACAGATGGTATTTTCTGGTCACATCGGTGGAGCTGATAATTTTAAAGAACATGTCGGATTTAGAACAGACAAAAATACCGGAGGCAAAAAAGTGAATCAGGTGACTTTCAATGCTCAGGCTATGGGTGGTGGCTGGCATGGAAACGGTGGTGATGGATGGTTGAGGATTTTGGAATTTCTTCCTGACGGAAAAACAGTAAAAGTACGAACATTCTCTCCTTTTTTTGCTATTTCCCCCAGCACCAAACACCTGGCATGGAACAAGGAAGCTTACAATGAATTCACTTTTGTATTGGACTAAAAATCAAAAAAACATGGACGACTATTAAATAGCCGCCCATGCCCAAGCTGGTTGTAATGTTTCAAAATGACTACCAATTATCTGTATCTGTATGCGCTTTTCTGTCTGTAGTTGCGGCCTCCGAAGTTGTTGTTTAGTTTCAGGATCACTCTGCCGGTGTAGGTTGGTTGCAGGTTTCTCATTCCAAGTCCCAATCCAAAACCAAGTGCATCGGACAACATGAAATCTGAAAATACTGATGGG
>NZ_JBDKWG010000131.1:0-371 GCF_040151475.1 Reichenbachiella sp. MALMAid0571 | reverse complement strand
ATTGAGTGCGGGAGTTTACAACAACATCAGTATAACAGAATCAGGCTGTAGTTCAGTCGCTGATATAGACGTTACGTTGAGCGATCCATCCATTCCAACCTTGTCAGGTAATGCTGAGAGTAACCCAACGGCCTGTTCCGGTACAGACGGAAGCATTACGTTGACGACCGGCAACCTGTCTGACGGGACTTATACCTTAGATTATGAAGACGGCTCTTCAGCTTCTCAAGCGTTCAGTATGGTTGTATCAGGCAATGTCGGAACAATCAGTGGATTGAGTGCCGGAGTTTACAACAACATCAGTATAACAGAATCAGGCTGCAGTTCAGTCGCCGATATAGACGTTACGTTGAGCGATCCATCCATTCCAA